>JBGQCL010000004.1:0-75515 GCA_041495365.1 Kofleriaceae bacterium | reverse complement strand
CGGTGTCGCCGCCGACGGTGTCGCCCAGCACCTGGCGAACCAGCCGCTCGCCCGCCTTGCGGCCGAGCTCCTTGAGCCGCAGCTCCTGGACGTTCTGGCGCTCCGCCCACAGCTTGGGGAACACCTCGAACACCTCGGGGCGCGCCAGCGCGAGCACCATCCACGGCTGCTTGCTCAGATCGCGCAGCGCGGCGTCGAGGAACCGCACGGTGCCGAAGTCGCCCCAGTGCAGGTCGTCGAGCACGATCAGGACCGGGTGGGCGCCGGCCTCGGCGCGGAGGAAGTCCAGCCAGGCCTTGCGCATCAGCTCGCTCATCAGCTGGGCGTCCAGGCGCGCGGCCCGCAGCGCCGCGCTGGCCGCGCCGGCGGCGCCGTTGTCGTCGGGCATCGCCGCGCCGACGAGCTCGCCGAGGAACGCGGTCACCCGGTCGCGGTCGGCGGGCGGTACGCACCCGGCGATTCGCTCCCGGAGCCGGGCGCGGCGGTCGAACAGCGGATCGCCGTCGCGCAGGCCGAGCGCGCCGCGCACCGCCTGGGCCAGCAGGTCGAGCGTCGAGCCGGCGCGCAGCGAGTCGCCGCGGCCGACCCAGACCGCGACGTCGGGATGGCGCTCGCGGACCCGGCTGATGAACTCGGCGCCGAGCCGCGACTTGCCCATCCCGGCCGCCGCGGTCACCACGGCGACACGCGCGGCGGGCTCCTCGATGCATTCGTCGAGGATGCCGGCGAGCGCGCCGAGCTCCCAGTCGCGCCCGACACACGAGGTCGGCCGGCCGAGCAGGGTCCGCGCGCCCTGCATCACGGGGCGCTCGCCGCACAGCCGGAGCTGCGACTCGCGCTCGACCACGTCGAACCGCGCGTCGAGCAGCCCGGCGCTGACCTCGTCGAGCGCGATCGGCGGCGGCTCGCCGGGCCGCTCGACCGTGGGCACGAGCAGCCGGGACGCCCGGTCGATCACGTCCTCCCTGGGCAGCCGGCTCCCCGACTCGATGTGGCCCATCGCGATCGCCAGCGCGCGACCGGGGACGATCGCGTGCAGCGCGAGCGCGCAGCGCGCGGCCCGGGCGGCATGGTCGGTCGCGACCTGGTGATCGCTCTCGAGCATTGCGATCAGAGAGCCGTCGGCGAGCTGCTCGAGACGGCCGGCGTACGGCACCACCGCGCCCTGCAGCGCATCGTCGAGCTGCGGGTCGTCATGAACGGCGGGCCCCAGCATCACCACGGCCAGCAGCCGCCGCTCGCCGCCGTTGGCCTCGGCCGGCCTCGCCGGCGCGTCCGGTGGCGGACCGGCGCGCGTCAGGGGACCGAGCGCGGCCAGCGCGGCGGCGAGGTTGGCGCCGTCGCTCGGCCGCAGCGCGGGATCCTTCGACAGCATCTGCGCGACCAGCGCGTCGAGGTTCTCCGGCACGTGGGGCCACAGCTCGCTCACCCGCGGCGCGGGTTCGAACAGGATCTTGGCCAGGATGGAAGCGGCGGTGTCGCCGTCGAACGGTGGCGCGCCGGTCAGGCACTGGAACAGCACGCAGCCGAGCGCGAACACGTCGGCGCGCGCGTCGATCAGCCAGCTGGCCCGCGCCTGCTCGGGGGCCATGTAGCCGAGGGTGCCGAGCATCACGCCTGTGTGCGTGAGCTGGGTCTTGCCCTCGCGCTGGGCGACCCCGAAGTCGAGCAGCTTGACCTGATCGACGCGGCGACCCGGGAGGAACAGGTTGGACGGCTTGAGATCGCGGTGGACGACCCCGCGCGCGTGCGCAGCGCCGAGCGCCTCGGCGACGCGCGTCGCGAGCACGACCGCGTCGCTCGCGGCGAGCGGGCCGCGCTGGAGGCGGGCCTTGAGGGTCTCTCCGTCGAGCCACTCCATGACGAGGAACAGCTCCCCCGACGGTGTCGTGCCGTGCGAGATGTAGCGAACGATGCCGGTGTGCGAGAGCTCGGCGAGCACCTTGACCTCGCGCGCGAAGCGCCCGCTGACGTGGCCCTGCTCGCCGGAGATCACCTTGACGGCGACCGCCTCGCCCGAGATCGGGTCGCGCGCGCGAAACACCGTTCCCATGCCACCGCTGCCGATCGGCTGCTCGATCTCGAAGCGATCCTCGAGCCGCTCGCCCGGTCTCACGGGAAGACCTCCATCCCTGGCTGGCCGTGCAGCCCGGAAGCCGCGGTAGGACTCCGAGCGCTGTTCAGCACACCCGCCATCTTGCATGGAATGCGCGGGGCGACAAGCAGCGTGCCCCGCTATCACCGGGCAGGCGTCCGACCGGCACAAGGCAAGCTCCGAGCAGGCAAGCTCGCGTGCGCCGGCGCGCGCGCTCGACGCTCGGCTCCGCCCGACGACGTCGCCATGTACATCGCCTCGTCGATCAAGTCCAACGTCCGCGAGCTCGAGGGCGCGCTGATCCGGCTCGCCGCCTACGCCTCCGCTGACCGACCTTGTCGTGCATGTCGGTGTCGGCCCGCGGCGCACGGCTGCGCGGCGGACGCAGCGCCGCGAGCGTCACGCCGGCGCGCGCGCCCCGAGCAGCGGGGCCGCGAACTCCTCGAGCAGCGCGTGGAACCGGCGCGGCGCGTCGGCGTGGAGCATGTGGCCGGCGCCCGGGACGATCTCCAGCCGCGCAGCGGGCCGCGCGCGATGCAGCTCGTCGAGCGTGCGGCGGTACCAGCGCGCCGAGCGCTCGCCGCCGAGCAGCAGCACCGGCGCGCTGACCGCCGCGAGCTCGGCGTAGCGCGGGCGGTAGCCGAACAGCGCGACCGCATGACGGAGTATGATGAGCCTACATGGGCCGAGCCACGGACGATGCAGACCCCACCCTTCCGCCGGAGCTGGGGGCGGGCTCGGGTGCGGCGTTCGCCGCGACGATCGCGGGCGGACCGACCGCGCCACCCGCGCCGTCCGTCCCGGCCGCCTCGGCGGTGGTGACCCGGCCCGTGCCGTCGGCGCTCGATGCCGCGGCCACGCTCGACGCACCGGTCGTCGGCGAGGGGTCGCTGCTGCCGTACGTGCCGGTGACCCACTACCGGCCCGAGCGCGAGATCGCGCGCGGCGGAATGGGCCGGATCATCGCGGCCGAGGACCTGCGGCTCGGTCGCGCGGTCGCGCTCAAGGAGCTGATCGATCCGGTCGCCGAGCAGCGCGGCCGGTTCCAGCGCGAGGCGCTGATCACGGCGCGGCTGCAGCACCCGGGGATCGTGCCGGTGTACGAGGCCGGCCGCTGGCCGTCGGGCGATCCGTTCTTCGCGATGAAGCTGGTGTCGGAGCGCCCGCTCGATCGCGTGATCGCCGACGCCGTGACGCTGGCGGACCGGCTCGCGCTGTTGCCCCGGCTCGCCGCCGCGGCCGACGCGATCGCCTACGCGCACAGCCAGCGCGTGATCCACCGCGACCTCAAGCCGGCCAACGTGCTGATCGGCGAGTTCGGCGAGACCGTGGTGATCGACTGGGGCCTGGCCAAGAGCCTCGACGACGTCGACGCGCCGGACTCGCTGCGCCCCGCGGCGCGCCCGATCCGGCCGGCCCCGGCCCGGTCCGCCGACCTCGGCACGGCGCGGCCCGACGAGCACACCGCGTCGACCCTGACCGTCGCCGGCTCGGTGATGGGCACGCCGGCGTACATGGCGCCCGAGCAGGCGCGCGGCGAGCCGGTCGATCAGCGCGCCGACGTGTTCGCGCTCGGCGCGATGCTGTACCACCTGCTCGCCGGAGTGCCGCCGTACAACGCGCGGACCGCGACCGAGGTGATCGCCGCGGCGGCGGCGAGCAAGGTGCGGCCGATCGCCGACCGCGAGCCCGGCGCGCCGAGCGACCTGGTGGCGATCGTCGAGCGCGCGATGGCGCCGCACCCCGGCGAGCGCTACGCCGACGCCGGTGAGCTCGCGACCGAGCTGCGGCGGTTCCTCACCGGCCAGCTGGTGTCGGCGCACCGCTACACCGCCGGCGAGCGACTCGGCCGGTTCGTCCGCCGCCACCGCGCCGCGGTGATGATCGCGGCGCTCGCGGCGATCGGGTTCGCCGCCGGCACGACGTTCGCGGTCCGCCGGATCATCGCCGAGCGCGACGTCGCCGATCAGGCGCGCCAGCTCGCCGATGCCCGGCGCCGCGCGGCCGAGCGGCTGATCGACACCATGCTGTCGGACGTCAAGGACCGCCTGCAGCAGATCGGCCGCGTCGATCTGCTCGCCAGCCTGGGCACCGAGATCCGCGACTACTACGCCACGCTGGGCAGCATCCCGGGCGGGATGCCCGCCGACGACATCGATCGGATGGCGGCCGCGATCGACCTGCTCGGCGTCGCCGAGCGCGAGTCCGGCAAGCTCGACAAGGCGCTCGCGACCTGGACCGATGCGCGCGCGACGCTGGCGCGGCTTCTCGGCTCTCCACAGCAAGGGGGGCGGACCGGCGAGTCTGCGCGGTTCGAGCGCCGGCTGATCGCGCGGCTGGACTACGAGCTCGGTACGGTCCACCAGCAGCGCGGCGCGACCGAGGAGGCGATCCGGCTCTACACCCGGGCCGAGCAGGAGCTCGACGCGCTGCTCGGCGAGCTGCCGAGCGACCGGCTGGCGCTGCTCGCGTCGGCGGAGATCCGCGACCGGCTCGGCGACCTGCTGCGCAACCAGGGCAAGGTCGATCAGGCGCTCGACGCGTACACCGAGGCCAAGGCCGAGCGCGAGCGCGCCAGCGGGCCGGGCAGCCGGCCGCAGGAAGAGGTGCTGGCGCTGTCGACCAGCCACCTCAAGCTCGGCCTGGTGTTCCAGATCCGGGGCGAATCGGCGCGCGCGCTCGACGAGCTCCGTGCCGCGCACCGGCTGCGCCAGGGCCTGGTCGAGGCCCAGCGCGACGACGTGGCGCTCCACAACAAGCTGCTCGAGGTCGAGCTGCCGCTCGGCGACCTGCAGCGCCAGGTCGGCGATCCGACCGCCGCGATCGAGACCTACCGCGGCGCCCTGCCGGTGATCACCGCGCTGACCCGACGCGACCCGGACAACACGACGTGGCAGCGGTTGCGCGGCAACTTCGAGGCCGACTTCGGCTTCGCGCTGATGGACACCGGCGAGTACCGGGCCGGGCTCGCCGAGCTCGAGGCCGCGATCGAGGTCCAGCGCGCGCTGACCGGCCGCGATCCCAAGAGCGCGATCTGGCTCGGCGATCTGTCGCGCAGCTACACCCGCGCCGGCGACGCCGAGCTCGCGCTCGGCGAGCACGACCGCGGCATCGCCCGCTACCAGGCCGGGCTCGACATCCGCAAGGAGCTGGTCGCCAAGAACCCGGCCTCGGCGCCGTACCGCCGGTCGCTCGCGTGGAGCTACGCCAAGCTCGCCCGCGCCCACACCGTGCGCGGCGAGCCCGCGCGCGCGATCGGTGCGATCCGTGCGATCGAGGCCCACGAGCAGGCGCTCGCGCTGCGCACCGCGCTGGTCGCGGAGGCCCCCGATCAGCGCGAGTACCGCAGCGAGCTGTCGCTGACCGAGAGTGCGCTCGGCGCGCTGGTCGCGCCCGGCGACCCCCGGCGCAGCCGCCAGCTGCTCGAGGCCGCGATCACCCGGGCGCGCGCGCTGGTCGCCGCGGATCCGGCCGACAACGACTACAAGGAGACGCTGTGCACGAGCCTGATCGCCGAGGCCGAAGCCGCCCGCGCGGTCGGCGATCCGCCGCGCCGCAGCGCCGCGCTGGGCGAGGCGCTGAGCCAGGCGCAGACCGCGGTCGCGCACGCCCCGCACAATGTCCGGTGGTCGGGCCTGCTCGCCGAGATCCACGGCGGGCTCGCCGAGATCGCGGCGGGCCGCGGGGATGCGCCGGCCGCCGCCGCTGCCTGGCAGGCGGTGCGCGACGCGCTCGAGCCGCTCGCCCGGGCCGGCCGGCTGTCCGCCGATCGCCAGCCGCTGTTGCAGCGCGCCCGCGCGGCCCGCTAGTCCGGGCCGAGCGAAGCCCGACGAGGCGCGCCAGAGGCGCGTCTCGGTGGAACAGCGCAGCGAGGAACGGACGGAAGATGATGACCAGGGGGTGGCCCTGAATAGGGACACCCCCTGGCCGGACGCGCTATCCCGCCGATTCTGCTCGTCCCGGCGAGAAAATTCGCGGAACGCGCATTTTCTCCGGAAGAACCTGCCCGGCGGTCGTCCTGGATAGTGGGATGTCAAGCGCATATGCGAGTCAGGAGGCGAGAGTGGACCACGCAATCTCGGAAGCGGGGCGGGATGTGGGAACGTATCCGGCGGCGCCGGGATCGGCGCATCACCGCGTCGACTCGGGCATACACAACCTGGATGGGCTGAGCGAGCGGCCGCCCGCCAACGCCGAGGCGCCGGTTGCGCGCCTGGTGATCGCCGAGCACAGCGTGGTGGTCGCCGACGTCGAGATGCAGCGGCTCTACCGGCTGATCGAGCGGCTGGCGCGCAGCGAGCTGCCGCTGCTGGTGCGGGGCGAGCCCGGTGCCGGCAAGACCACGGTCGCGCGCGCGCTGCACGCGTGGTCGGCGCGGGCGAGCGCGCCGCTGCTCACGCTCGACTGCGCGGCCACGCCGAACGGCGCCCCGGATGGCCTGATCGAGCGCGAGCTGTTCGGCTGCGAGCGCGGCGCGTTCGCCAGCGGCTCGAGCCGCAAGCCGGGGCTGATCGAGCGCGCCCGCGGCGGCACGCTGGTGCTCGACCACGTCCACCAGCTCGCGCCGGCGGTCCAGGCCCGGCTGGTCCACGTGCTCGACCACAAGCGCGTGCTCCGGATCGGCGGCAAGCACGAGCGGCCCGTCGACGTCCGGATCATCGCCATGACCAGCGAGGACCTGGCCGCCGCGGTTGCCGCGGGCCGGTTCCGCCGCGATCTCTACGATCGGCTCAACGCCGCCAGCGTCGCGCTGCCGCCGCTGCGCGCCCGCCGCCGCGACATCGCGGTGCTCGCCCAGCAGTTCCTCACCGTGGCGCGGCTCCACGACGCGCCGGTCGCGATCAGCCCCGCCGCGCTGGCCCAGCTGACCGCGCACGCGTGGCCGGGCAACGTCCGCGAGCTCGAGCACGCGATGGCCTACGCCGCCGCGCTGGTCGACGGCGACCGCGTCGAGCCCTGGCACCTGCCCGAGCCCGCGCCGGAGCCGGCGATGCATGCCGCGCCGGACGCCGCCGGCGAGTTGCGCGCGCACGACGCCGATGCGCCCGCCGCGCTCGACGCGTCCGCGCCGGTCGCGCGGCCTCCGGGGAGCTTCCGGCCGATCGCCGAGGAGCTCCAGGCCCTGGAGCGCCGCCGGATGACCGAGGCGCTGCGTGCGACCGGGGGCGTGCAGCGCCGCGCCGCCGAGCTGATCGGGATGCCGGTGCGCACGTTCACGTTCAAGCTGACCCAGTACGGGATGCGCGACGGTGCGACGCCGCCCCCGCCGAGCGCCAACCCGGCCAGCCGGATCGCACGCCGCCGCTCGCGTCACTCCACCGGCGGCTCGGGCGCCCAGCGCGCGGCCTGACGCCGTCTGGCCGGCTTCACTCGACCAGCAGGCCGGTCAGCGCGGCCGGCTCGGTGACCGGCGGCGCGCAGGTCGGGCCGGTGCACACGAAGCCGCGCGCAACGTCTCCCGCCGGCGTCTTGCCGTCGAGGATCGACGGTGCGGCCCACGGGCCGGCGATGCACAGCGTCGGCGCGTACACCTGGCGCGCCGCCGCGAGCAGGCGATCGCGCCTGGCGCCCTCGGTGACCACCAGCACCTTGCCGTGCAGGTACAGATCGAGCGCGGCGAGCAGCCCCGAGCTCGCCCACGCGTTGCCGGTCGTCGTCCCGGTCAGCCGCTGGACCAGGTAGGTCTCGGCCAGGGCGAGCGCCCCGGCGTCGCCGGCGACCAGCCCGAGCCGGAGCAGCGCCCGGGTCGCGAGCGCGGCCCCCGACGGGATCGCGCCGTCGTGGTTCGACTCCGGGCGATGCACCAGCAGCGGATCGCCGGCCGGCGCCAGGTAGAACACCACCACCCCGTCCTGCTCGGCGACGAACTTGGCGCGGATCGCGCCGACCAGCCGGGCGCCGAGGTCCCACCACGCGCGGTCCAGCGTCGCCTCGGCGAGATCGAACATCGCCGCCGCGACGAACGCGTAGTCGTCGAGCGTGCCGTCGAGCCGGGGCGCCCCGCGGTGGTAGACCCGGGCGAGCCGGGCGCCATCGAGCCCCGTGGGATCGAGCGCAGCGAGACGGGGGGCAGAGCCCCCCGTGGGATCGATCATCGCGTCGCGCAGGAACCCGCCGACCCGCAGCGCGAGCTCCAGCGCGGGACCGTGGCCGCCGCCGCGCCACGCCGCGACCAGCCCGCTGATCGCCAGGCCGTTCCAGCCCGACAGCACCTTGTCGTCGGTCCCCGGCCGGACCCGCCGGCCGCGAGCCGCGAACAGCTTGCCGCGCAGCTCGGCGAGGTGATCCTCCTCGGCGGGCGACGTCCGCGGCGTCACGCGCGACAGCACGCTCGCGCCATGCTCGAAGTTGCCGGCCTCGGTGACCCCGTAGGCGTGGGCGAACACCGCGGCGTTGGCCGGGCCGAGCACGGCGCGCAGCTCGTCCGGCGTCCACACGTAGAACTTGCCCTCCTCGCCTTCGCTGTCGGCGTCGAGCGACGACCACAGCCCGCCGCCCGGGTCCGACAGCTCGCACGCCAGGAACGCGCAGGTCTCGGCGATGATCTGCTCGGCGCGCACCGCGAGGGGACCGCCCATCGCGGCGACGACGCCGTAGATCCCGAGCAGCTGCGCCTGGTCGTACAGCATCTTCTCGAAGTGCGGCACCAGCCAGCGCGCGTCGACCGAGTAGCGCGCGAACCCGCCGCCGAGGTGGTCGTAGATCCCGCCCTCGGCCATGCCGTGCGCCCAGCGATCGAACGCCTCGCGCGCCGGCTGGCCGTGCGGGAACCGGCCGGCCCGCGCCAGCAGCTCGTGGGTCGAGCTCGACGGGAACTTCGGCGCACCGCCCAGCCCGCCGTGGCGCGCGTCGCAGCGCTCGGCGAGCTGTCGCCCGGCCGCGATCAAGAGCGACGGCGACAGCGCCCCGCGGTCGGCGGTGAGCGCGCCGCGCCGGTAGTGGGCGTCGACCCGCTCCAGCCCGTCGAGCAGCGCCAGCGCGTTGTCCTCGGCGTCGCCGCGCCGGGTCCGGTAGCCGTCGGACACCGCGACCAGGAGCTCGCGAAAGCTCGGCCGGCCGAACCGCGGCTCGGGCGGAAAGTACGTGCCGAGGAAATACGGCCGCCCGTCGGGCAGGCAGAACGCCGACAGCGGCCAGCCGCCGCCTTCACCCTGGACCTGGATCGCGTTCATGAAGATCGCGTCGACGTCCGGCCGCTCCTCGCGATCGACCTTGATGTTGACGAACCGCTCGTTGAGCAGCCGCGCCGTCTCCGGGTCCTCGAAGCTCTCGTGCGCCATCACGTGGCACCAGTGGCAGGCGGCGTACCCGATCGACACGAACACCGGCTTGTCGAGCCGCCGCGCCTCGGCGAACGCTTCCGCGCCCCACGGCCACCAGTCGACCGGGTTGTCGGCGTGTTGCCGGAGATACGGCGAGCTCTCGGCGGCCAGGCGGTTGGACATTGCGGCGATATACCACTCAACGAACTGCTGGCGATTCCAGGGGTTGGCGGAAGCCGCGCGCCGCTGCGCGATTGCTGCGCCGCACCGGCAGACAGCGCCCTCCACTTGCCCGAACATCGCCGCGATGAAGCCCCCCGCACTCTCCGCAGTCGGGCGCCCGCGCTCCGCGCCCCCGCACCACCACGAGCCCGCACCCGGAGGCCCGCCATGACCGCGGAGCGCACCGTGCTGGTCACCGGCGCGAGCTCCGGGTTCGGCAGCTCGATCGCCCGGCGGTTCGCCGCCGACGGCGCGCGCGTGGTGATCGCGGCGCGCCGCGGCGACCGGATCGCCGCCCTCGCCCACGAGCTCGGCGACCGGGCGCTCGCCATCGAGCTCGACGTGCGCGACCGCGAGGCCGTCGAGTTCGCGATCGCCAACCTGCCTGCCGCGTTCGCCGAGATCGACATCCTGGTCAACAACGCCGGCCTCGCCAAGGGCCTCGAGCCCGCGCAGCGCGCCACCGTCGACGACTGGGACCAGATGGTCGACACCAACTGCAAGGGCCTGATGTACGCGACCCGCGCGGCGCTGCCCGGCATGGTCGCGCGCGGCCGCGGCCACGTCATCAACCTCGGCTCGGTCGCCGGCAGCTATCCCTACCCCGGCGGCAACGTCTACGGCGCCAGCAAGGCGTTCGTCCATCAGTTCAGCCTCAACCTGCGCAGCGACCTGCACGGCACCGGCGTGCGGGTCACGTGCATCGAGCCGGGCCTCGCCGGCGGCACCGAGTTCTCCACCGTGCGGTTCAACGGCGACCAGCAGCGCGCCAGCGCGGTCTACACCGGCGTCGATGCGCTCGGCCCCGACGACGTCGCCGAGGCCGTCCACTGGGTCGCCTCGCTGCCCGCCCACGTCAACGTCAACGTGCTCGAGCTGATGACCGTCGCCCAGAGCTTCGGCCCGTTCCAGATCCACCGCCGCCCGACGTGAGCCGGGCGCGGCATCGGAGCACGAGCTGGTAGCGCGCGCTGCCGGTACCGCTACCGCTGCCCCGCTACCGCTACCGCTACCGCTACCGCGTCGGGGCTTTGCCCCAAAACCCGTCGGAGATCGGCCTTTTGAGGCAGCCCTCACCCTTTTGAGGCAGCGGGTTCAGCGCCCGGTAGCGATCCGCTCTAGTCCGTGAACGCGGACGTCGGAATGTCCATGTTGCGGCAGAGACCCTGAATGTAGACCCAGCTGATCTCGGTCTTTAGCCCGTTATGTGCGGGAACAGTATACGGTCGCTTCCCAGGCTTCGTGAACCGCCAGTTGTGCTTCCCGCCGCTGTCCTCAAGGGTGCACCCGTAGCGTGCCGCGACGCCCGCGACGTCGCTCAAGCGACGAGGTCCCCTGCCACCCAAGGGTGTCTACGCTGCCATTTGCGGGTTGATACGAGCCGTCTCAGGGGGCAGGTTGAACTGGCTGAAGCCGTCGTTGTTCTGCTTCAGCTTTCGCTCGAAAACGAACGTTGCTTGCGTCGCGATCACAAGCTTGCAGTCACCCTTCACATCCGAGAGCCTCACCTGCTCGCCGTGTTTCAAAACCTTCGCCAGATCCACCCAGTATTCTTCGGGTGCGCGGCGGTCACACGGATCGAGACCGGCTTGGAGGTCATCCAGCACCGTCACGGCGACCGCTTCGATGACGGCCTCGATCGCTTCATGTGGATCGCTGCCCTGTGAGATAACATCAAAATCAAGGCAGTGCCCCACCCACACGCCCGAGATGTCCTCCGCAGGAGCGACAACGATCGAGCCGGTCAGCACCAGCGTCTTGTCGAACTTCTCCATGGATACATCATGGACATCCTACCCAGGAATGCAAGCAAAAATACTGCGCAAGTATGTGAGATCGCTAGGGTAACTTCTGGCAGTCTACGAAATGTACGTAAAAACAAGTGCTTCCCGATGGGAGCTGCTCAGACGGTGGCGATGGTCCGGCGAGCCTGGTGCAGCTGGCATCAGCATTGCTGAAGGCGGTTGTGGTACCCGTCGGTCGGTATCCGAAGCGGAAGCGGCACTCGAAGCGGATGCCTCACCGGCTGCCGAAGCGACCGCGGGCCACCGCGCCTACCGCTCGGTGTCTTGCGCCGCGCCGCGGGGCGCCCCGCACACCAGCCGGCGCAGCCACGCCGCGACCGCCGCGACACGCCGCCGCAGCTCGGTGACGACGCGATCCGTGCGCGGCTCGTGCTGGCGATGGCTCCAGTCGCGCTGCACCAGCAGCCAGCCCCAGTTCTCGCCCAGCCCCGCCGCACCTGGATCGGCGCGATCCGCCAGGCGGCCCGGTACTACCTCCGCGTGGTGATGTTCGAGCGACATGGATGACCTCCTCCACATACACGACGAATGAAGCACCGCCGCTTCGACACGGCATGACAGGTTTGTTGCCGTCCTCGCGAAACAGATGCCGGCGCCGGGGATCTCGTTGCCGAGTTCCAGCCGGTTAGGGCACGTGGCGGTGAAGCCAGATCACGAGCGGCGCCATGGCCTTGCCGTGCTTTACCAGCCAGCCGGCGAAGCCCGGCTTGTGGATCAGCCCGCGCGGGATCTCGCCGCAGCCGGCGGTCAGGCCCTTCATCTTCAGGAACTCGGCGCGCGGATGATCCGCGGTGAAGCCGGTCGGCACCTTCTTGTAATCATCGTGGCCGCCGACCTCGTAGCCCGCCTTGCGCAGCCGCGCGACCAGCGGCGCGAGCGCCTCGCCCGGCTTGCCGGCGACCGCCTTGCGCCACGCCGCCAGCTTGCCGGCATCGAAGCGATAGCACCCGACACCGACGAACTCCTCCTCGAGCCCGAAGTGCAGGTACATCGCAGCGTTGCCGCCCTCGCCGACCGTCTTGCCGGCGACCGTGATCGCCGCGCCGATGTGGGTCTTGTACGGCGTCTTGTCCCTGGAGAACCGCACGTCGCGGTGGATCCGCAGGACCTTCGGCTCGCCGAGCTTGAGCGGCCGGTACGCCGGTGCGAGCTCCCGGGCGACCTCGCCGAGCAGCGCCGTCATCGGCGCCACCCATAGCGCCTCGTAGCGCGGCTTGTGGGCGGCGAACCACTCCCGGTTCATCTCCGCCGCGAGCTCGTGCCAGAACTGCATCGCGGCCTTGTCGAAGCCCGTGAACCGGGCGGCGGCGGGCGTGGGCATCGGGTTGACAGTGGCCGGTCCGGGCTTGCCGTTCAAGCGCCGCCGGGTGTGATCAGTGCCCGTTGCCGGTGTCACGCTTGCGCCCGTCGCTCGCCCACTGGACGGCGAACCGGGTCAGCTCGAGCCCCGAGCGCAGGTTCATCTTCTCCTTGAGCCGCGCGCGATACGACTCGACGGTCTTGATGCTGATGTGGAGCAGCTCGGCGATCTCACGGGTCCCGAGCCCGCGGCCGATCAGCTCGAGGACGTGGAGCTCGCGGTTGCTGAGCGCGCCGAGCCCGGACTCGTCGCCGGGACCGCCGCGGGCGGTGAGCCGGTGGAGCAGGCGGGCCGACACGGGCTCGCTGACGAAGATGCCGCCGGCCGCGACCGTGCGGATCGCGCGAACGATCGCGCCGCCCGCCTCGTGCTTCATGACGTAGCCCGCGGCGCCGGCGCGCAGCGAGCGCTCGGCATAGAGCTCCTCGTCGTGCATCGACACCACGAGGACCGCGGCGCGCGGCAGGCGCTGCTTGATCTCGCCGATCAGATCGATGCCGCTGGCGTCGCCGAGCGAGACGTCGACGATCAGCACGTCGGGCTCCGCGGCGGTGATCGCGGCGAGCGCGCTGTGCGCCTCGGCGGCCTGGCCGCACAGCTCGAGATCGGGCTCGGCGGACAGCAGCTGCGCGAAGCCGTGACGCACGATCGGGTGATCGTCGATCACGAACACGCGGATCACGCCGGCCCTCCCGGCGCGTCGAGCGGCACCCGGCAGGTCACGGTGGTCCCGCGCAACCCCGCGGTGATCTGCAGCGTGGCGCCGAGCAGGCGCGCGCGATGCGCCATGAGGTGGAGGCCCATGCCGTCGGACGGCGGCTTGCGGATCCCGACACCGTCGTCGCGCACCGCGACCGCGAGCTCGTCCCCGTCGCGCGACAGCTCGATGGCGATCGTCGTGGCGCGGGCATGCCGGGCGGCGTTGAGCACGGCCTCGCGCACGATCCGGTGGAGGTGGATGCGGCCGGCCGCGGACGGCTCGACGCCCGCGCGATCGTCGACGCGGCACTCGACGCGGAACACGCGCGTGATGTGCGCCGCGAGCTCGCCGAGCGCGGCGGTCAGCCCGGCGGCCTCCAGGGTGCGCGAATGCAGGTTGCGCACCAGATCGCGGGTCTGCTCGATCGCCTCGCCGACCAGCCGCTCGACCTCGTCGAGCTGGGCCGCGGCCGGATCACCGGTGAGCCGCAGGCGCAGCGGCTGGAGCAGGAACGACACGCCGATCAGGTGCTGGCCGAGGCCGTCGTGCAGGTCCTGGGCGAGGCGGACCTGCTCGCGATCGCCGACCTCGAGCAGCTGGCGCTGGATCGTCTGGCGCTCGGCCTCGCTGGCGTCGAGCGTGTGCTGGACCACCGCGCGCTCGGTGAGCTGCGACCGCAGGTCGGACACCGCCGGGCGGAACACGAAGGCGCCGAGCAGGCCGAGCACGAGCAACGCGAGCGCGAGCAAGATCAGCTCGAGCCGACGCAACCCGACGATCCGCTGCCGGGCCTCGCGCTCGTACTCCGCGACGATGCGATCCATCCCGGCGAGGAACACGTCCTGGTGGACGCGCACGACCTCGGTGTCCTCCCGTTGCGGCGCCCCGGCCGGCCGCGCCGCGGCGGCGCGCGCGGCGGCGAGCATGGCCCGGTGGTCGGGATCGATCTGCGCGAACAGCTCGAGGATCGAGGCCGAGTTGCTGCCGCGCAGGCCGGTCTCCGGCCGGCCGGAGCGCAGCGCGGCCTGGGTGCGATCCCATTCGTCGGCGGTGCGCACCAGCTGGTCGCGCGTGTCGCGCGCCCGGTCCCCGGAGTCGACCCCGAGCGCGAGCGCGAGCGCCCACAGCCGCTGGCCGAGCATGCGCTGGCGACCGGCGAGGTTGATCACCTGCGCGTCGCCTTCCTGGCGCGCGAGCAGCTGGTGGATGACGGTCTGGCCTGCGACCAGAAGCCCCGCCACGATCAGCAACGCGCCGACATAGCGGAACGTGAGCTCACGTGCGCGCATCGATGGAGGTCCACGTAGCCTACGCGATCAGGTGCCGCCCCGACAGCGCTGTAGTGGTTTCCTCGGCACCACGATCAGGGTGTAGCTGATTGCTGCGCGGAGTGGCAACCCGGCAACGTTCGAAGCTGCGGCGGTTCGCCCCGTCGCAGCTTCATCGAGCGCCAGGAGCCAAGGGGGCACACGCGTGACTGCCATCGACGCACACCAACCGGAGATCGACATCTTGCCTGCCGCATTGTGCGGCGGGGCCATCGAGCCCCAGCTCGCGGCGCTGCGCGAGCTCCAGCGCAAGCACGCATTCTGGAACTGCCGGTTACTGGCTGGATTCGCGCAGGGCACATTCTCCCGCGACGACCTGCGTTACATATTCTCACAATACCATCTATACACCTCCAGCTTCACGCGGTTTCTCGCGGCGGTGATGGTCAACTGCGAGAGCGACCTGTTCCGCGCCCGGCTGTCGGAGAACCTGTGGGAGGAAGGCGGCGGCTGCGACCCCGAGCGGCGCCACGCCCAGGTGTTCCGGAACTTCCTGCACCGCTCGCTGGGCGTCGACGACGTCGCGCGGATCGACTACGAGCCGTTCACCCGGCAGTTCGTGCGGGACTACCTCGACCAGGCGCTGCGCTACCCGGCGATGGCGGCCGCCGCGTTCCTCGCGATCGGCACCGAGGGCATCGTGCCCCGGGTCTACGAGATCATGCGCAGCGGGCTCCGCCGGGCGGCTATTCCGGATAACGAGCTCGAGTTTTTCGACATCCACATCGCATGCGACGACGCACACGCGTTGACGCTCGAACACATGATGCTGTCGTACGCCGACCAGCCGGGGTGGTTCGAGGCCTGCGCCGGCGCGCTGCACCGCGCGCTCGATCTGCGCACCGAGTTCTTCGACCGGCTGTTCGACGCGCTGCACAAGGCCCGGCTGGAGCCGCTGCTCGCGCGCATGCAGGCGCGGCGATCGCTGGCGATCGGGCTCGATGACGCAGCGCTCTATCACCGGCCGGGCTGCGACACGATCGTGATGTACGCCAACGAGGTCGAGAGGCTGAACATCCAGTTCACGGTCGAGCGCCTGCCGGTCGCCGCCGAGGTGCTCGATCCGCGCATGGTCCGGATTCCGGCCGGCAAGTTCAACGAGAAGCACAAGCACGCCCACGAGACCCTGATCCACATCCTGGAGGGCAGCGGCCAGGTGCTGATCGACGACCGCGCGCTGCCGGTGCGTGCCGGCGACACGGTGCTGGTGCCGCGCTGGGCGATGCACCAGACCCAGAACCTGGGCGGCGGCGAGATGCGCTTCCTCGCGGTCACCGACTTCCACCTGAGCCAGCGCGCGTTCGTCGGCGACCCGACCGACTACCGGATGCACATCGACGTCGACGGCCGGCGCCGCCACCAGCCGGCGTAGCCCGGCGGTCAGCTCGCCGGCTTGTCGACGCCGTACTTGCGCAGGTAGGCGCGCACGTGGTGGCGCTCCATCCCGCTCTGCCGCGCCATCTCGCTGACGTTGCCCTTGGCGCGGCGGTTGAGCTCGGTGAAGTAGTTGCGCTCGAACCCCTCGATCGCCTGGCGCTTGGCGTCGGAGAATGCGGTCGCGGGCTGGGTCGACTGGGTCGGCTGGTCGCCGCTGCGCGCGAGCAGCAGCACGTCGTCGATCGCCTCGGGAGTGTGGGCGAGGGTCGCAGCGACCGACACCACGTTGACCAGCTCGCGGACGTTGCCCGGCCAGTCGTGCGACGCCATCCGCCGCCCGATCCAGTCGTGGACGATCGGCGCGGCCCACGCCTGGTGGACGCGGGTACAGATGTCCTCGATCAGCATCGGCAGGTCGCCGAGCCGCTCGCGCAGCGCCGGCAGCTCGATGCGGACCTGCGCGATCCGGAAGAACAGGTCGGAGCGGAACCGCCCGGCGTTCATCTCCGAGCTGAGATCGCGCCGGGTCGCGGCGATCACCCGGACGTCGATGTGATCGAACGTCGTGCCGCCGATCCGCTTGACCTGGCGCTCGGACAGCGCGCGCAGCAACTTGGGCTGGAGGTCGATCGGCAGCTCGCCGAGCTCGTCGAGGAACAGCGTACCGCCGTTGGCCTCGGCCAGCGCGCCGAACCGGCGCTCGTTGGCGCCGGTGAACGACCCCTTCTCGTGGCCGAACAGGATGCTCTCGGCCAGGGTCTGGGGGATCGAGCCGCAGTCGACGACCACGAACGGCCCACCCTTGCGCGGGCTCGCGTCGTGGATCGCGCGCGCGACGCCCTCCTTGCCGGTGCCGGTCTCGCCGAGCACGAGCACGCTGAGCGGGGTCGCGGCGACCTTCTCGAGCACCGAGAACACGCGGCGCATCCGGGGCGACACGCCGACGATCGAGCCGAACCGGTCGTTGTACCCGAGCTCGACGCGTTGCTTGTTGCCCGACGGTGTGATCGTCAGCCGGGTGCCGCCGACGGTGAGCTCGGCGTTCGACGTGAGCAGCGCGTCGCGGATCCGCACGTTGGAGCAGAACGTGCCGTTGGTGCTGCCGAGATCGCGCACGGCGATGCCCTCGGTGATCGCACGCAGCTCGCAATGCACGCCGCTGACCTCGTGGTCGTCGAGCACGACGTCGGCGCCCTCGTTGCGCCCGATCACGATCGGCTCGACGCCGATCGTGAACGTCGCGCCGTTCGGCGTGGTCAGCGTTCCGCCGCGGATGAACCAGTGAAGGACTTTGGCACGCGTTTCCATGAGCCCGAAGTCCTCAGTCTCGCATGACCAGGGGTGGTGTCCAGCGCATCGCCCGGGTTGACGCGGGTCGCTGCGACGAATCTCCCGGGGCTGTCCCGGGCTCACCCGGGGCTCAGAGGTGGGAGCACGTCGGAAGGCGGTCCGGAGCGGTCGGCCGGTCAGTTGCCGGGCGCACCACCGCTGGACGGCGGAGGCGAGCCCGGGCTCGGCGAGGTGGGCGCTACACCTGCCGCGGAGCCATGCGCCGCCGGCTTCTCGATCGCCGGCGGCGACCCCGCATTGCTCGGCAGCGGCGGCGAGATCGTCTCGATCGGGACCGGTGCCGCCGAGCCTGATCCCTGCGGCGGCTGCTTGGTCGGGGTCGAGTCGTCGCGCAGCAGCTCGCTCGCGAGCAGGGCGGCGGCGCCGAGCGCGACGATCGCGGCGATCGCGACCCAGTACCACCGGATCTGCATCCAGGGCGGCGGATTCTGCATCCAGGGCGGGGGCCAGCGCAGCCATTGCCGCCAGCCCGCCGAGGCCTGCACCTGCGCCTGCTGCTGCGGCCAGACGACCGTGGTCGGCAGGTCCTCGATCGCCGCCGGGTTGGGGCTGTAGCGCTCGTTCAGGATCGGCACGTTCTCGCGGTGCTCGGCGTCGGCCAGGTGATCGCCGAGCGACAGCCCGGTCGCGCGGGCCGCGTGCCACCCCTCGACTTCCTCGCTGAACGTCGCCGACATCAGCGTGGCGAGCGAGGCCGGCCGCAGATCGAGCCGGCGCTGCTTGGCGAACGCGCTGAGCGCCTCGCCGAGCTCGCCGGCGCTCTCCCAGCGGTCCTCGCGCTTGCGCGCCAGCGTCTTCATCACGATCTGCTCGAGCTCCTTGGGGTAGCCCGCGATCACCTGCGACGGCGGCGGCGCGTCATGCTCGACCACCGCCTTGAGGGTCTCCAGCTCGGACTTGCGGCGGTACAGCCAGTGGCCGGTCGTCATCTCCCACAGCAGGATGCCGATGCAGAACACGTCGCTCCGGCGATCCAGGTTCTCGCCCAGCGCCTGCTCCGGCGACATGTACGCGACCTTGCCCTTGAGGATCCCGGTCCGGGTTCGCGCCAGCTGGATCGTGGTCTTGGCGATCCCGAAGTCGACGAGCTTGACCCGCCCGCCGTAGGTCACCAGCACGTTGTGCGGGGATACGTCGCGGTGAACGATGCCCAGCAGGTCGCCGGAGACATCGGTGCGCTCGTGCGTGTAATCGAGGCCACGGCATACGGCGCGCGCGATCGACAGCGCGTTGGCGAGCCGCATCGGGACGCGCTTCTTCGCCATCTGGCTGAGCACGCGACGCAGGTCGTGGCCGTGCAGGTACTCCATCGCGATGTAGTACTGGTCGTCGTCCTCGCCGCTCTCGTAGACCTCCACCACGTTGGGGTGGCGCAGGGTGATGGCGAGCCGCGCCTCGTCGACGAACATCTTGACGTACTCGCGGTCGGCCGCGAGCTGGCGATGCATGCGCTTGAGCACCACGAGGCGCTCGGGCTTGGCCGGATCCCGAACGCGCGCGAGCAGGATCTCTGCCATCCCTCCCATCGCGAGCGAACGCAGAATCACGAACTTGTTCGAACAAGCCGTCTCTTCGCGAGCGGCCAACATCTGGCACACGTTAGCAGGTGGTCGCGCAGTCGATCAACGCTCGGTTGCCCCGACGAGCTAGCCTCATGAGGTGATCGACCGAGAGGACAGGCGAACGGATCTCACGGCCGCGCGCACCCCGTCACGGACGGGCGTGTGTGTATCTGCCCACAGACCATCGTGTGACCCGCGTCAGCGTGCGCGCGAGCGCACGGTGCCGACGAAGACCGGCGGTCCTCGTTCGTCGGAGCGCGGACGCCCGGCTGCGCGGCGCGAGACATGCCGCATCCTGCTGCGTATGCGGAGCCAGCGAGCCGGTTCAGTGTCGCCATAGAAGTGCAGCATTATGCTGCGCGACATGAGAGTCGCGGCCGGATCCAGCCCCGGTGCGAGCGCGCAGGCGGAGCGCAAGTTTCTGCTGCGAGCAGGACCGCGGTCGCTGGCCCGACGCGACCGCGCAGCGTGTCGATCGAGTAGCACGCTGTAGGCGATCGCAGAAGCCGCGCGCGGCGACGATTTCGCGTCCGCGCCGGTGCCCTGGCGGATCGGATCGGTGGTAGACCTCCCCGCGTTGTTGTTGTTGTTGTCGGTGACGGGGGGCGTGACAGCCCGACGCCAGACCCAGCGTTCGTCATTGCACGACCCGACGAGGTTCTCGTCGGGCACGCGAGGATTTGGTCCGCTGCAAGCGCTTCGCCAGCGGGCAGGATGTGCGACTCGCAGGGGTGCAGCCGATTGCACGCGTGGATCGACATTCACGTCATTTGAAAATTACACAGTATGGTTGAACACCCGAATGGCGAATGGCTGTATCGCGCCGCGGGTACATCGCGGCACATGGGGCGCCCGCACCGCGGCGCTGCCCGGATGGCTGTTCAGCCGCGTAAGTACGGGTCTTCGTCGAGGTCTTCGCCGCCAGCACGCGGTGTAAGGCGTCTTGCGCTCGCTGCGTGGCCCCACCCGATCCAGGCGTGATCGGCGAGGCTGGGCCGGGCTGACCCACATCCGGGATGTGTGTCGTCCGCTCAGATCCTGCCGATGAAGAACACCCGAAAATATCATTACAAAGCACTACGATATTTGCTACTCATTCGACTGACGCATGGGCGCGACAGACTCTCGAAGTTCGTTCCAGGCGCTGCTGCCCGAGCAGTTCGGGCGGTATTCGCTCTTGGGGCATCTGGCGACCGGCGGCATGGCAGAAGTCTGGCTCGCGCGACAGCTCGGGATGCAGGGCTTCGAGAAGATCGTCGTCATCAAGCGCGCGCGGCCGGAGCTGTCCGACCAGGAGACCACCGCGCTGTTCCTCGACGAAGCTCGCCTGGTCGCCACGCTCGAACACCCGAACATCGCCCAGGTCTACGAGATCGGGGCCGTCAACGGCTCGTACTTCTTCGTCATGGAGTACATCGATGGCGCCGACGTGCGCCGCCTGATCGAGACCTCGATCGCCAAGCGGTACCCGATCGCGCTCGCCGACGCCCTGTACATCATCGTCCACGTGTGCACGGCGCTGCACTACGCGCACGAGAAGCACGACCTCGAGGGCCGCCCGCTCAACATCATCCACCGCGACGTGTCACCGTCGAACGTGCTGGTCAGCCACGACGGCGCGGTCAAGGTCTGCGACTTCGGCATCGCCAAGGGCGACAACCGCAAGACCGAGGACACCCAGAGCGGCGTGCTCAAGGGCAAGTTCTCGTACATGTCCCCCGAGCAGTGCCAGAGCAAGCCGAGCGACCGGCGCAGCGACGTGTTCTCGATCGGGATCCTGCTCTACGAGCTGTCGACCCAGTCCAAGCTGTTCCGCGGCACCAGCGACTTCGCGCTGCTCCAGCAGATCGTCGAGAACCCGATCCCGCTGCCGTCGGCGCGCGTCCCCAACTACCCGCGCGAGCTCCAGCAGATCGTGATGAAGGCGCTCGCGAAGACCCCGGCCGAGCGCTACCCGACGGCGCAGGCGCTCCAGCTCGACCTCGAGGAGTTCGCGCGCGAGCACAAGCTCGCGATGTCGTCGGTCCGGATCGCGAAGCTGATGTCGGCGCTGTTCGAGAAGCGCAACGACGCTTGGATCCGCGCCCAGCGCGCCCACAGCGACCACTTCATCGAGGTCGGCGCGACGCCCGCTCCCACCGGCCACCACACGCCGACGCCGGGCTTCCTCGCGGTCGGCTCGACACCCTCGACCCCGTCATCCGAGAACACCCCGCTGCCGACCGCCGCGATGCTCGCCGAGCGAGTCGGCACCGGCGAGAGCGGGCTCGGCCAGGCCGCCGCCACCGCGCGGCGCTCGCCGGCGCTGTGGCTGGTCGGCGCGGCGATCGCCGCCGCGGTCGCGGTCGCGGTCACCATCGTCGACCACACGATGAGCTCGGCGGGCGACAAGGCGATGACCGCCGCGCTGTCGGCCGACGTCGAGAAGCTCGCGTCCGCGTTCGACGCCGCGGCGCGGTCCGCCCACATGCGCGCCGACGGGATCGCCACGACGCCGATGCTGCGCCAGGCGATCGAGACCGACGCCGCCACGCTCAACGATCTCGCCAACACCGAGATGGTGTTCACCGCCGACCGCGGCGAGGCGCTGGAGGTGTTCCAGTTCCGTGGCGAGCGCTCGACGTCGCTGTTGCGGATCCCCAAGACCGCGCTCTCGGTCCAGCCGCTCAAGGGCCGCGCCACCCGGTTCCAGAGCGACGGCAAGGGCGTGACCCTGGCGGCGAGCGCGCCGATCTCGGCGTACCGCGCGGGCGTGACCGGCGGCCTGGTGATCTCGACCCCGGTCGACCTGACCGCGACCCGGCGCTCGTTCGGCGACCACGCGAGCTACGCCTCGCTCACCGGTCTGGGCGCCGACGTCCAGCTCGCCGGAACGCCCGACAACCGGGGCAACGCGCCGGTCAAGCTCGTCGTGCCGCCGAGCGGAGACTGGAACGCGGGCAACGCCGCGGTGATCGCCTCGCCGAAGCCGGCCCCCGGCTTGATCTGGGCCGGGCACGCTCGCTACATGTCCGGAGGGCTCGCGGCGCTGCTGCTGGCGGGCTTTGTCGTCCAACTGGTACGCCGCTCGCGTTCCTAATTCTCGACAGGAGATACCGTGACGCTCAGACCCGTGTGGATCTGCTTGCTGCTCGTCGGATGCGGCTCGAAGCAGCCTGCGCCCGCGAACCCGCAGTCCGTCGCCGACAACGAGCCGGCGTCCCCGCCCGCCTCGGAACCGGCCTCGCCACCCCCCGCGGAGCCGGCACCCGCGCCGGCGCCCGCCGCCGACAAGCCTCTGTTCGAGCGGCTGGGCGGCCTGCCGGCGATCACCGCCGTGGTCGACGAGTTCGTCGGCCGCACCACCACCGATCCGCGGATCAAGCAGCGGTTCTTCAACACCGACGCGGTCCAGCTCAAGCGGCTCCTGGTGGAGTTCGTGGCCTCGGCCAGCGGCGGCGGCGTCAAGTACACCGGGCGCGACATGGCGAGCTCCCACGCCGGCATGGATCTCGTCGACGACGAGTTCACCGCGCTGGTCGAGGACCTGATCGCCGCGCTCGACAAGTTCAAGGTCCCGGAGCGCGAGAAGGGCGAGCTGCTCGGGGCGCTCGGCCCGCTCAAGCCCCAGATCGTCGTCCCCGCGGACAAGCTCAAGCCGATCCCGGACGCCAGGCTCGCCAAGGTGAGCGCGATGATCGCGTCGGTCAAGGACCCGCAGGCCGCCGAGTTGCTCGGGGCCGCCGTCACCGCCGGCAAGCGCGGCCAGCGGTCCTACGCCGAGCAGCTGTTCAGCCGCGCCGAGCTGATCGTCGGGGCGGCCGCCATCGCCAGCGCGTCCGAGGTGTTCCGCGAGGGCGCGCCGCCGCGCATCCACACCGCGCTCAAGGCGGCGAAGGACAGCGCCCCGCAGCCGACCGCCGCGGTCGGCAAGTCGGACGACGACAACCCGGCCCGGAGGAAGGAGGCCGGCGCCCTGCACGGCACGCTGACGCTGGAGGGCAAGCCGCTGTCCAGCCTCGGGCTCGTGATGCTGTGGCCCAAGGGCGGCAAGGCCGTCAAGCGCGCGGCGAAGTTCCGTGTGATCGAGCAGCGCAACAAGACGTTCGCCCCGCACCTGATGGCCGTCCCGGTCGGCTCGACCGTCGCGTTCCCGAACTTCGACTCGATCTATCACAACGTGTTCTCGCTCTCGGCGCCCCAGCGCTTCGACCTCGGGCTGTACAAGACCGGCGACATGCGCCAGGTCGTGTTCGACAAGCCGGGCATCATCCGGCTCGGCTGCAACATCCACGCGAACATGTCGGCGTACCTGGTCGTCGTCGACGCTCCGCACTACGTGGTGTCCGAGCAGGACGGCAACTTCTCGTTCCGCAGCCTGAAACCCGGCAAGTACCGGGTGCAGGCGTGGAGCGAGCAGAGCTCGGATCCGGTCATCAGCGAGATCACCGTCAAGGCCGGCGACAACGCGCTGCCCCTCGACCTCAGGGGCGGCGCGTCGCAGGGCCCGAGCGAGGACAAGTTCGGCGCCGCGCGCGCTCCGTAGCGGGTTCTAGCCGCGCGGCGAGCCGGCGAGCACCTCGCGGGACCGGCCGAGCAGCAGCCGCAGGATCGGGGTCGTGGCGAACGTCGCCACCAGCGCCATCACCACCATCATGGCGAACAGCGTCGGGCTGATCACCCCGAGATCCAGGCCCGCGTTGAGCACCACGAGCTCCATCAGGCCGCGGGTGTTCATCAGGACTCCGAGCGCGGACGCTTCGCGCCAGGACAGGCCGGCCAGACGAGCCGCGGCCGCGCTGCCGCCGAACTTCCCGACGCAGGCAACCGCGATCACCACCCCGCAGGTTGCCCACTCGGCGGCGCCGCCGAGCAACGCGAGCTGGGTCCGCATGCCGGTGTACGCGAAGAACGTCGGGAGCAGGAGGGTCACCGCCACGTCCTCCAGCTTGCCGGTGAGCTCGCGCGCGATCCGGGACTCGCTCGGGATCACCGCGCCCAGCAGGAACGCTCCGAACAGCGCGTGGATCCCGATCGCCTCCGCGGTGAGCGCGGACCCCTGCACGCACATCAGCACCAGCGTCAGCGTGCGCTGCGCGAGCTGCCCGATCTGCTCCTGCCACTGCGCCAGCCGGGCCAGGGCGGGCCGGACCAGCACGAGCACGACGACGATGAACGACATGCTCAGCGCGAGTGTCCGGAGCACGGCGCTGCCATGCGCCTGGGCCGCGCCGACCGCCGCCGCCAGCAGGCACCACGCCGTGATGTCATCGACCGCGGCGCAGCTGAGCACGGTCATCCCCAGGGGCGTCTGGTGCAGGTTCCGATCGGTCAGGATCCGCGCCAGCACCGGGAACGCCGTGACCGACATCGCGACCCCCATGAACATCGCGAACACCGGGAACGCCACGCCGGAGGCCGCCAGCGTGGGATAGAGCCACAGCGCCAGGGTCGATCCGAGCAGGAACGGCGTCACGATGCTGGCATGAGAGATCGCGACGACGGCGTGCGTCCTCGTGCGCAGGATGCTGACGTCGAGCTCCAGTCCCACGAGGAACATGAACAGGATCACCCCGACCTGCGACAGGATCTGGAGAAACGGCAAGGTCTCCGGCGGGATCAGGAACGCCGAGACGGTGGGGGCGACGGCGCCCAGCAGCGACGGGCCCAGCAGGATCCCGGCCAGCACCTCGAAGATCACCGCCGGCTGCTCCAGGCACCTGGACAGCATGCCGAGCAGCCGCGATGCGCCGATCACGGTGAGCAGCGTGAGCAGGACGTGGACCAGCATGTGCGGCTCCGGCGGCCTGGTGCGCGCACCGGACAGCACGGCCGGCGCCGCCGGCGCGACGAGCTGCGCGCCGGCCGATCGGATGAGCACGAACAATCCGAACGCAACGCCGAGGACGAGCACGTAGAGGGCCCACACTCGCCACCTGATGGTCTGCGGACGATGCGCCGGATCCGACGTCATGGGAGGGCATCGCACTCGGCCCCGAGGTCGGTCTTGAACCCCGGGGGGTGGTTTGCAAGCGTCGCCATGATGAGGGCCCTTCCTCCGATCCGGTGCGAGCCGCGCGCCAGGTCAGCAGAGACGAGATCCTCCGTCGCCGCCGCACGCGAACCCCTCCCGCCGACGGATTGGCCGCGGTGTGGCGGCGGGCGGGCCGGCGCGATGCGGGGTCGATGCGCGCGGGCTGGGTGCCATGATGGGATCTGGCTCGGATGGAGCCTCGCCGCCGTGCGCGCGCGCTGACCGCGAGGTCAGGGCCCGGCGGGCCCGGCGGGCGGGCCCGGCCCCACCGGTGCGGCCCACTGGTGCGCGGTGCCCCGGTGGAGCGCGGCGTAGATCCGGTCGCGAAGCGCGTTGGCCTCGGGCGCGTGAGCGTGCGCTCGAGATCGCGCAGCACGACGCGGACCAGCAGGTTGTGCTGGCCCGGTGCGAGGCCGACCATGACGCGCGCCGCGCCGGGGAGCGCCTCATGGTCGGTCCGGGTCACACCTCGCAAGCCATCGAGCGGTTCCAGGTCAACGGGACCAGATACGGCGTCCCCCCGGACAGCCCCGGACCGCCGGTGTCTCGCCCCGACTCTGGCGCGCCCGCGCCCGCGAAGTGCAGTGGCGTGAACGGATCGCGTCAGCAGCCAGCGCCAGACCCCGACCGGGCCGAGGGGCTGGCCGGGGGGCTGGTGAATCGGCTGCTGAATCGACGCGACGCAACGCGCATGGCTACAAGTACGGCCAGCAGGCCGGGCCGCGGTGCGCAAGCGCGAAGCGGTCGGCGAGCGGGCGCGGTGAGGCCGCGACCGGCGCGGTCACGCCAGTCCGCGGTGGTGGGCCTGGCGCATCGCGAGCAGCTCGTCGATGTGCCGCGGGTCGAGCAGCCCGACCGGGTGGTCGTGGTCGGTGACCAGCACGGCGCTGCCGTCGGGCGGCAGGCGGCCGAGCACGGCGTCGAGATCCTCGCCGGCATCCGCGGTCGGGAACCGGCGGTGCATGATCTCGGCGACCGGCGTGTCCGGCGACGACGCCGCCAGCCCGCGGCGCACGTCGCTGCGCGACAGCATGCCGACGATGTGGCCGTCTTCGACCACCGGGAAATCGTGCTGGAACCCCGACGCGATCCGGGTCGCGGCGGCCGCCAGCGGCGCACCCGCCGGCAAGGTCTCGAAGCTCGCGACCATGGCATCGGCGACCGACACGCCGCGCAGCGTGGTCTTGAGCTGCTCCATCGCCGCCTCCTGGCCGGCGGCCAGCCAGATGAACACCGCGATCACGGCGAGCATCGGGTTCCACAGCAGGCCGGCGATGCCCATCGCGACCGCGAAGCCCCGCCCGATCCGGGCGGCGACCAGGGTCGCGCGCGATCGGTCCATCCGGAACGCGAGGATCGCGCGCAGGATCCGGCCGCCGTCCATCGGGAACGCCGGCAGCAGGTTGAACGCGGCCAGCGACAGGTTGATCCACATCAGCTGCGCGGCGAACGAGCCGCCGATCGTCAGCGGGTCGCCGCCGGCGCCCACCCCCGACAGCCGGAGCCCGAGGTAGATCGCCAGGGCGATCACGCCGTTGATCACCGGGCCGACGAC
The DNA here is from genome assembly GCA_041495365.1 of Kofleriaceae bacterium. Lineage (GTDB taxonomy): Bacteria > Myxococcota_A > Polyangia > Haliangiales > Haliangiaceae > JABFXX01. The sequence continues at coordinate 48,886 of JBGQCL010000004.1, read as the reverse complement.
CGCCACCAGGAGCTCCTGGCCCGGCCGCTCGGGCATCCGCTCCAGCCGCGCCATGCCGCCGATCGGATACAGCATGATGTCGCGCGTGACGATCCCGAACCGCCGCGCGACCAGCGCGTGGCCGAGCTCGTGGACCACGATCGCCGCGAACACGCTCGCGACCAGCAGCAGGCCGAGCCCGGCGGTGGCCGCGTCATGGCCTGCGCCGAGGTAGCTCACGGCGATCCAGACCAGCAGGAGCAGGAACGTGGCGTGGAGGTAGATCGAGATCCCGGCGACCCGGCCGAGCCTCCAGGCCCAGCGCGGACGGGGTTCGGGGTCCTGGTTGGAGCGCGGCATGATCCCGGATCCTAGCAACCCGCGTTCCAGTGCTGGTGCCCGGCGCGCCGCTGGGAGTGCGCAGCGCTTGCGCCGATGGCGCGACGCGGCGAGATCCGCGCGCGTTGATCCCCGGGGCGCAGCGGCCTCGATGTGCGCTGGCGCGCGGCCTGGATCAGAACACGTAGACGATGCGGAGGCCCGGCGTCACGGTCTGGACGGTCGTGCCCCCGCCCTTGGCCATCACGATCTGCAGATCGAGGCCCGAGCCCAGCACGATCGGCGCGGGGAACGGCGCGTAGAACACGCCGATACCCGGCTGGATCACCCGGGCCGGGCTGCCCTCGCTGGGCGACAGCGGCTCGACCAGCGCAGCCTCGACGGCGATGCCGATCGGGAACTTGTTGACGATGTAGTACGCGCCGTAGAGGACGCCGGAGAACGCGAACTTGTCCGTGACGGCCGGCGGCATCAGGCCGTCGCCGGCGTACTTGATGTTCAGGCCGATCGAGATCGTCACGCCGGCGGGCAGCGTGGTGCCGATGGTCCACGTGGTGCTGTCCGCGACGCCGCCGGCGATGAAGAACGCCTGCTGATCGCCGGTGAACTTGCGCGGCATCGCCATCGGCGCCGGCGCGGCGCCACCCGACGGGGCGGGATCATCGGCCCACGCGGTGCCCCCCACGCCACCCAGCACACTCGCGAGCAAGAACACGAGACAGCCACGGCTCGGACGTTGCATATTCATAGTCTCCCGGTCGTTGGTTAGTGAACACGCCACCATCATTGCCAATCACGGCGCGCGACGTGCCGCGACCCCACGGTGGTGCTCCCCAGGCGCCATCCGATGGTTAGAGATACGCTCTGGAACTGTCAAGTTCCCGAACGCATGCAACACAGTCATCCGCAGGGGGGGGGGGCGCCGGATCGCGATCGGAGGAATGGGGCACAACGACACGGGCGACGCACGGACGCAGCGCGTCATCGCGAGCTGTCGCGACGGGTCGCATCGGGGCGGGCGGCCGCATCCCGTTTTTGCGGGCGGCGCGCCGCCGGGCGACGTGTCGGCACCCCGGGCATCCGGACGGTCAGGAACGCGACGGCGATCTCGACCACGTCGTCGATGATCTCGAGCAGGGCGTCGGGGCCGTGGTCGAGCAGCTGGCCGTAGATCATCTGGTGCAGGGCGCCGACCACGGCCATCGCGTGGAGCCCGGTCAGCTCCTGGCCCTCCCCGGCCGTGGACGCCGCCCGGCTGAGCGCGACGATGTTGCGGGCGAACTTGAGCTGGACGGCGTGACGGCGGGTCACCGACTCTGGACCGGCCGCGACCGCCTCCAGGTAGAACACCTTCGCGGTGTTCGGCATCGAGACCAGGAGCTCCAGGTAGCCGCGCATCGAGTACTCGCAGCGCTCGCGCACGGTGCCCGAGACCGAGAACAGCCGCGCGCTGGCCGCGACCAGGGTATCGGTGATGCCCTCCAGCGCGGCGAGGAAGCACTCCAGCTTGTCGGCGAAGTGGTCGTAGAATGTGCGCTTGGCCGTCCCGGCCCGGGACACGATGTCGCCGATCGTCACCGCCGGGTAGCCGTTCTCGGCGACCAGCTCGACGATCGCCTCCAGCAGGCGCTGGCGCTGCGACGCCGCCACCAGCTGGGGATCCAGCTTGTGGCGGCCGCGCGGCAGGATCCGCGGCACCAGGTTGGGCTTGCTGGCATCGATCTTCTTCACGCGGAGGCGATCCTGGACGACGAGTTCCGACGAGGATAGCCGTACCACGTCTCGCGGCCCCGGCGACGCCGGTTTGCGCCATTCGCACGGGTGCCGCGGCTTGCGCCACGCCCCCGAGGTGGTCCACTCCACCCGGTGCTACCGCCGGACGGCCGGGTCGCGCTCACCCTCCGGCTGCTCGGCGGGCTGACCACCCCGGAGATCGCCCGGGCGTTCCTGGTCTCCGAGCCGACCATGGCGCAGCGGATCGTCCGGGCCAAGCGGACGCTCGCCGGCGATCCGTCGCTCGCTCACGACCACCTGCTGCCCAGCGTGCGCGGCGATCTGCTCGCCCGGCTCGGCCGGCTCGACGAGGCGCGCCAGGAGCTGGAGCGCGCCGCCGGCCTGACCGGCAATGCCAGGGAGCGTGATCTGCTGCTCGCCCGGGCGGCCGCATGTGGCCCCCCGCACCCGGATCGCGGGGCGGATTCCAGCGAAGATGGCCGGCCATCGCCCCTGGCCGTCCGGGCGGGGAGCCGAGCCGAGGGGCCATGCCGAGGCCACGCCGCGCCGCGGCTACCGGCCCGGACGCGGCCGGCTGTCCGGGCGGTCGTGGACCAGCAGCAGGAACGTCATCGTGCGCGCGACGTCGTGCAGCCGGTCGAACCGGCCCGACTTGCCGCCGTGGCCCGCGGCCATGTCGGTGTCGAGCAGGATCAGATTGTCATCGGTCCTGGTCGCGCGCAGCTTGGCGACCCACTTGGCCGGCTCGAAGTACTGGACCTGGCTGTCCCACAGCCCGGTGCGGACGTAGATCGAGGGATAGGCCTGGGGCTTGACGTTGTCGTACGGCGAGTAGCTCAGCATGTAGTCGTAGGCGGCCTTGTCCTTCGGGTTGCCCCACTCGTTGAACTCGTTGGTGGTCAGCGGGATCGACTCGTCGAGCATGGTGGTGACGACGTCGACGAACGGCACCGCCGCGATCACGCCGCGGTACAGGTCGGGCCGCAGGTTGAGCACCGCGCCCATCACCAGGCCGCCGGCGCTGCCGCCCTCGGCGTAGACCTGGTCGCGCGCGCCGTAGCCGCCGGCGACCAGGTGCTCGGTCGCGGCGATGAAGTCGGTGAACGTGTTTCGTTTATGCATCAGCTTGCCGTCCTCGTACCAGGCCCGCCCCATCTCCTGCCCGCCGCGGACGTGGGCGGTGGCGAACACCCAGCCGCGGTCGAGCAGCGCCTGGCGGCTGGAGTCGAACGCCGGCTCCGACGACGACCCGTACGAGCCGTAGCCGTAGACCAGCAGCGGCGCGCTGCCGTCGCGCCGCGTGTCCTTGCGGTACACGACCGAGATCGGGATCTGCGTGCCGTCGCTGGCCCGCGCGTGCAGGTACTCGGCGGCGTAGTTCGCCGGGTCGTAGCCCGGCACGGGCTGGACCCGGAGCTGGGTCGTCGCGCGGGTCGCGACATCGAGCTCGAACGTGGTCCGCGGCGTCACCTGTGACACGTACTCGTAGCGCACCACCCGGGCGTCCGGATCGGGCAGGTCGTCGACGAACATCAGGTACGCGGGCTCGCTGGCGTCGACGAAGAACGCCGCGCCCCGCGCCGGCAGGACCTCGACCTTGCGCAGCCCGCCGGTGCGCACCGTGGCGGCGATGAACGTGCGCGACAGCGCGAAGTCCTCGACCAGGGTGTCCGCGCTCGCCGGGATCACGTCGCGCCACGCGGCGCGGTCGGCGACCCGGTCCTCGGCGACCTCGACCAGCCGGAAGTTCTTGGCGCCGGCGTTGGTCCGGATCACGAACCGCCCGTCGAGGTGGTCGAGCTCGTAGAGGTGGTCACGCTCGCGCGGCAGCACGACCCGGTCGGGCGTCGCCGGGTGATCGGCGTCGAGCAGGCGGAACTCGGTCTGGGTGGTGGCGCCCAGGCCGATCATCACGTAGCGCCGCGACTTGGAGAGCTTGATCGAGACGTAGTACTGACCATCCGGCTCGTGGAACACCTGGGGGTCGCTGCGCTCGCCGAGCGTGTGGCGGAACACCCGGTCGGTGCGCAGCGTGGTCGGGTCCTTGCCGACGTAGAACAGCGTCTTGTTGTCGTTGGCCCACTCGACGACCGCGGCGATGTTGCTCGCGGTGTCGGGCAACCGCTGACCGCTGTGCAGGTCCTTGACGTGCAGTACGTACTGGCGGCGGCCGACCGTGTCGTCGGTCCACGCCACCAGGTGGCCGTCGCGGCTGACCGCGTGGCCGCCGAACGCGAAGAACGCGTGGCCGCGCGCGAGCTCGTTGCCGTCGAGCACGACCTCCTCGGGCGCGTCCTTGCTGCCCTTCCTGCGGACGTACACCGGGTGCTCCTGGCCGGCCGAGAACTTCGTGGAGTACCAGTAGCCGTCGTCGAACACCGGCGCGCTCGCGTCGTCCTCCTGGACGTGGCTCTTGAGCTCGGCGAGCAGCTTGTCCTCCAGCGGCTTGACCGGATCGAGGATCGCCCGGGTGTACCCGTTCTCGGCCTCCAGGTAGCCGATCACCTCGGGGCGCTTGCGGGTGTCGTCGCGCAGCCAGTAGTACGGGTCCTGGCGATCGCCGCTGGGCGACTTGACCAGGTACGGCCGGCGCTCGGCGCTCGGCGGCCGTGGACCGGGCTGGGGCTGGCGGTTGGCGGGTTGCGACGCCGTCGCGGCCGAACCACAGCCGGCGAGCGCAAGGACGAGCAGTGCGGTGCGCTTCATGCGTCCGCAGTATCACGACTCGCCCAGGAATGACGGACCGCCTGCACCGGAAGCGGATGACGATCGGCGGGCGGTGGAGGCGGCCACCCTGCGTCACCGTGCGTCACGCCGGCGTCGCACGGATCGGCTCGACTAGTTCGAGGGAACGCAGCCCGGGAGCAGCGGGCCGGGCGACAGCGACTGGATCGTGGTCTCGTCCGGGAAGCTCCACGCCCCGAGGTGCGCCGACGACGGCCCCTCGAACGCGAACCACTGCAGCAGCGCCTCGTTCTGCGGGTGGTAGGTCCGGTTGTGCAGCGCGAACTGCGCGACCGGGTTGGCCGACAGCACCTCGATCACGTCGCCGGTCTCGAGGTTGTTCTGGCACAGCGCGGCGCCGGTGAACGGGTCGATCGACAGCCACCACGGCGTGGCATTGTTGATGAACGGATCGGCGAACAGCTCGGCGACCTCGTGGCTGTGCGCGGTGACGTCCGAGAACCCGCCGCCGAACAGGCCGTCGGAGATGTAGCTCGCGTAGTTCATCACGAAGTCGCGCTCGCGGTTGCCGTTCTGCTTGGTGCCGGGCTCGACGTCGACGCTGTGGAAGCCGAGCACGCAGCAGTTCGACGGCACGCCCTCGAACAGGTAGACGTCGCGGAACAGCAGCGTGGTGATGTCGGCGGGCTTCATGTCGCCGGCGTGCTCGGCGGCGCCCATCACGGTGGTGGTGTCGTCGGCGGTCGGCGGGAACAGGAGGTTCGCGAACACGTTGATCTCGGCGAGCACGAACAGGCAGCACGTGCCGTCGGCCCTGGGCGCGAAGCGGTAGGTGCCGAACGGCAGCTGGATCGTGCGCCCGGTCTTGACGTGGGGATCGAGCACCGTGTGGTAGCCCTGATCGTCGCGATCGCCGTCGCCGTCGCCGGCGCGGAAGAAGAACTGCGACCGCATCATGCCGTCGGTGAGCTGCACGTTGCCGGCGGTCGTCGGCACCTTCTGGAACACGGGAGAGTTCAGGGTCAGGTCGATCGTGTCCTGCCCGGTGACCATGCGCAGCGGGGCGCCGCTCGCGGTCCTGCCGACGGCGCCGCTGGCGTCGAGCAGCTCGACGGTGACCGGGATGATCGGCGCGTTGAACCGCGTGGTGCGGTTCTGCTCGGGGGCGCGGCCGACCATCGTGTACGGCCACTCCGACTGCGGGTTGCCCGCATCGTCGAAGCCCGGCGTGGTGAACGAGCTGGAGAAGTTGACCAGCGTGTCGATGCTGCTCTGGGCCTTCGCGGCCATCGTGAGCCCGGCGTTGGCCACTGTGTGCGCGGCCTCTTTCCGGTGGATCGACTTGGCACCCTGCAGGAACGTCGACGCAACTTGCGCTTCGTTCCCCGTCACCGCCTGCTGGTTGGCAGCCGTGGTGATCGCTGACGAGGAGTCAGAGCACCCGGCGGCGACTGCGAACAGTAGTGCAACAATACTCTTGTTTCCCATGATTCCTCCGAGCCCTTCGTATCATCCCCGTGTCCTCGGCTACATGCGACGTCCCTGGCAATCGTCTGCTGATTGCGACTTCGAGATCGCAGCCAGTGACCGACCGCGCACAGGATTGCGCTGGTCCGATCATCGGCTCGTCACGGCGGTGTCGCACGCGACGCTGCGGGCCGTCGCGGTCGACCCGCCGGTCGGCGTTGCCGCATACCAGAGAAATTGAAAATGATATGCAATTATATCTAAATGAAAATAGTAGTCAGTTCGTCTCGCATCGAGACGAGATCGTTGACGAGCGTGGAACGCCGCCGGAATGTGAAGACTTCGTGAACCCGCGACCGCGAGGCGCGCGCAACAAGCACCTCACGAACGACTGCGCGGCTCGTCACGACGCGCGGAGCCGCGGCCCACGCCCGCGCCGGCGGTGCACGACGGCAGGCGCGCCCCACCGGTCTCGAAGATCTGAGTCGCACTGCGGTCTGATCGGTCGGTAAGACGAGAGTGAGCCGCGGGGCAAGGTCCCTCGTGGCTTTGATCTCCGCTCGGCTGGTCGACAGAATCCGACTCAGTCGAGGCGGTCCAGCTCCGCGACGAGCAGCGCGATCACCGCCTCGGTATGGGCCATCATCTGCGGTTCGGCGCGGCGGATCGCGCGGCGCACCGCGGCCTCGACGGTGCCCTTGCGCTCGCGATCGATCCGCCGGCCGACCGGCGTGAGCCGGAACCGGACCCGGCGGCGATCCGCGGCGTCGATCCGGCGCTGCAGCAAGCCCTGCCGCTCCAGCCGGGCCAGCACGCCGGTCAGCGTGCTCGGGTGCAGGCCGAGGATGTCCGAGATCTCGCTCGCGGTGGCGCCGGGCGCCTGGCCGACGACGCGGATCACCAGGCGCTGCGGGCCGGTCACGCCGAGCGTGCGCCCCATCCGCTTGGAGCACACCGCGAGCGCGTGGACCAGCTCCCACAGCCGTCGCATGAACTGCAGCGTGTGTCCGGAGAGCCGAGGCCGCGCGGGCATGATCGGTTTGTACACCAACGATGTACGGGCGGGGCCGCGCCGCGACGTGGATCGGCACAGATCGAGTCTCAGCCCCGGACCCGCGAAGCGGTCGCCGATGGCAGATCGCCGCGGGACCGTAGCTCGCGGCCCTTCCAGATCGCGAAGAGGGCCGGGTAGACCAGCAGCTCGAGGACGAACGACGTCACCAGACCGCCGACCATCGGGGCGGCGATTCGCTTCATGACGTCGGCGCCGGTGCCGGCGCTCCACAGGACCGGCATGAGGCCGATCATCATCGTGAGCACGGTCATCAGCTTGGGGCGGATGCGGTGCGCCGCACCCTCGACGATGGCCTCGCGCAGATCCTCCCGTGTGCGCAGCCGGCCGTCCGCCTTCCACGCGCGATGTGCGAGCGTCAGGTAGAGCAGCATGACCACGCCGGTCTCGGCGTCGAGGCCGGCCAGCGCGATCATCCCGATCCAGACTGCAACGCTGATGTTGTAGTGGAGCAGGTAGATCAGCCAGATCGCGCCGACCAGGGAGAACGGGACCGCGAGCAGCACGATGCCGGTCTCGATCAGCGAGCGCGTGTTCAGGAAGATCAGGAAGAAGACGATCATCAGCGTGGTCGGAACGACGATCTTGAGCTTGGCCTTGGAGCGCTCGAGGTACTGGAACTGGCCGACCCACCCGACACGCACGCCCTTGGGGAGTGCAAGGTTCGCGACCACGCGCTGAGCGTCGGCGATGTAGTCCGACATCGGCCGCGTGGTATCGAGGAACACGTAACCCACCAGCTTGCCGTCCTCGGAGCGGACCATCGGCGGGCCGGTCACAGTCTTGACCTCGGCGACCTGCGACAGCGGGACCTGTGCACCGGATGGCGTTGGCACGAGCACCCGCTCGAGCAACGACGGGTCATCGCGAAACTCGCGCGCGTAGCGCAGGTTGATCGGGTAGCGCTCGCGGCCCTCGACGGTCTCGGAGACGTTCATCCCACCGATCGCGGTCTGAATGACATCCTCGACATCGCCCACGGTGAGCCCGAGCCGCGCGGCGGCGGCGCGCTTGACCACGAGATCGATGTAGAACCCGCCGGTCGAGCGATCGGCGAACGCGCTGCGCGTCCCGGGCACGTTCGCGACCGCCTTCTCGATCGCGACGGCGGCCTTCTCGATCTGGTCGATGTTGTCGCCGAACACCTCGATCCCGAGCGGGCTGCGGATGCCGGTGGACAGCATCTCGGTGCGGGTCTGGATCGGCATCCAGAAGATGTTCGGCATGCCGGGGTAGTGGAGCTTGGCGTCCATCTCGGCGACGAGCCGATCCCAGGTCATCCCGGGGCGCCACTGGTCGCGCGGCTTGAGCACGACGGTCGCCTCGACCATGCCGAACGGGGCTGGATCTGTCGGGGTCTCGGCGCGGCCGTTCTTGCCGAACACCGACGCGACCTCGGGGAACGACTTGAGCTCCTTGTCCATCACCTGCATGAGGTGGGATGCCTCGGCGATCGACATCCCCGGAGGCGCGGTCGGCATGTAGAGGATCGCGCCCTCGTTGAGCGGCGGCATGAACTCGCTGCTCAGCCGGAACCACGCCGGGATCGTGAATGCGATCACCAGCGCGGCAAGGGCGGTCACGAGGCCGCGGTAGCGAACGGTCCAGCGCACGACGGGCGCATACGCGCGCGTGAGCAGGCGATTCACCGGGTGGCGATCCTCCCGCAGGATCTTGCCGCGTACGAAGATCGCAGCGAGCGCGGGGGTGAGCGTCACCGCGAGCACCGCTGCGAACCCCATCGAGTAGGTCTTGGTGAACGCGAGCGGCTTGAACAGCCGACCCTCGGTGCCCTCGAGCGTGAACACCGGGATGAACGACACGGTGATCACGAGGAGCGAGAAGAAGATCGACGGACCGACCTCCTGCATCGCGGCGATGACCACCTCCCGCCGCGGCCCTGGCCTGCCGTGGCGCTCCCAGTCGTCGAGCTTCTTGTGGATGTTCTCGATGATGATGATCGAGGCATCGACCATCGCGCCGATCGCGACGGCGATGCCGCCGAGCGACATGATGTTGGCGGTCAGGTGCTGGTACGCCATCGGGATGAACGCGAGCAGGACTCCGAGCGGCAGCGTCAGGATCGGGATCAGCGCGCTGCGCACGTGCAGGAGGAACAGGAAGATGATCAGCGCCACGACGATCATCTCCTCGATCAGGGTGTGCTGGAGCGTGTCGATCGAGGCGCGGATCAGCTCGGAGCGGTCGTAGGTCGCGACGATCTGGACGCCCTCGGGCAAGGTGCGCTGGATCTCGGCGAGCCGGGCCTTGACGCCGTCGATCACGTCGAGGGCGTTTTCACCGTACCGCATGATCACGATCCCGCCCGGCACCTCGCCCTCGCCGTTGAGGTCTGTGAGACCGCGCCGGATGTCCTGGCCGATCTCGACCTCGCCGATGTCCTTGACCCGGACCGGCACGCCGGCCTCCGTCGTCCGCAGCGGCACCTCCTCGAGATCAGCCATGGAGTGCACGTAGCCGCGTCCGCGGATCACGTGCTCGTGGCCGGCGATTTCCATTACCTGGCCGCCGACGTCGGCGTTCGAGCGCTGCAGCGCCATCATGACATCGCGGAGCGGGACCTTGAGCGCGAGCAGCTTCTGCGGATCGACGTTGACCTGGTACTGCTTGACCGCGCCGCCGACCGAGGCGACCTCTGCCACGCCCTTGACGCTCCCGAGCGCGTACCGGAGGTTCCAGTCCTGCAGCGAGCGCAGCTGCTGCGCATCGTGCTTGCCGGTTTTATCGACGAGCGCGTACTCGAACACCCAGCCGACACCGGTCGCGTCGGGCCCGAGCCGCGGGGTGACACCGGCCGGGAGCTGAGCCTGCGCCTGGTTGAGGTACTCGAGCACGCGGCTGCGCGCCCAGTAGATGTCGGTGCCATCTTCGAAGATGACGTAGATGAACGACATCCCGAACATCGACTGACCGCGCACGTGCTTCACACCGGGTGCGGCGATCAACGACGATGAGATCGGATAGGTGATTTGATCCTCGACGAGATCGGGGCTGCGGCCCATCCACTCGGTGAAGATGATCACCTGCGCGTCGGACAGGTCGGGGATCGCGTCGAGCGGCGCGCGTGATAGCGACAGCCGGCCCCAGACGCCGAGCCCGATGACGAGCAGGATCGTGATCAGTGGGTTGCGGGCGCTCCCAGCGATCACGCGACCGATGACGCCTGGCTGATCACTGCTTGTCGTCATGGCTGTCCCCCCAGAAAGCGCCGGCCGACCGCACGCGACTCTCGGCCGCAACGAGGAAGTTGCCCGAGCTGACCACGACGTCGCCCTCGTTGAGCCCGCTCGCGATCTCGATCAGGTCGCCGCTGCGCGCCCCGATCGTGACCTCCTGCGGGCGCAGCGCGCCATTGCCGAGGCCGACAAACACGATCCTCCGCGGCCCGGTGTAGACCACGGCCGAGATCGGAACGACCAGCCGCGGTCCGAGCGGGAGTTTGAAAGTCACCGTCGCATACATGTCCGGTTTGAGCTCCAACTCCTTGTTGGGCAGCGCGATACGAACACGCCCGGTGCGCGATGCGGGATCGAGATAGGGGTAGATGAACGCGACCTTGCCGTCGAACGTCCTGCCCGGAAGGTAGTCGAGCATGATCGATGCCGGCATGCCCTTGGTGATCCGCGGCACATCGGACTCGTAGACATCCGCCTCGACCCAGATGTCGGCCAGATCCGCGATCCGGAACAGACGCTGGCCGGCCATCACCGCCGCGCCGTCCACGACGTTCTTCTCGACGACCACGCCGCTTGCCGGTGATTTGAACGGCACGCGCTCGATCGGCTCACCGCGCTTGGCAAGCGCCGCGAGTTGGTCATCGCCCAGGCCCCACAAGCGCAGCTTGGTCTCGGCGGCGTGCGCGAGACGCTCGCTGTGACTCGCGTCGCCGCTCATGCGCATCGCGTCGCGGTTCTGGGTCGCGATCAAGTATTCCTGCTCTGCCGCGTAGAGCTCGGGGCTGTACAGCGTGAACAGCACGTCGCCGCGGGTTACCGCTTGGCCCGTGGCGTTGACCCGCAGGTCGCTGATGTACCCGCCAACCTTGAGCGTGATCTCGTGCAGCCTGGTCTCGTCGACCGCAAGTCGTCCCTTCGCCGTGATGTCGAGATCGATCGGCGCGCGCACGACCTTGGTGGTGCGGATCCCGAGCAAGGCGCGCCGATTCTCCTCGATGTGAATCACACCCGCCTGTTCCTCCTCGCGTGTGACCGGGGTAAGATCCATCGAGCAGATCGGGCACTTGCCCGGTCCTGGCGAGCGCACCGTGGGGTGCATCGAGCACGTGTAGTAGCTGACCTCGCTGGCGCTCCCCGCACCAGTCGAGGTATCGATCGCGAGCCCGCCGGCCACGATATGCGCGGCCTCCGGCGTCGATCCACCGCTCGACGACCCGGTGAACCACGCAACGAGCGGGTGCCGAAAGATGACCGCAAAGATGACCGCAAAGATGAGCAGCGCGCCGAGCACGGCGGTTGACACGATCCGCGTTCGGTGCCGTTCGCGCGCATCCGGGCGCGACCCTGGATCTGTCTCGGGCGTCGGCGCCGTCGGCGAGGATGTCGACACGGGCGTATCGTTCGCGTCGGTCATCGTGCACCTCCTGGGATGCGGCCCTCAAGTCGATCGAGCGCCGCGAGCTGGCGATCGAGATCGGCGCGGGTGCGCTCGATCGCAAGCTCGACATCGCGCAGCTCGTGCTCCGCCATGACGACGGTGGAGAACGGATTCTGTCCGCTGGTGAAGCCGGCAAGCGCGGCGTCCACGCGTTCGCGCGTCGTCGGCAAGAGTTGGTTCTGGTACAGCTCCAGTGTCTTGCTCGACTCGTCGACCTCGCGCCGCGCGCGCTCGCGACCCTCGTCGAGCATATCCGTCACCGATGCGAGGTCGGCCACCGCCTTGGCCTGCTCTGCGCGTGCACGCTCGAGATCTGCGCCTCGCTTTCCACGCTGGAGCGGGATCTCGATGCCGACGCCGATCATCCAGCGGTGCTGCCAGATGTCCCACACCGAGTCGTACGAACCCATGATCTCGAAGTCCGGGTAGAACGCCCGGTCCGCCTCGTCGACGCTGGCCTGGCGCGCGCGAATCCGCGCGGCGGCAGCGCGCTGCTTGGGGTTCTCACGCGGCGGCTCGGCGGATCGCGCGACGACCAGGCGCGCGGGTGGTGGGGGCAGATCGGCGTCCACCTTGCGATGCAGCAGCCGGTTCAGCGTGGCGACTGCGACGCCACGCTGCTGTTCGAGCATCAAGCACTCGCGGTCCAGCTCGATGACGTGCGCGCGGGCCTCGAGTGAATCCTGCTGCGAGGCGCGGCCCGCCGCATACTGCGCGAGCGCGCTTCGCTCGATCCGCTCGAGCAGCTCGCGATGATGCTGATTGATGTCCAGTGCGCGGGTGACAATGTAGTTGTCGTCGAAGGCTTGCACGGCCGCTTCGGCGAGGTCGAGCCGCAGCGACTCAAAATCCGCCTGCGCAGCCTCGGCTTCTGCGAGCGCGGCGTCGCCGCGTAGCGTGCGCTTGCCCGGCCACGGCAGCTTCTGGCTGATCTCGATGCGCTGGCCAAACCGTGCGTTCGAGCCGATGCTGAACGGGGCCAGCGCGTAGCTCGCCATCGGGTCCTCGAGCGCGATCGCCGATGGATACGCAGCCACCGCGGCGCGCCAGCTCGCTCGCGCGGCGTCCAGATCAGGGTTGCGTGCGAGCACCGCGGCGACTACCGCCGCACGATCGAGCTTGCCGTTCGCGATCAGCGAGGCGTCGTCGAGTTCTGGGACGCGCGCGCGGTCGGTGACGGCTCGAGATACCGCGACATACATGGCGTCGTGCTGGCGCACGCGTGCGCTATCGACGCAGCCCGCAAGGCCGACGATGGCCCCGGGCAGCAATCGGGCTAGATACTCGAAACGCATCTGTTCTCCTGTCGCCGCTGAAATGCAAGCGGAAGGGCCACGCGCGAGCGTGGCCGGATCGGGCTTCTATCGACGAGATCGAGAGCCTGCGATCACAGGAGCAGCGAACAGCGATGAGCGAACAGCGTATCGGGTGGATCGCCCTGCGCGCGCGGACGATCGAGCGCTATGCAAGGAATCGATGCCTGCGGAGTGAAGATCTGCGGCGGCGCGGCCAGTGCCGTCGGAGGACTATCGATCGACGGTGGGGCGCTTGCCTCGCCGTCCAGCGCCCTGCTCGTGACGTGCGTGACGGTGCAGCAGCACGCCGCGCGCACCGATGCATCTTGCGCGGGCGTCTTCTTCTTGTGCGGATCCGCTTTCGTCGGGCAGCAGCAGACGGAACGCGTCTTGCCGTCGTACGCGCACCGGTACCAGGACGCCGTCGCGATCGACGGCACCAGGAGCAGTGTGAGCAGGATCAGAACGACGCGGCGCACGTGCCGTCACTATACGCGTCTCGCCGTGGAGGGCAACGCTGCGCACCTGCGCTCACCTATGTGGCCGTCCTCAAGGGTTCGGCCTGGGAGCAACACGTCAGCCGCCGACACCGCGACGAGCCACCGATCCGACGCCAACGGCCGGTAATTCGCGTTCTTGTGCTAAGGATGACGGGTGTCCATCCCCCGCGCGCTGCTGCTGGCGCTTGCCTTGCTCCACGCGATGGGCATGACCGAGGTGATGCGCCGGCAAACCTGCGAGGCGGAGTGCCGCAACGACGGCTGCGATGACGACTGCACGCCGGGGAACGATTCCCCGTCATGCCCCTGCCACTGCCCGAGCCTGCAGACGCACGTTCCTCCACCGGTCGCTGCGGTCACGCTCGTGCCGGCGACGCAAGCAACGCTCCCGTTTGACAGCGATGACGGGTTTCACCAGAGCCCCGATCCTCGCGAGATCTCGCACGTACCGCGGCACGCCGTTTGACTCGCCCATCCATCGAGCTGACGTCGTCTAACACCGCGCGCGAGCGCGGCTTGCTGAGGGTGCGTCCATGTCCAGTGTTCCGATCGCGCGGCTCGCCGTGGCCGTGCTGCTTCTCCCGTCTGTACCTGCGTTGGGTGGGCCGGTCGAGATCGATCTGCCCACCGCGCTCGACCGAGCACACAAACTCTCCCCCGCAGCGATCGCGGCCCGCGGCGGAGTTGCCGTCGCCCAGGGTGCGGTCACCACCGCCGAGCTTGCGTTCACCGAGAACCCGGAAGTCGAAGCCGGCCTCGGCCCCCGCCTGACCACCGCGCGGCCGATCGAGGCCGATGTGCGGATCGAGCAGAACCTCGAGCTCGGGCGACGTGGACCCAGGCGCCGCCTCGCACAGGCTGGAGTGGCGCAGGCGCACGCCGAGGCCGACGCTGCGCTGCGTGACCTCGATCTCGAGGTGGCATCCGCGTTCTACGCGGCGATGTTCGCCGAGCGCAGCGCCGAGCTGGCCCAGCGCAGCGAGGATTTCGCGCAACGGGCCGCGGAGGCCGCCGATCGAAGGCGTAAGGCCGGCGAGATCACCGACCTCGACGCGAACCTTGCGCGCAGCGCGCTCGGGCGCGCACGCGCCGCCAGCCGGGCCGCGCGGTCCGAGCGCGCGGCTGCGGTCGGCAGGCTCGGCGCGCTGGTTGGCGCCAAGCCAGAGGACGTCCTCGTGCTGCGTGGCGATCTCCGGCCGCCGCCATTACCCGACGTCCAGGCACTGCGCGCCCAGGCGGCGAGCCGGGCGGATGTCCGCGTGCTGGACACCGAGCGAGCAGTGGCCGCGGCGGAGAACGACCAGGCGCAGGCAAACGCGCTACCGCAGCTCTCGGTGTGGGCGGGGTACCTGCGCGAGGACACCGACGCGATCGTGCTCGGCGGGCTGCGCATCACGCTGCCGACCTGGAATCGCGGACAAGGTGACCGGCAGGCCGCGGCAGCGAAGGAACGGCGCGCCATCGCCGCTCGCGATGCGACGGTCCGTGTCGCCGAGCGCCAGATCGCAGACGCGGTCGTGGCCTACACGCTGGCCAGGGACGCAGTCGATGCGTTCGAGCGCGACGTCGTGCCGGTGCTGGATGACAGCGAGCAACTCCTGCAGAAGACGATCGACGCTGGACAGATCGCGGTGAGCGACTACCTCGTCGCGCGGCAGGAGATCCTCAACGGCCGGCGCGAGTACCTCGAGCGGCTGCTCGCGCTCGCCAAGGCCGCCGCCACGGCGCGGTTTGTTGCTGGGGGTGCGCCATGACCCGGGTTGTCGTCATCGCGCTGGTGCTGTGCGCCTGCAGCGGCAAGAAGGCCAGCGACCCCGATCACCGGCCCGCCGAGAGCGTCGAGCACGCCGACTCGGACATGTCGAGCGGCGCAAAGCCGCACCCGCACGGGCCGGAAACGATCAAGATCGCGCCCGACATGATGCGCGACCTGCGCGTCACGACAGGAAAAGCGCAGGCGCGCGCCGCGGTCGAGACCGTCTCTGCGCTTGGAGAGCTGCACGTCAATGAGGACGCGTATGCAGAGGTGGCATCGCCGGTCAGCGCGCGAGTGATCCGGGTGCTGGTCCGGCCGGGTGACGCGGTGAAAGCAGGGCAAGCGCTCATCGAGCTCAGCAGCCCCGAGCTGGTACAAGAGCGCGCCGAGCTCGAGGCCGCGCGCTCCCGGCTCGAGATCGCGCGCAAGAATGCCGAGCGCAAGCGGGCGCTCGCCGCCGAACGCCTGGTCCCAGAGCGCGAGGTGATCGAGGCCGAGGCCGCGCTCACCGAGGCAGACGCGGCGTACAAGGTCGCCGTCTCCGCGCTGCGCAAGTTTGGCTCCGCGGCCGGCGAGGCCGTGCTTGCGATCCGGTCACCGATCGCCGGGACCGTGATCGACCGCAGCGTAGTGCAAGGTCAGCTCGCCGACCCATCGAAGACCCTGTTTCGGATCGGCGACCTATCCACGCTGTGGCTCCATGCGCACGTGTTCGAGCGCGACGCGGTGCGGGTGCAGGCCGGGGGCAGCGCGACCGCGACGTTCGCGGCGCTGCCCGGCAAGTCGACCGACGCCGTCATCAAGTGGATCGGTCGTGAGGTGGATGCCTCGTCGCGTACGATCGATATCCGGCTCGACGTGCCAAACCCCGACGGTGTGTTGCGGCCGGGCATGTCCGCCACGGTCTCGCTCCCGCTGGGCGACACCGGTACGAACGAGGTCGTCACCATTCCGGCCGCCGCCGTGCAGCGGGTCGGCGCGAGCTGGGCGGTGTTCATCTCGCACGGTCCCGGAGAGTTCGAGATTCGTCCGATCGGTCGCGGTCGCGACCTGGCTGGCGAGGTCGAGGTGCTATCCGGGCTTGCCGCCGGCGACGAGGTCGTGGTGGATGGCGCGTTTCTGCTCAAGGCCGAGGCCGACAAGGCGAGCGGCGGCGCAGAGCACGAGGACTAGGAGGCGATATGCTGGAGAGACTGATCACTGCAAGCTTCCGCAAGCCGCTCATCGCAATCGTGCTCGCGATCGCCGGCGCTGCCATCGGTACCGCGTGGATGCGCGAGCTGCCGCGCGACGTGTTCCCCGATCTGTCCGCGCCCGTGTTCAACATCATCATCCAGAACCCGGCGATGAACGCCGACGAGCTCGAGATGCGGGTCGCGATTCCGTTCGAGACCGCGCTCTCGGGCGTGCCGCAGGTGCGCCGCGTGCGCTCGTCGTCGACGCTGGGCGTCGTACAGATCACCATCGAGTTCGAGCCCGACGCCGACTACTCTCGCTCGCGGCAGTACGTCGCCGAGCGCATGCCGCAGGTCGAGCTGCCACCGGGCACCGAGCGCCCGCTGCTGTCGGGCGTCACCGGCCGGCTCAACGAAATTTTCGAGATCACCGTCGAGGCCAGGCCGGGCGTCGCGGACCTCATGACCCTGCGCGACCTGGCCGAGAACGAGATCAAGAACCGACTGCTCGCCGTGCCGGGCGTGTCGGCGGTCGAGCGGCTCGGCGGCTACCTGCGCGAGTTCCAGATCCAGATGGATCCGGATCGCATGGCCGCGCGCGGGGTCACCCTCGATGAGATCATGCATGCCGCCCGCGGCGCCAACGTGAGCGCCGCGGGCGGATTCGTGACCCAGGCGCAGATGGACTGGACGGTGCGCGCAGCCGGTCGCGCGGCGAACGTCGAGCAGCTGCGCAACACGGTCGTCGTGATGAAGGGGGGAACCCCGGTGCTCCTGGGCGACGTTGCCGACGTCCGCGAAGCACCCGCGGTGCGGCGCGGCATCGCGCATCGCCTCGCCGGGGAGGTCGTGAGCTGCCGGATCGTGAAGCAGTTCGGCGCGGACACCGTGGCGGTCGCCCGGGGCATCCGCAGCGCGATCGCCGATCTTCGCGGCAGCCTGCCCAGGGGCGTCGACATCCGGATCGTCTACGACCAGTCCGAGCTGGTAGAGTCTTCGCTCGGAGGCGTCGGGCGTGCCGTGCTGATTGGAGCGGCGTTGGTGGCGCTCGTGCTGTTTGCCTTGCTCGGCAACGTCCGTGCCGCGCTGATCGTGACCCTGACGCTTCCACTCTCGCTCGCGCTTTCCGGCGTGTTCATGCGGGTCGCCGGCATCGGTATCAACACGATGACGCTCGGCGGCCTCGCGATCGCCGTGGGCCTCCTGGTCGACTCGTCGATCATCATGGTCGAGAACGTCGTGCATCGGATCTCGCAGCGCCGCGACGGCGACCGGCGCGCCCACGCGCTCGCGGCGGCTGCAGAGGTGGGGCGGCCGATCGCATTCGCGACCGCAGTCGTCACCGCCGTGTTCATCCCGCTGTTCGCCATGACCGGCATCGAAGGGCGGATGTACAAGCCGCTCGCGGGTGCCGTGATCGCGGCCGTGATCGCCGCGCTCGCGCTCTCGCTGGCGCTCGTGCCAGTGGTCGCCGCTGGCCTGCTGCGCCCGACTCGCGTTGGCGCTCAAGAGGACGTCTGGCTCGTGCGCAAACTCAAGCAGGCGTATCGCCCGGTGCTCGACCGAGCACTCCGCCATACTGCCATCGTCGCGATCATCACCCTCGTCATCACCGCGCCGGCGCTCTGGATCGCGACGCGCCTCGGCTCGGACTTCGTGCCGCCTCTCGACGAGGGCGCGATCCTCATGCAGACATTCCTCCCGCCGGAGGCGTCGCTCCAGGAGGTCGATCGGCTGAACCATCGCGTGGAGGACGTCCTGCGCACATTCCCCGAGGTCTCCGATGTCGTGCGGCGGACCGGGCGTGCGGAGCGCACCGAAGATCCGATGCCGCACACGCTCTCGGACGTGCTCATCCTGCTCAAGCCGGATCGCGCGCGCACGGGCCAGGCGCTGGTCAAGGAGATGCGCGAAGCGGTCGAGAAGGTGCCCGGCGTCTCGACGCTGTTCACCACGCCACTCGGCATGCGGATCGACGAGGGCCTCGGCGGAACCCCGGCGGATATCTCGGTCCGGATCTTCGGCCCGGAGGCACAGAAGCTCGCGGACCTCGCGGAGTCTGCCGCCGCTACGATCCGTGCGATCGACGGCATGGAGGACGTACGGGCCGAGCCGCTGGTCGGCTTGCCGCAGCTGACCGTCCAGGTGGATCGCGAGGCGGCTGCTCGGGTCGGGCTCACGCCGGGAGATGTGGTCGAGGCCGTGCAGATCGGGCTCGCCGGGCAAGAGGTGTCGGAGATGTGGATCGGCCAGCGCCGGTTCGAGCTGACGGTCAAGCTCTCGCCGGACGCTCGGCGCGACGCCGCGACGCTCGCCGCGCTGATGATCGACGGCCACGATGGTAGTCGCATCCCGCTCGGCAAGCTGGCCAGGATCGCGCCCACGTTCGGGCTCGGCACTATCAAGCGCGAGGCCGGCAGCCGCCGGATCGCGGTCGAGGCCAGCGTATCCGGACGCGACCTGGGCTCGGCCGCGCGGGACGTTCGTGCCGCGCTCGCCAAGAGGCTCAAGCTGCCGCCCGGCTACTTCGTCGATGTCGGCGGCAAGGTCGAGAGTCAGGCCCGCGCACAACAGGCGCTCTATCTCGCGGTCGGCCTGGCGCTGCTGGCGGTGTTCCTCTTGCTCTACACCGCGCTCGGCTCGCTCGCCGAGACCGTGGTGATCCTGGCAACCTTGCCCAGCGCGTTCGTCGGCGGGATCGTCGCGCTCGTGATCGCGCATGAGAGCTGGAGTGTGTCATCTCTCGTCGGCTTGATCGGCCTGTTCGGGATCGCCGTGCAGAACGGCCTCGTGCTCGTTACCCAGACACGTGGTCTCATCAGCGATGGCCACGCATTCAACGAGGCGCTGCGCGAAGCGTGCATCGGCCGTGTGCGGCCCAAGATCATGACGGCGGCGACCGCCATCCTGGGCCTTCTCCCGCTGCTCGTGCTCCGTCTACACGGCACCGAGATCGAGCGACCGCTGGCGATCGTGATGATCGGCGGCCTCGTGACGTCGACGGTGTTCACGCTGCTCGCCTTGCCGACGTTCTATCAGCTGGTCCACGACCTGGGCGTCCGCTGGCGCGCGCGCCTGGCGGTCAAGCCATGACCCGCAGCGTCACCGGATCGAGACCGGCGCCGCGGTCCGCCACGGCTGTGGTTCCACACCGAGCAGGTGCGCCAGCCATTCGGCCAGGAGGTGCACGGTCCCGTTGAAGTCGGCCCCTTGACGCTCGACCAGCGCGCGCAGCTTCGCGGCCACGTCCGCCGTCCTGGTGAAGATGCGCATCGCCTCGACCGGCACGTCCGGACGCGCGGGATCGCCCTGTGGGCGACAGGCATCTGCAGGACTGGTCACGTGGTGCGTCCGGCAGAACACGGGCCGCACCGGATAGATCGAGCACGCGTCGTCGATCAGGGCGGGGCACGGAGGTCCGTGAGAATAGAACACGTCGCGCCGTACCGTGCCGCCGGCCGCGAGCTCCGGGTACTCGGTCCGGTACCAATCGAGCCAGCCCGCGATCCGGGTCTTGAGATCCGGGATCAGGTGGGCGGCAGACGTCTCGAGCCACTCGACGATGGCTTCGACCTCGGCGCGCGGCGCGTAGATCTCCTGCCGGCAGCAGTACGAGCATCCCTTCGTGCACGTCGGTGGCCGTCCCTGCGCGACCGACCGGGCGATCTCGCGGTCGACCAGGTCGTCGACGTCCTGGAATACCTTGAGCGCGAGCGTGCGCCGCTCCTTGAGATGCTGCTGTGCCGACAGCTTGTCGGCGGCGCGCCGCTGTTTTCGGTTCATACGTCCTCGCGAGCGTGGCGATCTGCCCCAGGTGTAAACTCGTGCCCGATGGAAGTCACGTTGCTCGGCCACGCATCGATCCTCGTCGAGATGAAGTCAGCGCGATGCCTGATGGATCCGGTGTTCCAGGATCCGTTCGAGGACACCGCCGTCGTGTCTTGCCCGCGGCGCGCGATCCACCTCGACAAGATCCCCCCGATCGACCTGCTCGTGATCTCGCACAGCCATCTCGATCACTTCGACATCCCGTCGCTCGCCTACGTCGCCCGGAAGTCGCGCGACTGCGACGTCGTGTGTCCGAAGGACCACACCATCGTCTACACCCTCGAGCAGCTCGGCTTCACGAAGATCCATCCCGAGGAACCGCACAAGCACTTCAAGCTGCGCGGCTACGAGCTGCTCACGACGCACTCGAACGTCACCAACGTCACCGAGATCGGCATCGTCTTCAAGGATGCGTCCGGCACGTTCTGGAACCAGGTTGACACGGTGATCGCTCCAGCGACCGCCGCCGCGACCCCGAAGCAGGCCGGCCCCATCGACCTGCTGTTCGCGATGTATGCGAGCCAGAACTTCGACTTCTTCGCGAGCCGGGAAACCAGCTTCCCGCACCAGATGCACGCGATGAACCTCCACAACGTCATGGCGATCCGGCCGCGGATGACCGTGCCCGGCTCGGCGGGCTTCCGCTTTGCCGGTGTGGGCATGGAGTGGTGCAACGCATTCCTGTTCCCGATGTCGCGCGAGCGCTTCGTCGCGGATCTCGCCCGCCTGGCACCCGACCTGGAGACCCGCATCGCGAGCCCGGGAGACGTGTTCGAGATCGACCGCGGCAAGGTGAGGCACCACGTCGCTGCATCGCCGATCGCCAGGACGCTGGAGGACGATACCCACCTGCTCCGGTTCGATCCGACCGCGCCGATCCCGCCGCTCCAGGACCCCAACCCCGGCGGCCTGTCCACGCAACGCCTGGAGGCCGGCGTGGAGGACTGCATCGCAGGCTTCCTCGCGTTCGTTGGCGAGGCCCATGCGTCGGGGGATCCGGTTGTCGACGAGTACCGCAAGCTCCGCGCGACGTACGCGATCGGGGTCGTGTTCGGCGACCAGAGGGAGCACTGGGTGCACCTGGCGCTCTCTCCCGGGGAGCCAGCGATCACGCGCTGCGACGGCCGCTGTCCCCCGGCCGATGCGGG
Source organism: Kofleriaceae bacterium (assembly GCA_041495365.1). Taxonomy (GTDB): domain Bacteria; phylum Myxococcota_A; class Polyangia; order Haliangiales; family Haliangiaceae; genus JABFXX01. Next base: position 27,273 of record JBGQCL010000004.1, on the reverse strand, counting down.
ACATCGCATCGTCGCCTCTGCGCTGACCGCATGGGCTGCGCGCGAGAAGAGCTACTTCTACCTGCGTGCCTTCTCGCGCCAGTGGAGCCTGCTCTACACGCTGGGCGGGGATGGCTCCCGGGCGGTGGTCGAGCCGGCGCATCCGCAGGATCTGCTCGTGTACTACCTGTTACGCAAGGCCAAGGGGGCCGATCTCGCCGTCAAGCTATGGCTCGATCACCAGCTCGCCCCGTACCTGCCCGGACGCACCGGAACCGCGCCGTAGCTCCACCCGCTGCCGCCCGGCTACGCGGCGGCCGGCGGCGGCTGGGCCGGGGATGGCACCCGCGCCCCGTGGACGATCGCCATGCTGATCGCGGTCTCGACGTCGGGCGCGTAGGCGAGCCGGCCGGGCTGGCGCTTGATCCCGGCGCGATCGAGCAGCTCGGCGACCTCGGGGGTGAGCCCGGCGAAGATCACCTTGATCCGCGAGCGGTACAGGCGGTCGAGCGCCGACTCAAGCGCGACCAGCGCGGTGACGTCGATCGTCGGCACGTGCTGCATGTTGAGCACGAATGTGTGATCGCTGCCGCTGCCGACCGTGGCGATCGCCTCCATCGCCGACTTCGCGGCACCGAAGAACATCGGACCGGCGACCTGGTACAGCCGGATCCCGGGCGGCAGGTCGATGCCGAGGCCGAGCTCCTGCGCGGTCTCCAGCTCGACCGTGGTGGTCACCGCCATCCGGCGCATGAACAGCAGCGCGGCGAGCACGACGCCGACCGCCACCGCGATCACCATGTCGAACACCACGGTGAGCGCGAAGCAGGTGACCATGACCAGCACGTCGTTGCGCGGGGCGATCCGCAGCAGCCGGGCGAAGTGGCGGGCCTCCGACATGTTGCGGGCGACGATGATCAGCAGCCCGGCGAGCGCGGCCATCGGCAGGTACGCGACCAGCGGCGCGAGCACGATCGTGCACGCCAGGACGAAGATCGCGTGCATCGCGGCCGCGAACGGCGAGCGCGCCCCGGCCCGGATGTTGGTCGCCGTGCGCGCGAGCGCGCCGGTCGCCGCGATCCCGCCGAAGAACGGGCACACGATGTTGCCGATGCCGAGCGCGATCAGCTCGGCGTTGGGATCGTGGCGCGAGCCGCTCATGCCGTCGGCGACGACCGCCGCCATCAGCGACTCGATCGCGCCGAGCATCGCGATCGCGAACGCCGACGGCAGGAGCTCGCGGATCGTGTGGTAGTCGAGCGCGATCCCCTCGCCGCCGTGCCACGGCAGCATCGGGATCGGCGGCAGCGGCGGGATGCCGTGGATCGTCTCGTTGCCGATCTTGATCGTGAACTTGTCGAGGTTGCCGATCGTCGACGCGTGGAAGTCGGGCCACCAGCGCTGGCAGATCACGACCACCAGCGACACGATGGTCAGCGCGACCAGCGGCGCCGGCACGCGCTTGAGTACGCGGGGCAGCCCCAGCAGGAGGGCCACCGTCACCACCGCGATCCCGGTGTCGTACGGGTTGATGTGGCCGCGCGCGTGCCACAGCGCCGCGAGGTACTCGAACGTGCCCTCGGTCCTGGGCAGCGTCACGCCGAGCGCGTCGCGCAGCTGGAGGACGCCGATCACCACCGCAATCCCCATCGTGAACCCCGATGTCACCGGGTGCGGGACGAACTCCATCAGCTTGCCCAGCCGGGCCAGGCCCATGGCGATCAGGATCATGCCTGCCATCATCCCGGCGACCAGCAGGCCGGACAGCCCGAAGCGATGGACGATCGGGACCAGGATGACGACGAACGCCGCGGTCGGCCCGGTGACCTGGAACCGGGTGCCGCCGAGCAGCGCGCAGATGAACCCGCCGATGATCGCGGTGTACAGCCCGTGCTGCGGCGGCACGTCGACCGCGATCGCCAGCGCCATCGACAGCGGCAGCGCGACCACACCGACGACCAGGGCGGCCAGCAGGTCGGCGCGGAAGTCCTTGATCGAGTAGCCCTCACGCAGCCGCGCGCGCAGACCGTACGCCAGCAGGTCCTTGGCGCGGTAGGCGAGCGCGAACCGGCGCTGGATCGCCTCGGGCAGCTCGTTCACGTAGCGCAGCGACCGGCGGATCACGCGCGCAGTATCGCCCCGGAGCCGGGTCTTGTCACGGCGCCGGCCGGCGCATCGGCCGACGCAGTGCCTCCCGCCGTGCCAAGCACAGCCGCCAGCGAGCAGACGATCCAGCCACGGTCCGGATGCTTCATGTCAGGTCTCCCGGTCGTAGGTTCGTGAACCCAGCGCTCCCATCATTGCCAATCCCGCATCCGCCATCCCGGTCGCCGGTCCCCGCGATGGGCAGCGCCATGGTCGGAGAACCGCTCGCACGCTGTCAAGTGACACTGTACATAACGATCAGTTTCAGAGAACACATGGCTCGAACGCGGCGCATCGGACGCACTGCATCATCGTCCGTCCCGCGCAGGCGCGCACCACGTGCCGGGGACCGGCCGGCCGGACCCTCCCGGGCTGGCGCGTCCCGGCGCCGGGCCGGGGCACCGGCACCGGAGCTCCGCGCGAAGGTGCTTGTGAACAGGGCACGAGCTTCTGTACAGTTCCGCTCAACACGCGGCACAGCAGTGGAGCCGTGCCGGACCGATCGGCTGGAGCAATGGTGACCGACGCAGCGCCCGATGCAGCGACTCGACGCAACGGCGCCCGGTTCCGCGTGCCGCGCGGCTTCCTGGCGATCGCGGCCGCCACGATCGGGGTGTTCGTGCTCGGCGCGAGCGTCGCCCCATCGAGCGTCTCGCACAGCGCGCTGATCGGCATGGCGCCGTTCGCCGCCGTGCTCGCGATCGCGGGCCTCGGCCAGCTGCTCGTCGTGCAGCAGGGCGGCATCGACCTGTCGGTCGCGGGCGGGATCTCGCTCGCCGTGGTGGTCGTGACCCACGAGCCCGACGGCGACAGCTCCCGGCTCGGCGCCGCGGTGATGATGGCGATCGCGTTCGCGATCGGCGCCGGCCTGGTCAACGGCCTGCTGGTGAGCCGGCTGCGGCTCAACGCCATCATCGCGACGCTCGGGGTGAACGCCCTGCTCTACGGTGCGGTGTTCGCGGTCTCGGGCGGCACGCCGCGCAGCACGACCCGCTTGCTCGCGGCCATCGCCGGCAACGCGACCTGGAACGTCCCGAACGCGGCGTGGTTCGCCGCGGGCGCGCTGCTCGTGGTCTGGGTGCTGACCAAGCGGACGGTGGCGGGCCGGCGATTCGAGGCGATCGGCGCCAACCCCGCGGCGGCGCGCGTGGTCGGGCTGCGGGTGCGCCTGCATCGCACGCTGTCGTTCGTCTGGGCGCAGCTGCTGTACTGCCTGGCCGGCATCCTGCTGGCCGGCATCACCAACCAGCCGACCGCGTTCCAGGGCGACTCGCTGCTGCTGCCGTCCGTCGCGGTCGTCGTGCTCGGTGGCAGCTCGCTGCTCGGCGGCCGGGGCTTCCCGGTGTCGACCGTGATCGCGGCGCTGTTCCTGCGCGAGCTGCAGCAGTTCGTGCTCGCGCTCGGGGTCGATACCTCGGTGCAGACCCTCGTGCAGGCGGTCGCGCTCGCCGCCGGGGTCGCCCTGTACTCCGTCCACTGGTCGTCCGTGCGGCGCCGGTTGTTCGGCCGCCGACTCCGCTTCGCGATCCCCGCCCAGGAGGAAATCTAGCCATGAAACGCCCGCGTCCTGTCACCGTCATCGCCGCGACCGTGCCGCTCGCCTTCGCGCTCGCCGGCTGCAGCTCCAAGAAGTCCTCGACCGGCTCGGGGTCGAGCGAGCCGACCCACCTCGCCGGTGCACCGGACTGGTGTGGAACCCGGAAGATCACCCTCGCCCAGCTCGACGGCTTCGGCGGCAACAGCTGGCGCCTGGTCACGACCGCGTCCGGCGCCGACGAGATCAAGAAGTGTCCGAGCGTCACGAGCTACCAGTACGCGAACGGCAACGGCGATACCCAGAAGGCGATCTCGGACATCCAGGCGTTCACCGCCAAGGGCGTCGATGCGATGGTCGTGTTCGGCGACGCGGGCCAGGCCATGCTCCCGGCGATCCGCAGCGCCTACAAGGCGGGCGTGGTGACCGTGCCGTACCGCGTCGAGGTCGGCGGCACGGCCGGGACCGACTACACGCAGTTCGTCGGCGCCTCGTTCGTCAACGATGGCGTGAGCTGGGGCAACTGGATCAAGCGCATCCTGCCCGGCGGCGGCAACCTGCTGTTCCTCAGCGGGCCCAAGGGCAACAGCCAGGGTAACGACGAGCTCAAGGGCATGAAGACCGTGCTCGACGATTCGTACAAGTTCATCAACGAGGCCCCGTACGACGTCACCAACTGGGACCCGGCGCTGACCCAGACCGTGCTCACCGCCGAGATCGCGAAGAACCCCAAGATCGACGTGATCGTGTCGGACTTCGGCCCGTCGCTGGTCGGCGCGCTGCCGGTGTTCACCCGGAGCGGACGCTCGATCCCGGCGCTGGCCACGTCGGACGGCAACGCGCTGGGCTGCTTCTGGAAGGACAACCAGGCGACCAACCCGGACTTCAAGCTGTTCACCGTGGCGACCGGGAACGACAACGTCCGGCTCGCGGTCGACTGGGCGGTCGCCCGGGCGACCGGGGGCAAGCCACCGGACGCCACGACCTTCCAGGCGCCGGTGTTCGAGGACTCGGTGAGCGGCAAGCCCAACCCGGTCGAGTGCGACGCCGCCCTGCCCGGCGACATCTACCTGTCGGCGCAGCTGCCGAGAGCCACCCAGGCGGTCGCGATCAACAACAAGTGACCGTGACGCCGCGAGCCCTCGAAGCGATCCCGGTGGCCGCCCAGCCCGCCGCGCCGGCCGAGCGCGCGACCGTGCTCGACCTCGCCCACATCTCGAAGCGGTACGCGGGGGTGCCCGCGCTGTCGGACGTCTCGCTCGCGATCCGCGCCGGCGAGGTCCACGCGATCCTGGGCGAGAACGGCGCCGGCAAGTCGACGCTGATGAACGTGGCCTCGGGCGCGGTCCGGCCCGACGGGGGTTCGATCGTCTTCGACGGCGCGCCGGTCGCGCTCACCCCGGTCGCGGCGGCGCGCCTCGGGATCGCCATCGTCTACCAGCACCCGGCGGTGCTCCCCGACATGACCGTGCTCGAGAACCTCCGGGTCGCGTTGCCGGACGGCGTGTTCGCGCACGGCGCCCCCGAGGCGATCGCGGAGCGCCTGCTCGCCGGTGTCGGCCTGCACGCGGCCCTCCACGATCGCGTCGAGCGCCTGACCGTCGCGCAGCGCCACCTGCTCGAGATCGCCAAGGCGTTCGCGATCGAGCCCCGGGTGCTGATCCTCGACGAGCCGACCGCGCCGCTCGGCCAGGCGTCGGTCGACCTGCTGTTCTCGCGCGTGCGCCGCGCGGTCGCCGGCGGGGTCGCCGTCGTCTACATCACGCATCGCCTCGCCGAGGTGCGCGAGCTCGCCCATCGGGTCACCGTGCTGCGCGATGGCAGGGTGCGCGGCGAGGCGCTGGTCACCGACATCACGGATGACGAGCTGCTCGCGCTGATCGTGGGCCGCACGCTCGACTCGGCGTTCCCGCCCAGGCGCGTCGCGCGGCCGGACGACGCGGTCGTGTTCGAGGTCGAGGGCTTGACCGGCGCGGGCTGCCACGAGGTGTCGCTGACCGCCAGGACGGGCGAGATCCTCGGGGTGTCCGGCATCGCCGGCAACGGGCAGAGCGAGCTGCTGCGCGCGCTCGCCGGGCTCGCACCGTTCCGCGGCCGCGTCCGGCTGGGCGGCGCCGACAAGCGCTCACGCAACCTGCTGCACGACGCGACCTTCGTCCCGGCCGAGCGCCACACCGAGGGCCTCATGATGAGCCTCACCGTGCGCGAGAACGCGGCGGTCGCCGCGCTGCGCGAGTTCCGCCGCGGCGGGTTGCTCAGCCGCAGGCGAGAGCTCGCCCGGGTCGGCGAGACGCTGCGGTCGCTCGACGTGCGCGCGCCGTCGCTGGACGCCGAGGTCTCGTCGCTGTCCGGCGGAAACCAGCAGAAGGTGGTGCTGGCGCGGGCGCTGCTGTCCGCGCCGTTGCTGGTGATCGCCGACGAGCCGACCCAGGGCGTCGACGTGGGGGCCCGCGCCGAGATCTACCGGATCCTGCGCGAGGTCGCCGGGTCCGGCGTCCCGGTCATCGTGAGCTCGTCCGACGCCAAGGAGCTCGAGGGCCTGTGCGACCAGGTCGTCGTCATGTCGCGCGGCACGGTGATCGAGACGCTGACCGGAGACGACGTCAGCGAGGCGCGCATGATCACCGCCGCCGTCCGCGCGACGGCCCGGACCGCGGCCGGCGGGGAGCCCGGCGCGCGCGACGCGAACGCCCGCGGCGGCCTGCGCCGGTTCCTCGACGGCGACCTGCGCCGGTTCCTCGACGGCGACCACGCGCCATCGGTGCTGCTGCTCGGGGTGATCGCCGCGCTGGGCGGCTACATCTTCGCGCACAACCCCCGCTACCTGTCGGCGTTCAACGTCGGCACCGTGCTGCTCGCCGCCACCGCGCTCGGCTTCGTCGCGCTCGGCCAGACCATCTGCCTGCTGCTCGGCGGCATCGACCTGTCGGTCGGCCCGCTGGCGGGCTTCCTCGTCGTGGTGGCGTCGTTCTTCGTCACCGACCCGCAGCCGGCGGCGGTGATCGCGGCCGGCCTGGTGGTGATGGCAGGGATCGCGGTCGCGGTCGGTCTGGTGAACGGATCGCTGATCCGGTTCGCCGGGTTCACGCCGATCGCCGCGACCCTGACCATGTACATCGCCCTGCAGGGGCTGGGCTTCGTGCTGCGCGACGGACCGGACGGCTACATCCACGCCGGGGTGGCCGCGGCGATCCAGTCCACGCTCGGCCCGATCCCGGTCGCCTTCCTCGCGCTGGTCGCAGCGGCGCTGGTCGCCGAGCTCGTGCTGCGCCACCGGCGCTGGGGCTGGCGGCTGCGCGCGACCGGCTCCGACGCGGAGGCGGCGCGCCGCGTCGGCGTCAAGATCCACCGCACGGTGATCCTCGGCCACGTGGCCGGCTCGCTGTTCACCGCGCTCGGCGCGGTGATGGTGATGGGCCAGATCGGGGTCGGCGACCCGCGCCAGGGCGTCGGCTACACGCTGTCGAGCATCACCGCGGTCGTGCTCGGCGGGACCAGCCTGCGCGGCGGCCGGGGCAGCTTCGTCGACTCGCTGCTCGGTGCGGTGCTGATCACGCAGCTGCTCAACGCCACCGTGTTCCTCGGCCTGTCGACCCTGTGGCAGTACGTGTTCCAGGGGCTGCTGATCCTGGTCGCGGCCGTCGCCTACTCGTTCGCGCACCCGCGGCTGGACCGGTCGGTGGCTTGACGCGCGGGGGAGTCGTATGTTAGGTGTCAGTGAACACTCTGTGCAGCATGGCTGCACCGGCCCCGGAAGGAGCGGACATGGCCACAGCGACATGGGGCAGTAACGCCGTCGACTGGGAGCAGCGGATCCCGATGGACCGGCTCCGCGTCGAGCGGCTCGACCGGCTGCAGGCGCAGCTCAAGACCTCGGAGTGCGGCGCGCTGCTGGCGTTCGACTTCGCCAACATCCGCTACATGACGTCGACCCACATCGGCACGTGGGCGATCGACAAGCTGATCCGGTTCGCGCTCCTGACCCGCAACTCCGACCCGATCCTGTGGGACTTCGGCTCGGCGGCCCGGCACCACGCGCTGTACAACCCGTGGCTCGACACGACGCGGTCCGAGATGGACGCCGACCCGCACGCCCCGCACCACGGCGCCGTGCGGCCGCGGCGCGAGCCCGGATCCCGTGCGGGGATCTCGACGCTGCGCGGCGCGTTCAGCCCCCACGCCGGGATCGCCGACGAGGTCGCCCGCAAGATCAAGCGCGAGCTCGAGAAGTTCGGCGTCGCCGGCGAGCCGCTGGGGGTCGACGTCATCGAGCTGCCGATCCTGTTCGCGCTGCAGAACGCCGGCATCCGCGTCATCGACGGACAGCAGGTCTTCCTCCAGGCCCGCGCGATCAAGACCCAGGACGAGATCTCGCTGTTGACCCAGGCCGCCGCGATGGTCGACGCCGCGTACTGGAAGCTCTACGAGTTCCTCCGCCCGGGCGTGCGCGAGAACGAGACCGTGGGGCTGGTGGCCAAGACGCTCTACGATCTCGGGTCGGAGTACGTCGAGGGCGTCAACGCGATCTCCGGGGAGCGCTGCTCGCCGCACCCGCACGTCTACTCGGACCGGATCATCCGGCCCGGTGACCCGGCGTTCTTCGACATCCTGCACAGCTGGCAGGGTTACCGCACCTGCTACTACCGCACGTTCGCGGTCGGCTCGGCGAGCACGGCGCAGAACGATGCCTACAAGCGCGCCCGCGAGTACATGGACCGCGCGATCGCCCTGGTCAAGCCGGGCGCGACGACCGCCGACATCGTGACGGTGTGGCCCCGGGCGCAGGAGTTCGGGTTTCCCGACGAGGAGGCCGCGTTCGCCCTGCAGTACGGGCACGGCGTCGGCCTGTCGATCTGGGAGAAGCCGATCTTCTCGCGGCTGGTCTCGCTCGATCACCCCGAGGAGCTCAAGGAGGACATGTTCTTCGCCCTGGAGACCTACTGGCCGTCGGCCGACGGGATCGGCGCGGCGCGGATCGAGGAGGAGGTCGTGGTCACCGCCACCGGCTGCGAGGTCGTCACCAGATTCCCCGCCGAGGCCCTGCTGGTCGCCGGCCAGCGGCTGTTCACCGTCGGTGGGCCGCTGCCCGAGCTCCGCAGCGCCCAGTCGCACCTGAACACGCCCGAGGGCCGCGGTGAGCGGTGACCGGAGCGCGGCGCGCGGGCGCATGAAGGCCGCCGTCTACCACGGCGCGCACGACGTGCGGATCGAGGAGCGCCCGATCCCGGAGCGCGGCGACGGCCAGGTCCTGCTCCGCGTGCTGCGCAGCGGGATGTGCGGCACCGATGCCACCGAGTGGCGCTCCGGGCCTCACCTGTTCGCCGTCGCCCACGCCCACCCGGTGAGCGGCCACGTCGGCCCGCTGATCCTCGGCCACGAGTTCATCGGCGAGGTCGTCGACGCCGGTCCGGACAGCGCGTTCGCGGTCGGCGACCGGGTCGCGGCGGGCGCCGGGGTGTGGTGCGGCGCGTGCCCGCGCTGCGCCGAGGGCCGCACCAACCTGTGCTGGCGCTACACGACGCTCGGGCTCAACGTCGACGGCGGCATGGCGGAGTTCGTCGCGGCGCCCGAGCAGATGCTGGCGCGCCTGCCCGGCGGCCTGTCGCTCGACGCCGCCGCGCTCGCCCAGCCGCTCGCCGTCGGCCTGCACGCGGCGCGGCGCGCCGGCGTGGCCGATGGCGACCGCGTCGTGATCATCGGCGCGGGTGCGATCGGCACGTTCGTGCTCGCCGGCGTGCGCTCGCTGGCGGCGGCGGCGATCACCGTCGTCGACTTCCCGGGGCCGCGCCTGGACCGCGCGACGCGGCTCGGGGCGACCCGCGTCGTCCCGGCGGGCGAGCGCGCCGTGGCCGACGTCCTGGCCGCGGTCGGCGAGCGCGGCGCCGACGTCGTCATCGAGGCCAGCGGCGCGCCCGGTCAGCTGGCCAGCGCGATCCGCATGGTGCGCGCCGGCGGGACGATCCTGCAGATCGGCCTGCCCGCCCGCGCCCCCGAGGTCGACGTCCACGCGCTCGTCGTCCGCGAGATCACGATCCGCACCAGCCTCGCGCACGTGTTCGCCGAGGACCTCGCGCCCGCGCTCGAGCTGCTCGCGACGACCGACCTCGGGCGCGAGCTGGTCGACTCGGTGCACCCGCTCCACGACGTCGCCGAGCAGCTCGAGCGGCTCGCCGCCGGCGTGCTCCACGGCAAGGTGCTGTTCGACCCGTCGCTCCTCCCCTCCACTCGACCGGAGCCAGCATGAAGGCGGCAGTGTTTCACGCGGCGCGCGACGTCCGGATCGAGGACGTCCCGGCCCCGACCCGGATCGGCCCTCGCGACGTGCTGGCGCGCCCGTCGTGGTGCGGGATCTGCGGCACCGACCTGCACGAGTACGCGATGGGGCCGATCGTGACGCCGGCCCGGCCGCACCCGCTCAACGGCGCGGTGATCCCGCAGATCCTCGGCCACGAGTTCTCGGCCGAGGTGGTCGAGGTCGGCGCCGAGGTCACCCGCGTCCGGGTCGGCGATCGGGTCAGCGCGATGCCGCTGCTGGTCGATCACGACTGCTACTACTGCCGCCGCGGCCTCGAGCACCTGTGCATGAAGATGGCGTGCGTCGGCCTCAGCTACGCGTGGGGCGGCCTCGCCGAGCTCGCGGTGCTGCCCGAGGGCATCCTGACCGTGCTGCCCGACGGGGTCAGCGACCTGCAGGGCGCGATCATCGAGCCCGCGGCCGTGGCGGCCTACGGCGTCGACGCCGCCCACGTCAAGCCCGGCGACAGCGTGCTGATCACCGGCGCCGGCCCGATCGGCGCGCTCGCGGCGCTGTACGCAGCGTCGCTCGGGGCGCGCGTGTTCGTGTCCGAGCCGAACCCGGCCCGCCAGGCGCTGGTCCGCGCGCTCGGCGTCGCCGAGGTGCTCGACCCGGGCACGACCGACGTCGCCGCCCATCTCAAGGACCTGCTCCACGGGGTCGGGGTCGACGCCGCGATCGAGTGCTCCGGCAACGAGCGCGCCCTGCAGACCGCCCTGGCGTCGGTGCGCTCGGCCGGCCGCGTCGCGCAGACCGGACTGCACACCCGGCCCGCCGCGATCGACGCCATGCTGCTCGCGCAGCGCGACCTCACGCTGGTCGGCACCTGGTGCTATCCGGTCACCGACTTCCCGCGCATCGCCCGGTTGATCGCCTCGGGCCGGCTCCCGGTCGAGAACATCGTGACCGCGCAGATCGCGATGGCGGACATCGTCGAGCGCGGCTTCGAGCCCCTGCTGTCGCCGACCGGCGACCAGGTCAAGGTGCTGGTCAGCGCGCGCGGCTAGCCCCGCGCCCGCGGAAAGGACATCGCGATGAAAGCACTGCAGTTCACCCGGCAGGGCCGGCCCGAGGTGGCGGAGCTGCCGATCCCCGAGATCGCCGACGACGAGGTGCTCGTCGCGGCCCGCTCGGTCGGGATCTGCCACTCCGACATCGATCTGCTGGAGGGCCGCTACATCATCCCGATCCGCTATCCGATCATCCCCGGCCACGAGTGGTCCGGCGAGGTCGCCCGGGTCGGCGCCCGCGTCACCGACTTCACGCCCGGCGACCGCGTGGTCGGCGAGTGCGTGATCGGCGACGATCACTTCGGGTTCTCGATCAGCGGCGCCGCCGCCGACTTCTTCGTTGCCCGGCCGGCCTGGCTGCACCGCTTGCCCGCCCCGCTGTCGTACACGATGGGCGCGCTGGTCGAGCCGTTCAGCTGCGCTTACTACGCGCTCGTCCGCGCCGGCAACGTCAACGCGAGCGACACGCTGGTGGTGCTCGGCGCGGGTCCGGTCGGCCTGGCGGTCACCGCCGCCGCCGCCGCGATGGGCGCGGTCACGATCGCGGTCGAGCCCGACGAGCGCCGGCGCGGCATCGCGCTCCGGCTCGGCGCCCGGCACGCCGTCCACCCCGATGCGATCGACGATCTGCTCGCCGACCTCACCGGCCGGCGCGGCGCGGACGTCGTGGTCGAGGTCTCCGGCCGCCCCGCCGTCATGGCGCGCGCCCTCGAGCTGGTCGGGTTCAAGGGCCGCGTCGCCTACGTCGGGATCAACGTCGGGGACCAGGTCCCCGCCCGGCTCGGGCTGATCCAGTCCAAGGAGCTCAAGATCACCGGCTCGATCGGCTCCCCCGGGGTGTGGCCGGACACGCTGCGGTTCCTCGCCAGCAGCGGGATCGACATGACCCCGCTGGTCACCCAGCACTTCGACGTCGAGCACGCGCTCGACGCGGTGGCGGCGGCGCACCACCCCGAGGCGACGGTCAAGGCGCACATCGAGCTCACGGCGACGCTGCCGGGCTGACCGGTCACGGCAGGATGCGGGCCGCCCGGTACTGCTCGATCTTCGACCGGAAGCTCGCCGGCGTCGCGCGGAACCCCAGGAAGCCGGACTCGCGGCTCTTCGTCATGTCGGTGAGCACCTCGATCGTCCGGCCGAGGTCGGCGTCGCTGTGCCACCACGACGCCAGCCGGCCGAGCTCGGGCTCGACCAGGGAGTGCCGCGCGGCGATGTCGCGCCAGGCCGCTGCCATGCCGACCATCTGCGACTCGAGCGTGCGCGGCTCGCCCGCGAAGCCCTCCCACGGGATCCCGAACCAGCTCGCCAGCTGCGGCCACAGCCAGCGCCAGCGGAACACGTCGCCGTTCGCGGTGTTGAACGCCTGGTTGCGCCCCGCGCGATGCGTCGCGGCCCAGATCATCTGCTCGGAGACCAGGTCGGCGTCGGTGACGTCGGTGAGCCCGTTCCACTGCATCGTGGAGCCCGGGAAGATCAACGGCCGCCCGAGCTCCTTGCACAGCGTCGCGTAGACCGCCAGCGTCAGGACCATGTTCATCGCGTTGCCGACGGCGAACCCGAACACGGTGTGCGAGCGGTGCACGCTCCAGCCGAAGCCGCTCCTGGCCGCGGACGCGAACAGCTCGTCCTCCTGCGCGTAGTAGAAGTTCGGGTAGTCGAGCCGCGGCTCGGTCTCGCGGAACGGGGTCTCGGCCATCACCGCCTTGCCGTAGGCCTCGAACGGTCCGAGGTAGTGCTTGAGGCCGGTCATCAGCGCGACGTGCTCGACCGACCGCGCCGGCTCCAGCGCGGCGAGCAGGTTGCGCACGGTGGCGCGGTTGACCCGGATGTTCTCGGCCTCGCTGTCGCAGCGCATCCACGCGGTGATCGCGACGAAGCTCGGGCGCACGCCGGCCAGCGCCGCGGTCAGCGCGGCGGGATCGAGCAGGTCCGCCCGCAGAGCGGTGACCCCGGGCAGCTCGACCGAGCCGCTGCGCGACAGGCCGAACGTGGTCCAGCCCTCGCGGGCGAGCGTGGCGGCGAGCGATCGGCCGACGATCCCGGTGGATCCGACGACGAGGGCGTGCTTCCCGGACGATGACACGGCGACCTCCGGCTGTTCTGGCGTGAGTCTAGCGTGTTCTCTGGTGATTAACACCCGGAGATCGCAAATTCGCCGCGGCGCCCCTCGAGCCGGGTCGAGATGCGGCACACTGACATTGTCATGGACAACCTGGGATCGCGGCTGAAGACCGTCAGGCTCGAGGCCGGATTGACGCTGCGCGAGCTGGCCCGGCGGGCCGACGTCTCGCCGTCGTTCGTCTCGCAGATCGAGAACGGCAAGTCGCAGCCGTCGGTCGCCACGCTCTACGAGTTCGCGCAGCTGCTCGGCGTGTCGATCGACGAGCTGTTCGATCCGCGCGGCGGCGCAGCCGAGCGCCCGCGCGCCACGCGGGGTCGCGCGACCAACGGCGCCACGAACCCCAGCCACGCGTGGCACCCATCGGAGTATGCCAACCGCGTCTCGGTGGTGCATCCGTCTCACCGCTCGAGCCTCAACATGGCCGACGGCGTGGTCTGGGAACGGCTGGCCGCGACGCCCGAGCACGCCGTCAACTTCATGAAGATCACCTATGCCCCGGGGGCCACCTCGGCCGCCGGTGGCGCCCCGGTCAGCCACGAGGGCTACGAGTACGGCTACGTGCTCAAGGGCACGCTCGAGATCGTCGTCGGCTCCGAGACCTTCACCCTCCACGAAGGCGAGTCGATGGGGTTCGACTCGATGATCCCGCACGTGCTCCGCAACGTCGGCGCCGGCGAGTTCGAGGGCATCTGGTTCGTGCACGGACGCGAGCGCCCGGTCCGGGCCGCCCGGCGCACCGGCGAGTCGCAGCGCGCGGCGGTCACGGCCGGTTCGCGAGGTGATGGCGTCCGGCGTACGGCCCGGGCCCGGCGCGCTTGATCCACAGCGCGAGCTCCCCGCCCTCAATCTCCTCGAGCTCGGCCAGCGCGAATCCGGGCGGCATCTCGCCGCCGAAGCCGTGGAACGTCACGACCCGCGTGCTGGGCGCGAGCTCGGCGAGCCGCGCCTCGGTGGCCGCGACCTGCTCGGCGAACCCGGCGCCGCCGGCCGCGCGCGCGAACCCGCCGCCGAACCGCTGGGACTCGAATGGGTTGTACAGGTAGACGCTGTCGTACCCGCGCCAGTCGGCGGTGAGCGCGTCCCCGGCCCGGAACCGGGTGCAGTGGTCGACCTCGAGGGCGCGCGCGATCTCGATCGCCACCGCGACCAGCGCCGGATCGCGCTCGATGCCGTGCCAGGTCCCGGCGTGGACCACCGCGCCCAGGCAGCACAGCTTGCCGGCCCCGGCACCGACGTCGAGCACGCGCATGCCGGCGATCGGCGCGAGCAACGCCGCCGCGCGCCGGGCGACCGCGACCGGCGTCCAGTGGACGATCGACAACCGGCCCACGGCGTCGGGGTACAGCTGGTCGAACGCCGCGTCGTCGAGCGCGGACCCGGCGCGCAGCGCGGCGAGCACCGAGGTGAGCGCGGCGGTCATGCGGTGAACCCGCTCGGCTGGAGCATGGCAGCTGTCATCGCGTCGCCTGGCGCCGGGTCGGCCTCTGCGCGGGCCGCGTCCGGGTGGCGGGCTCGAGAGTGGCACGCCGCGGCCGCGGCGTCATCTCGTTGGCCCGGATACGCAACACCCGCGCGACACGGCACCGGGTGCGTGGACCACCCGCGCGGCGCGGATCGAGGGCTGCGACGGCCCGTGAGGCGGAAGGCCGCGGTGACGGCGCGGCGCCGCTGCGTTACGCTGCGGCATGCCCGAGGCCGTGTGGCTCACCCGGATCGCATCGATCGCCGCGCTCGTGGCATTGACCTGCCTCGCGGCCGCGTGCGGTCGCCCCGCTCCATCGTCGAGCGCGGGGCCACCCGCCGATCCGCCCAGGGTACCCGCCTCGACCTCCGGTGATGCGCCGGGCGGGCCCGGGGGCACGCCGGGCGAGCCGCTGTGCGATGTCGCGGAGTGCGGCTCCCCGATCCGGATGCCGTCAAAGCGCTGTCCCGACGGCTCGATCGGCGGGCCGACCGGCCGGTGCCTGCGCAAGCCGGACGGCAAGTGCGCCTGGGAGATCCGGCCCTGCCCGCCCGGATGAGCGGTGGACAGTCCGGCCGATCGGCGGCAAGGTGTTGGAGGTGGCCGACGTCGGATACATCGCGATCGTCGTCGCCGGTTTCGGCGCCTACTGGTGGCGACACCTGCGCGTGCGCGCGCGGCCGCGCGAGGCGGCGAGCGAGCTGTTCACCCCCGATGCCGAGGTCGCGCTGCACGTCGCGATCCACGAGGCGACGTCGCGGCGCCAGCAGCTGTCCTCGCTCCACGTGCTGTATGGCCTGCTGCAGGACGAGGCGGTGGTCGACGCGATCCGGACCGCCGGCGGCGATCCCGATGCCCTGGAGGATCGCGTGCTCGCCGCGCTCGGCGGGGTTCCCGCCGGCGGCGAGGACGAGGACGAGGACGAGGATGATGACGACCACGGTGGTGGCCTCGCCGGCCGCGCCGCGGCGATCGCGCGCCATGGCGGCCGCCGCGCCAGCTGCACCGACCTGTGGGCGGCGCTCGCCCGGTCGCCCGCGGCACGGCTGATCGACGGCGACAAGCTCGACCGCGGCGCGACGCTGTTCGCGCTGTTCCACGGCGGGCGCGCGCCCGACATCGCGCTGCCCGACGGCCGCGACGTGCTCGTCGTGCTGCGCAACGACCATTACACCACGCAGCAGTTCGTGTGCAGCCTGCTGCGCGAGGTGTTCGCGCTGCCCGACGACCGGGCCCATGCGATCATGCTGGAGACCCACACCGCCGGCCGCGCGGTGATCGGGCGGTTCTCCGCCACGGCCGCCCGCGACCGGATCGCGCAGGCCCGCGCGCTCGCCCGCGCCCAGGCGTTCCCGCTGTGGGTCGGCGTCGAGCCGGCGTAGCCCGGGGGCCTCGCGCTACAGCGCCCCGGTCACGGCGCGCGCGCAGTCGTCGGCGTGACCCGCCGGCTCGAGCTGGATCGTGACGTGCCCGATCTTGAACCGGCGCTCGATCTCCAGCGCGGCGTCGCTCAGCATCGACGGCGAGCAGCTGTCCCACGGCACGACCAGGTGGGCGGTCAGCGCGACCTCGGTCGTGCTCATCGACCAGATGTGGACGTCGTGGACGTCGGTCACGCCGGGCAGGCGGGCGAGGTAGTCCTGCACGGCATCTGGATCGATGTGCGGCGGGACGGCATCGAGCAGCAGGTCGAGCGCCTCGCGGACCAGCAGCCAGGTCCCGCGCACGATCACCAGCGAGACCACCAGGCTGGTCAGCGGATCGACCCACGCCCACCCGGTCTGCCAGACGATCAGGCCCGACACCACGACGCCGGCCGACACCGTCGCGTCGGCGACCAGGTGGAGGAACGCGCCGCGCACGTTCATGTCGTCGCGGCCGCGCGCAAACATCATCGCGGCCACTGCGTTGAGGCCGACCCCGAGCGCCGCGACGGCCGCGACGATCCCGCCGCGGACCTCGGGCTGCGCGCCGAGCCGCTGCACCGCCTCCCAGACCACGCCGCCGATCGCGAACAGGACCAGGCCGCCGTTGCCGAGCGCCGCGAGGATCGTGGTCCGCCGCAGGCCGTAGGTCCGCCGCATGGTCCGCGCGCGGCGCGCCAGCACGGTCGCTCCCCACGCCATGCCGAGGCCGAGCACGTCGCCCAGGTTGTGCGCGGCGTCGGCGAGCAGCGCGGTCGAGTGCGCCGCCAGCCCGGCGATCACGCCGATCACGACGAACACGACGTTGAGCAGCATGCCGACCACGAACGCGCGCGTGATCTGGTCGGGCCGCGCGTGATGGTGGCCGCCGTGGGCGTGCCCGGCGTGGCCATGCCCGGCGGGGGCGTCGCCGTGCCGTTCGCGCGCGTGGTCGTGACCCGCGCGGGCGTGGTCGTGACCCGCGTGGGCGTGGTCGTGCCCGGCGGGGGCGTCGCCGTGCCGTTCGCGCGCGTGGTCGTGGCCGGCGGGGGCGTCGCCGTGCCGTTCGCGCGCGTGGTCGTGCCCGGCGTGGTCGTGCCCGGGGTCATCGCCCGCGTGGTCGCGCCCCTCCCCGTGCTCGTGGTCGTCGTGTTTCGTCATGCGTCGCCGGCGTGTCCGGCACAGTCGACCGCCGTGCCGGTGCCGATGCCCTCAGCATGCGCGCGGGGCGGCGTGTGCGCAACGCGGCCGAGGCCCCGGGGCGCCACCGCCTGCGCGTTTCGCGCATCGCGTCGCGTGCCGCGCCCGGGAGCTAGCCCTTCCACATCGCGAGCGCCTTGAACACTGCCTCGCGGGTCCGGGCGAACCCTCCCGTACGCCGGGTCTCCAGCGCCTTGCGCCCGGCGCTGCCGGCGCGCTTCTCGCCGAGCATGCCGATGCCGATCGCGGCGTTGACCTGGACGTTCTCGGCGGGGCTCTCGATCGCGTCGCACAGGATCTCGGGCGCGTCGGGCAGCGCGTTGATCACCTCGAGGATCCGGCGGGCGTGTGCGTCGTCGTCGGTCTCCAGCCCCTTGAGCAGCGCGCTCAGCACGCGGCCCTTGCGCGCCGCGAGCACCGGCGCGACCGCGCTGGCGACGTCGGCGTCGCCGCGCAGCGCGCCGATCAGGTAGGCCGCGGCCTCGCGCACGGCGTCGTCGCCGAGCCGGTCGAGCGCCCACGCCGCCTGGATCCGCACCTTCATGTCGTCGTCGCGCATCAGCACGCCGATCGGGATCGCCGCGCAGGCGACCGCCGGCCCCAGCGTGCCCAGCGCGGTCGCCGCGTTGGCCCGCACGTGGGCGCGCCCGTCGGTCAGGTAGTTGATCAGCTCGCCCGGCGGCAGCTTGCCGGCGGCGCTGGCGAACGCCTCGGCGCCGAGCACGCGGACCTCGAAGCCCTCGATCGGGATCGCCTGCGGCCCCTGGCTGCGCGGCCCGTCGAGCATGTCGAGCGCCTTGCGCACCGCCTCGCGGGTCCGCGCATCGCCGCCGGTGCGAGCGCCCTCGAGCGCCTTGCGGCCCTTGCCGACCCGCTTGGGGCCGAGCATGCCGAGCCCGATCGCCGCGTTGACCTGGACGTTGACCGCAGGGCTCTCGAACGCATCGCACAGCAGCTCGGCCGCGTCGTCGAACACGCCGAGCAGCTCGGCGATCCGCCGGCCGTGGGTCGGGTTGTCGGTCTCCAGGCCGCGGACCAGCGGGCCGATCATCCGGCTCTTGCGCGCGCGGATCACCTGGGCGCACGCCTCGGCGACCTTGTCCTCGGCGTCGCCCAGCGCGCGCACCAGGTCGCCCGCGGTCTCGAGCACCGCGGCGTCGCCGAGCTTGTCGAGCGCCTGGGCCGCGGCCAGGCGGACCCGCGGCGCGTCGTCGCGCAGCCGGACGCCGAGCGTGCCGGCGGCGGCCGCCGCGGCGGGGCCGAGCGCACCGAGCCCGGCGGCGGCGTTGGCGCGCACCACGTCGCGGCCGTCCTGCAGGTGCGCGGTCAGGTCGGCGACCCCGATGCGCTGGAGATCGGCCTTGCTCGCGTCGATCTCCGACGCGGACAGGAAGCGATCCTCGAAGCCCTCGATCTGGACCGCGGTCGGCCCGGCCTGGCCCGACGGGTTGATCATCTCCAGCGCGCGGCGGACCGCCTCGCGGGTCCGGGCGTCGCCGCCGGTGCGCGCACCGAGCAGCGCCGGCATCCCGGCGCCGACCCGGCTCTTGCCGAGCATGCCCAGGCCGAGCGCGGCGTTGACCTGGACGTTGACCGCCGGGCTGCGGAACGCCTCGGTCAGCAGCTCCGCGGCATCGGGCAGCTTGCTGATCAGCTCGCCGACCCGCCAGCCGCCGGTCTCGCTGCCGGTCGCCAGGCCGCGGACCAGCGCGTCGACTGCCCTCGCCCCGAGCGGCTCGAGCGCCTCGGCCGCGGCATCGGCGACGTCGGCCTCGACGTCGGACAGCGCGCCGACCAGGTCGGCCGCCGCGGCCAGCGCCTCGTCGCCGAGCTTGCCGAGCGCCTTGGCGGCCTCGCGGCGGACCTGAGGCGCGCTGTCGCGGCACGCCAGGCCCAGGTCCGGCACGCCGCGGGCCGCCGCCGCGCCCTTGACCGCCAGCGCGCGGCAGCCGTTGATCCGGACGTGGGCGCGGCCGTCGCGCAGCGCGTAGATCACCTCGTCGACGTTGATCTGATCGGCGTGGTCCGACAGCTCCGAGGCGCCGAGCTTGCGGTCCTCGAAGTCCGGGATGTTCTTGGGCAGCCCGTCGACGGCCTCGACCTTGGTCCGCGCGAGCACGGCCAGGCTCGCCTGCTTGGCCGCGGTGCGGACGTCGGGCACCGGGTCGTTGGCCTCGATGTGATTCAGGCACGCGATGCTGGCCTCGATGTCCGTCTTGCCCCACCGGCCCAGGCCCCCGATCGCGTTGATCCGGACCCGGCCGCGCTCGTGCTTGGTCGCCTGGATCAGGAACGCGATCCCGGCGCGGTCGAGCCGCCCGCAGGCCTCGATGACCGTCTTCGTCGCCAGCGCCAGCGGGACGTCGAGCGCGACGCTCAGCTCGTCGTCGGCCTGGCCGACCAGCGCGGCGAGCGCGCCGACCATCGCGTCGAGCACCTCGGGCTGCGCGCCGTCGAGCGTCTGCGTGATCTGCGGGATCAGCTCGCGGACCTGCGTGCCGAGCAGCCCGAGCGCCTCGGCGGCGGCCGCCGCGACCCGGATCTCGCTGTCGCGCAGCAGCGGCACCAGGTCGACCGCGGGCTGGTTCACCGCCGCCAGCGCGAGCGCGGCGTTGGCACGCACCACGCCGCGGCCGTCGCGCAGGCTCGCCACCAGCTCCCCGGCGTCGAGCTGCGCGGCATACGCCGCGAGGTCGGCGAACTTGAGCGGCCGCTCGTCCAGCGCCGGCGGCCGGGCGGCGGGTTTGGCCGCCGGCTTGGCGGCGGACTTGGAGTCGGCATCGGCCTTGGCCGCAGGCTTCGCGGGGGGTGCGGGTGGCTTGTCAGCGCTCATGCCACCCATCCTAGCGACCGGACCACCCGGAATGCGCGCCGGCGCACGCCGATCGTGTGTCCGCCGCTGGCCGCGTCACCGCGCGTTGCGAGCAACGAACGCGGCGAACCCCGCCATGTACCTCTCGACCTGGCCGCGCACCGTCGGATCGACGAGCTGGCCGTGGTCGTCGAAGACCTTGGCCGCGCCGGACACCTGGACGCGCGCGCCGAAGAACGGCAGCGTGCCGAGCGTGCGCAGCACCGGGAGCCAGGCGGCCTGTGCCAGCCCGGTGCCCCCCGGGCCGGGCGTTGCGCCGATCACACCGATCGGCCGGCCGCCGTAGACCCGGCCGAGGTCCGCGGGCGGCCGGCTGGTCCAGTCGATCGCGTTCTTGAACACCCCCGGCAGCGAGTTGTTGTACTCGGGCGTGACCAGGAGGACGCCCGGGGCCGCCGCGATGCGGTCCTTCAGCGCCTGGACGGCCGGCGGGATCCCCGCCGAGGCCTCGTGGTCGCCGTCGTACAGCGGGATGTCCTTGATCGAGGCGGCCTCCACCGTGGTCCCGGGGGGCGCGAGCTCCGCGGCGGCCCGCAGCAGCATCGCATTGAACGACTTCTCCCGCAGGCTCCCTGCGATCGCGAGGATGGCAACCATCCCGGGATCTTAATACGGCAGGTTCAGCATCGCGTTGCCGGCGACGTCGATCGTGGCCTGCTGCCGCGCCCGGTCGGAGGTGCGGCCGAGCAGGACCGTGTCGTAGTCCATCGACAGCACGTCGACCGTGAACTTGCCCTGCGCACAGGGCACCGGGTCGAATCCGAAGCGAGGGCCGCTCCGGCTCACGAAGTCGATCCGCAGATCCGGGGCCGCCGCACAGCTCGTCGCGCTCGCCGGGGCGCCGCTCACCGTCCAGGTGACGTGGACGGCGCGGACCTCGTCGGGCGGCAGGCACTGGTTGTCGCGCGTGCAGACCAGGTCTCGTCCACACCCGGAGCCGCCGTTGCACTCGCCCGGCGGCGCGCTCGACACATGGCCGCAGCCGGCGAACCACACGAACGCAAGCGCACGTGTCATGCCCCGAGCGTAGCAAAGCCCGGGTCGTGCGGCGGAGGATCTACCGACCGGTCGGGGTTCGCGCCGGCGCACATCACGGCGCCTGGCAACTGTGCCGGTCGCGGGAATGACCGTTCTGCACCGCGGGCCCGGGACCTCACCGCGTGGCAGGCCGGGACCGTGCCCGATCGCCCGGTCCGCCCGGCGCATTGCGGATTCCCCACCGCCGCTGTTTTGGTCAATAGTCCTGCGGCATGCGCACGCCCAGCCTGTCCCTCGCAGCCTCCGCGGTGCTCTGTCTGGCGCTCGTCTCCCGCCCGCGCGCGCTGGTCGCCGAGCCGACGCCGCCGCTGGCGCCCGAGATCCCGGCGCAGTTCACGCGGCCGACCGACGCGGCCGATCACGACCGCCGCGAGGTCATGATCGCGATGCGCGACGGCGTCAAGCTCCACACCGTGATCCTGGTGCCGCACGGCGCGCGCCGCCTGCCGATCATCCTGACCCGCACGCCGTACAACGCGACCAAGCGCGCCGAGCGCACGGCGTCCAACCGGCTCGCCGCCACCCTGCCGGTCAGCGACGACCAGTTCGCCGACGGCAGCTTCATCCGGGTCTACCAGGACGTCCGCGGCAAGTACGGCTCCGAGGGCGACTACGTCATGACCCGGCCGCTGCGCGGCCCGCTCAACGACAGCAAGGTCGACCACTCGACCGACACCTACGACACGATCGACTGGCTGGTCAAGAACGTCCCCGAGACCAACGGCAAGGTCGGGATGATCGGCTCGTCGTACGAGGGCTTCACCGTGCTGATGGCGCTCGTCCACCCCCACCCGGCGCTCAAGGCCGCGATCCCCGAGTGCCCGATGGTCGACGGCTGGCGCGGCGACGACTGGTTCCACAACGGCGCGTTTCGCCAGACCAACTTCGACTACCTGCTCGGCCAGGAGACCCAGCGCGGCGAGGGCAAGCCGGTGCCGCGCACCGGCTACGACGACTACGACAACTTCCGCCGCGCCGGCTCGGCCGGGGACTTCGCGCGCGCCAGCGGCTTCGACCAGATCGGGTTCTGGCGCAAGCTGGCCGAGCACCCGGCCTACGATGCGTGGTGGCAGGGCCAGGCGCTCGACAAGCTGCTCGCCGCCGAGCCGCTGACCGTGCCGACCCTGATCGTCGCCAGCCTGTGGGACCAGGAGGACATCTACGGCGGCATCACCACCTACCAGGCGCTCGAGCCCAAGGACAAGGCCAACGACCGGCTGTTCCTCGCGCTCGGCCCGTGGCGGCACTCCGGGATGGGCGCCGACGGCAGCGCGCTCGGTCCGCTGCGGTTCGACGGCGATCCGTCCCTGGCGTTCCGCCGCGACATCGCGCGCCCGTTCTTCGAGGCCTACCTGCGCGACCGGCCGGGCAAGCCGAGCATCGCGCCGGCCACCGTCTACGAGACCGGCGCCAACACCTGGCGCAAGCTGCCGCGCTGGCCGCTCGCCTGCGCCAGCGGCTGCCCGTCCCCGCTCCGCCCGCTGTACGTCCAGCCCGGCGGCCGCGCCGGCTTCGCCGCGCCGATCGCCGAGGGCTTCGACGAGTACGTCTCCGATCCGGCCAAGCCGGTGCCCTACCTGCCCCGCCCGGTCCGGTTCGCCAACTCCGACGCCTGGCACACCTGGCTGGTGTCCGACCAGCGCAGCGTCGCCGATCGCCCCGACGTGCTGAGCTACGTCACCGAGCCGCTGACCCAGCCGCTGCGGCTCGCCGGCGCCCCCCAGGTCAACCTCCACGCCGCGACCACCGGCAGCGACGCCGACTGGGTCGTCAAGCTGATCGACGTCTACCCCGACGAGAACCCGCCCCAGCCCGAGCTCGGCGGCTACCAGCTCCCGCTCGCGATGGACATCTTCCGCGGCCGCTACCGCGACAGCTTCGAGCACCCGGCGGCGATCCCGGCAAACACCGTCCAGCGCTACCGCTTCACCCTGCCGACCGTCCACCACGTCGTGCTGCCCGGCCACCGCCTGATGGTCCAGATCCAGTCGAGCTGGTTCCCGCTCTACGATCGCAACCCGCAGACCTTCGTCGACAACATCTTCTTCGCCAAGCCCGCCGACTACCGCAAGGCGACCCAGCGGATCTACCACCAGCCCGGCGCGGCCACCGCGATCGAGCTGCCGGTCGCGCCGTAGCGCGGCGAAGCCGCACCCAGCTGGGGCGTCAGGGCAGCAGGCGAAACCGCTCGCGCCCGACCCGGTAGGTCATGAATCCGCGCCGATCGAGCGTGAGCACATCGTGGACCTTGTGCTCCTCGGCGACGACGACGAGCAGCGCATCCACGAAGTCCATCGGTACGTCGGCGTACTTCTTCATCAAGGTGATAGCGCGGCTGGCGCGTTGCTCCGTGGTCGCGACCAGCTCCGTACCCGCGCTGAACACCAACCCGACGATGCCGGCGGGAGCTCCAGGCGACCGCCGCAACAGATGTGCGGCCTCGACGAGGACTCCGTCGACGGACAGCAGCTGGGTGCGAAGGTCGCGCCATACGTCGACACACCGCTCGTGATCGGGGTCCGCCTGGTTGACGAGCGCAACGATGAAGCCCGTGTCGAGCAGCGCGCGTCTAACCACGTCGGTCCGGCTGCCAGTCCCGCAGCACTTCGCGCGCGTCGCGGCCGGCGGGAGCGGTCGGGCTGTTCACGCTGCCCACCCACTTGCCGGTGAGCTCGTACAAGCTCGCCTCGCCGCCCGTCGCGCCGACTGCTCGCTCGATCACGTCGCGGACGAGTCGCGACGGGGTGATCCCGAGTGCGCGAGCCCGAGCGCGGATCGTCCGCATCGCCGGTGCACCCAGGCGCACGGTCAGGCTCCCGCTCAGCGACGTGCTCATGTCTTACGTGTAGGACACGAGCGTGATCCTGTCAATGGCAAGGCACCCCCCGCCACGCTGCGGGTCAGCTGCTGCCGCTGCCGGCGCCGTCGGGCTCGGTGTCGTCGGGCTCGCCGGACGGCTCGCCGCTGCCCGCCTTGCTCCCGGCGGCGGGGCGGCCGGCGTCGAGATCGACCCCGTGCTCGGTGAGCACGCGCTTGGCCACCACGCGCTGGACGACGTCCATCAGGGCCAGCGCGCGGTCGATCGCGTCGCGCACGTCGGCGGCGCGCTCCTCGGTGACGCGGTTGAGGGTGTCGGCGCTGGCCGCGGAAGACCGGGGCGCCGCGGAGCCCGAGCCGCTGCCGGCGCCTCCGCCGCGCATCCCGCCGCGGCGACCGCCGCCACGCATGCCGCCCCCGAAGCCGCCCGCGCCGCCCGCGCCCCCGCCCCCGCCCCCGCGACGCCGGCCGCGCGGCTGACCCGAGCCGGCGGCCGCGCTCGGGCTGTGCAGCTGGGCGTCGAGGGTCGCGAGCTTGGTCGCCAGCGCGTCGTCGATCGCCTTGAGCTTGGCGAGCTGGTCGTCGGTCAGCTTGAGCTCGCCGGCGTCGTCGACCAGGTAGCCGATCGGCGTCCCCGAGGCGGGCGGGAGCGGCGCCGGCCCGGCGGGCTCGACCACGGTGGGCTTGGGATCATGGCTGCAGCCGAGGCCGAGTTCGAAGCCGGCGAGCGCGACGGCCGCGACGAGGACCAGGGTGGGACCGAGCGCACGGCGCATACCGCAGATGTAGCGCGTGCGGCCGCCGGCGTGTTTCCGTTCGCTCTCAGTCGCTTGAAGAACTGTGTCAGCGCAGCCTGGCCCAGGACCTGCATTCACCGTGATAGCGATTGCATATCACCGGCGTTCCGTCGAGCCGGTCGAGCGGATCGCCGCGCTACGGCTCGGCGGGCTCGAGCGGAGCGAGATCGCCACCCTCCTACTGGGCCCACACCTGCACCTTCGCGCGGCCGCCGCCGGGCAGGTTCCGGTACTTGAAGTCGATGAACTTGATGACGCGCTCGTCGCCCGGGAAGTCGATCAGGCGGGTGCGCTGGCCCTCCTTGAAGAAGTGCTTGACCTCGGGGTGCCACGGCGGTCCCTTGGCGAACTTGATCTCGAAGTCGATCAGCTCGAGATCGCTGTCGAGCACGACCAGCGTGAGCCTGGAGAGCTTGCCCTCGCGGCGGCCGACCTCGATGCGATCGTGATCGACCCGGCCGTTGACCTGGCGCTCGCCGAGCTTGACCCAGCCCCTGGAGTCCCAGCGCTCCGCGCGCGCTGCACCGGCGCCGACGACCAGCGTCGCCAGCGCCACCGACAGGATGATGAGCTTCATGATCGATCTGTATCCGCCGCCGCGCACCGGTGTATGGCCCGCCGCCATCGAAAGCTTGACGAACTGTGAAGCGCCGAGCGGCGTCGTCCGCGCCGGCGCTCCTAACCATCGAGGACCGCGTCACTCGCGGTGCAGATTTTCACACTCCGGGCGCCTGCGCACCCCGCAGCCCGGGTCCGCGAACGAGAGCTCGCTTGCGGGCTAGGGCTCGCCTTGCTTGATCGGGGTGAGCGGGTTGTCGGCCGGCCGGGCGCCGGGCTCGCCGCCCTCGGTGGCCACGCCGGTGTCGGGGTTGACGCCATGCTCGGCGAGCACCCGGCGGGCGATGGTCTGCTGCGCCGCGCTGAGCACGGCGAACGCGCGCTGGATCGCCGCGCGGGTGTCGCGGGCGCGGTCCCGGCGGATCCGGGTGACGGTCTCGCCGAGGACCACGTAGGTCTTGGTCTGTTCGACCGGGGGGGCCATCTGGGCGCCGTTGAGCGGGACGGCGTCCGCGGTTCCGTTGGGGTCGGCGTGGATGGCAGCGCCGCGAACGTCCATCCCGCCGCGCGACGGCTGGGGATCGCCCTGAGGCACCGGCTCGCCGTTGCGCAGCTCGCTCTCGTAGGTCGCCAGCTTCGCCCCCAGCTCGTCGTCGATCTGCCGGAGCTTGGCGAGCTGGTCGTCGCGCAGCGTGAGCTCGGTGGCATCGTCGACCAGGTAACCGATCGGCGATGCCGGCGGCACGGGCGCATGGTCGTCGGGCGCCACCACCGGCTTGGCCTCGTGGCTGCAGCCGAGACCGAGGCCGAGACCGAGACCGAGACCACCGAGCAGCGCTGCCAGCAGGACGAGCCTCATGCCAGCACTTATAGCCCGGGCCGCGGGCGGCGGAGGGCGCCAACCGCTGTGCGACGCGCGACGATGTAACGCTCTGTAACGAAGCGGTCGCGTCGGGGTGTCCTTCCGCGGAATTCCGTCACTTGCCGGCGCCGGACGGCGACGAACAGCGGGGCACACACGTTGCCAGGCGGCGCGCCAGTTGCGAGCCTTCCAGCATGACGAATCAGCGGCCCTGGATCCTGGCGCTCACCGCCGCGCTCGCGCTCACCGCGGGCTGCAAGAAGGACGAACCGGCGGCGCCGGCGCCGAGCTCCGACACGGCGAAGCAGCCCGGCGTCAAGCCCGGCCCGGCCGATCCGGCGCAGGCCGGCTCGGGCGGCGACTGGCGCGCCCGCCGCCGGAACGGCGACGCCGCGATGACCGACGAGAAGCGCGCGGCGGCGCTCAAGCAGCGCGCCGAGATGATGCGCAAGCGGCTCGACACCGACGGCGACGGCAAGCTGACGCCGGCCGAGCTCGCCGCCGCGCGCGGCCGCATGCGGTTCGACGACCCCGCCGCGATCGACACCAACCACGACGGCGACATCTCGACCGACGAGCTCGTCGCGGCGATGACGGCGCGCGCCGATCAGCGCCGCGCCCAGCGCGCCGGCTCGGGGAACGCCGACGGCACGGGCGGCGGCGATGGCTCCGGCGAGAGCTCCGGCGGCTGGTGACCGGCTCGATCCGTGACGGTGGTGCGCGCGACCTGCGAGGTGATGTGTGCCGCACGTCGCTCCGCGCTCCGCGTGTCCCACGGGCAGCGCCCGGCCGAAATCGACGCGATCACCGCCGCCAGACCGCCGACATCCGCCCGCGCATGAAGAGCACGTCGATCAGGCGACGGCGAGGGATACTTCCCGACATCGCAGAGCGGGGTTGTTCGGCCTGGTGCCCGCTTCGTCGAGCAATGCGCGCTGACCAGCCGGGCCGGTTGCGATAGCCTGGCTCGGTGGGTGGAATCGGCGAGGCCCAGGCGTCACCGCCGGCGACGGAGCGGATCGACTTCTCGCTCGAACGCGGGCGACACCGCCGGTTCGTCGGGCGCGACGATGTGCTGGCGCGCCTCGACGAGTGGTTGCTCGGGCCGGACGACACGGGGTGGGTCGTGGTCACGGGCGGGCCGGGCATGGGCAAGAGCGCCATCCTGTCGAAGTGGCT
>JBGQCL010000003.1:0-78471 GCA_041495365.1 Kofleriaceae bacterium | reverse complement strand
CCAGCGCGGTGATCGCCATGCCGTTCTCGCGCGCGTAGACGTGGGTGTCGATCCACGGCAGGCCGAGCGCGCGGCGGCCGGCGTCGTCCCGCGGGTAGTACGTGTGGCCATCGGCGAACCGCCCGCCGTGCGCGCCGACATCGGCGTCCTGGTTGGTGTAGAACCCGCCGTCGGGGGCGGACAGGAACCGATCGAGGTAGCCGGCGATGCCGCGCGCCACGGCGAGCGCCGCCGGATCGCGGCTGCGTGCGTAGGCCTCGAGGTTGCGCGCCTGGTAGGTGATCAGCTTCTCGAAGTGTGGCTCGGTCCAGTCGCCGCCGACCGAGTACTGGTAGATGCCGCCCCACACCGGATCGACGATCGCGCGCTGGCGGTCGAGGGTCCGGGCCACGCGCGCGGCGGCCCGGGCGTCGCCGTGCGCGGCGCGCCGGAGCTCGAACACCGCGTTGTCGCCGATCGGCGCCTTGACCCGGAACCCCCAGCCGCCGTGCTCGTCGTCGTAGAACCGGTCGAGGTCGCGGATCGCGCGCGCGGCGATCCACGGCAGCGCCTCGGCGCGCGGCGGCGGCGCGATCGCCGGAGCGCTCGCCTCGGCAGCGGCGGTGCCGGTGACGGTCTCGGCGAGGATCTCGCGCAGCCGCTCGGCCGGCAGGTAGCCGCGGAACTTGCCGAGCTCCTCGGCGTCGGGCGACAGCAGGATCGTCGCCGGCCAGCCCCAGTCGCCGTAGCGCTCGGCGAGGTCGGGCCGCTCGTCGATATCGACCCGGATCGCGACGAAGTGCGCGCGCAGCGCCTCGCCGACCTCGGCGTCGCGGTAGGTGGTCTCGTCCATCACGTGGCACCAGTGGCACCACGCGGCCGCGCCGTCGACGAGGATGAAGCGATGCTCGCGGGCGGCGCGGGCGAACGCCGCGGGCGACCACGGCTCCCAGGTGAAGCGCTGCGCGGCGCCCCGGGCGCGGGCCGCGGCGATGTCGACGCCGCGGTCGGGAGCGGGAGCGGCGGTGGGTGGCGGCGGCGCACGCACCGGGCGGGCACATGCGCACATCACGGCGAGCAGGGCGGCGAGGGGCGGGCGGTGCACGGGCCATGGTACGAGCGAGCCGGCGATCCGGATCCGCCGCGGCCCGCGCGAATCGCGCGACGATGCCCATGTCCCCTGGCGCGAGCTGCCTCCTGCGGAGTCCCATGGGGAAGCGTTCGAGCCTGCTCCTCGTCCTGGCGAGCTCGAGCCGATCGCCGATCTCGCGCGGTACACCACGTCGATCGCAGCGGACGATCTCGACGAGGTTTGCGCGTGGCTCGGCTACGACAAGATCAACCTGGCCGCGGACGGCGACCCGCCGCGATGCGGGCAGTCCGGCGCGCACTCCCGTCGGATCGGTTACCGTGCGCCATGCTCACCGCACGCCGGCTGACCGTCCTTGCGGCCCTCTCGGTTCCGTTCCTCGCCCGGGCCCAGCCCGCGGGCACCGATCCGGGGATCAACCTCGGCGTCGCGCCGGGCGACATCGATCCGACGCTTGCCCGGGTGCTCGCCACGACGCTCGCGATCGACAACCACGCCCACCCCGTGCTGCCGCCGCCCAACCTCGCGACCGATCGCGGGTTCGACGCGCTGCCGGTCGACAACATGGAGCCGCAGACCGATCCGGTGGCGTGGCGGCCGGACAGCCCGCAGCTGCCCGACGCGTGGAAGGCGCTGTGGCACTTCACCGAGGCGCCGCCGCTGTCGGCCGACGCGCTCAAGCGGCTGGCCGCGGCCCGCGACAAGGTCCGCGCCCAGCACGGCGAGCGCTACGACCTGTGGGTGCTCGACCAGGCGCGGATCGGCACCATGCTGGCCAACCGGGTCGCGCTCGGGCCGGGCGCCCAGCCGCCGCGGTTCCGCTGGGTTCCGTACGTCGACGCGCTGGTGTTCCCGCTCGACAGCTCCGGCCTGGCCGCCGGCTCGCCCGACCGCGCGCTGTTCTTCCCGCTCGAGGACAAGCTGCGCGCGCAGTACCTGCAGGCGGTCCACCTCCAGGCCGTGCCGGCGACGCTCGACGCCTACCTCAGCCAGGTCGTCACGCCGACGCTCGAGCGCCAGCACGGCGAGGGCGCGGTCGCCGTGAAGTTCGAGATCGCATACCTCCGCGGCTTCGACTTCACCGATCCGACCCGCGACCAGGCCGCGAAGATCTACGCGCGGCTGGCCGGCCGCCCGCACCCCGATCTCGCCGACTACAAGGTCCTGCAGGACTTCCTGTTCCGGTTCATCGCCGAGGAGTGCGGCCGGCTGCACATGGCCGTCCACCTCCACGCGATGAGCGGCGCCGGCGGATACTTCAGCATCGCCGGGGTCAACCCGCTGCTGCTCGAGCCGATGTTCAACGCGCCGAAGCTGCGCAAGACCCAGTTCGTGATGCTCCACGGCGGCTGGCCGTACATTCACGAGATCGGCGCGCTGCTCCAGAAACCGAATGCCTATCTCGATCTCTCGCAGCAGTCGCTGGTGATCCCGCCGCGCACGCTCGCCGGCTGGCTGCGCGAGTGGCTCGAGATCTTTCCGGACAAGGTCCTGTTCGCCACCGACGGCTATCCGTTCACCGACTCGCTCGGCTGGGAGGAGGCGAGCTACCTGGCCAGCCGCAACATCCGCCAGGCGCTCGGGCTGGCGCTCACCGGCATGCTGCGCGATCACGAGATCAGCCGCGAGCAGGCGGGGGCGCTGGCGCGCGGCGTGCTGCACGACAACGCGGCGAAGCTGTACGGCATCCCGTGAGCCCGCCGGGACCGGCGATCACTGCGCCAGCAGGCGCTCGACGTCGGCCCGGATCGCGTTGATGTCGTCGCCCTCGGAGGCGATCAGCCCGCCGAGGTGGACGCGACGGACCACGCCGGCCTTGTCGATCAGGAAGCTCACGCTGGTGTAGGACCGGTCGTGACCGTCGAGCCACCACCGGCGCAGCGTGGTCCAGTCCTTGTCGATCGCGACCGGGAACTGGTAGCCGAAGTGCTTGACCCAGCCCTCGACCTCGACCGGATCGAGCGGGGTCTCCGCCTTGTGGTGGTACATGCCGATCACGGCGAGCCCCTGGTCGGCGTAGCGCTCGTGCAGCGCGCGCAGGGTCGGCGCGGTGCCGCTGCAGAACGGGCACGATGGGTCCATGAACCAGCGCACGAGCACCACCTTGCCGCGCAGCTCTTCGAGCTGCAGCGGCGGCGAGTTGAACCACTGCGCGACCTGCCACGGCGGCGCCGGTTGATCGATCACCCCCACGAGGCTGTCGTCGGGCTGATGCCGGTGCGCGGCCGCGGCGCTACCGGCGGACGCGGCGCTGGCCGCGGGCGCCGGGGCCTGCGGGGCAGGCGATGGGGCCCCGCAGGCGGCCAGGGCGAGCAGGAGGCATCCACGCTTCATCATGGCGCATCCAACCGCCGCGGTGGGCGCGGGATTCCCGCAGCGGCGCGGAATCGATCGCGCGCGCCGGCTACAGCCGATTGCAGCTTCGCTGTACAACCGCGCCATGTCGATCCTGCTGATCCGCCACGGCGAGACCGCCGCCAACGCCGCCCGCATCATGCAGCGGCCCGACGTCCCGCTCAGCGCGCGGGGCATCCGCCAGGCGGCGCAGCTCGCCGAGCGGCTGCTCGCGCTCGGGTTCGCCCACGTGGTGTGCAGCGACCTGCTGCGCGCCCGCATGACCGCGGCGCGGCTCGCCGCGCGCGGCCACGCGATCGAGGAGACGCCGCTGCTGCAGGAGCGCAACTTCGGCGACCTGCGCGGCACGCCCTACGACCAGCTGACCGAGGACCCGTTCGCGCCCGGGTTCTTGCCGCCGGGCGGCGAGAGCGTCGAGGTGTTCCACCAGCGCGTCGCGCAGGCGTTCGCGCTGATCGTCGAGCGCCGGCGCGCGCTGTCCGGTGCGCTGGTGGTCGTGAGCCACGGCCTGGTGTGCGGCGCGCTGCTCCGGAATCACGCCCGGGCCAGCGCGGTGCCGGATGGTTTCGCCAACGCGGGGCTGACCGTGCTCGACCCCGATCCGCCGTTCGAGGCCCGGCTGATCAATTGCACGCAGCACCTGGTGCCGGACGCGGACGACGTGGGCGGCGGCGCGCCGGTGTGATCGGCGGTGCGGGCGTACTCGTTCGCGCGTACCCCCTCGCTCGGGCGTTCTGCAGTGCCCTGCTGAGCGGGACCCGTCGCGGCCTCACCGAGGCGATGGATGGACCTCGGGAGAACACCCGGTCGCCTGTGACTGGCGCGCCGCAGCGCACCAGGTTGACCTCGACGCCCCAGCCGATCCTCGTCGAGCGCCGCGCAGACCTGGAAGCGTCGTCCGCGACACGATGCGGTCGACGCCCGGGCCGTCACCGGGAGCTCGGATGTCGGCTGATCGGGATGGAGCGATTGAATCTATCACTCAGTCGAGCGGCGGCTTGCCGGTGTACCGGAGGATGTACAGCCCGCCGGTGACGCGGTCGTCGGCGTAGATCAGGCCCTTCTCGTCGACGATCACGTGGTTGATCTGGACGGTCTTGCCGGGATTGCCGGGCGGCGCGGCCGGGATGAAGTAGCCGATCTCGGTGATCTGCGGCGGGGCGCCGGGCAGCGGGGGGTCGACCAGGCGGTAGATCCGCACGCCGCCGTTGAAGAACGTCCCGACGAACGTGTTCTTGAGCTGCGCCGACGCGCCGTCGGGGAACGCCGGGTGCAGGTTGTGGGCGCCGAACCGGCCGCCGCGCGTGCACAGCGCGGCGACGTTGTCCGGCAGCGGCGCGGTCCCGATGATCAGCGGGTTGGTCTCGTCGCGGATGTCGACCAGCCAGATCAGCTTGGGGGCATCGGTGCAGCGGTCCTGCACCGCCTCGTCGGACACCACCGCCAGGCCGCGGCCCCACAGCGGCTGCACGGTGTGGCACCACGACGGGTAGGGCGGCCCGTAGTCGAGCCGGCTGACCAGGCGGGGCGAGAACCGCGCCGCCTTGCCGGCCCGCACGTCCGCCAGCTTCGAGATGTCGAGGATCAGCATGCCGCCGTCGATGTAGCCGACGTACGCGCGATCGGGGCGCTGCGGGTAGATCTGGATGCTGTGGGCGCGGTAGCCGTCGTCGATCGGCTGGCGCTTCGGCAGGCAGCCGGGCAGGCAGGCGTCGCCGGTCCGCGTGCCGGACAGCCACCACCGCCCGACCTCGCGCGGGGCGCGCGGGTTGCGGACGTCGACCACCTGGTAGAGCTGATCGTCGCCGGCGTTGGTCGGCTTGAAGTCGGCGGTGCCGGTCGCGAGGTGGGCGAACTCGCCGTCGACGAACCACAGCCAGTGCACGCCGCGCGACTGCGGCCCCGAGGTGTCGAAGAACGCGAGCTTGAGGTCGTCGAGCGCGTGCGCCTGCTGGACGCGCGCGAGGTCGGACACGTCGAGCAGCCACATGCCGGCCGGCTTCTGACCGACCTTCTGGGTCTGGTTGGCCACCGCGAGCACGTTGCCCGACAGCCCGAGCGAGTTGCAGCGCGTCACGCCGGGCCCCGGCGACGGCAGCTGCGCGAGCAGCGCGGTCGCCCTGGGGTTGGTGACGTCGACGACGCTCAGGCAGGTCTTCTGGCCCTCGTGCGCGAGGTAGAGGATGCGGCGGCCGTCGGGGCGCTGCTGCAGCGCCAGGCCCTCGCCACCGTCGCCGTGGCCGGCGAGGTCGAGCTGCGCGACCTGCTCCATGTTCTTCGCCTCGG
This sequence comes from Kofleriaceae bacterium, assembly GCA_041495365.1. Taxonomy (GTDB): domain Bacteria; phylum Myxococcota_A; class Polyangia; order Haliangiales; family Haliangiaceae; genus JABFXX01. Next base: position 72,761 of record JBGQCL010000003.1, on the reverse strand, counting down.
GCGCGGGCTGGGCGCGCGCGCCAGGCGGGGCGGCGACGGCGGCGGCCGCGGCGAGCGCGAGGCCGAGGACCCGGCAGGCCGCCGTCATGCCCGCTCTCGCAGCGCGTAGCCGTACGCGAGGTTGGTGCGCCCGGCCCCGGCCTCGGCGTACAGCGCCTTGTACCGGCCGAGCTGGTCGTGCTCGAGCTCGGCGTGGTGCTGCGGCTTGTAGTTGTACAGCCGCGCGTTGTTGCCGCCGAAGATCGCGGTCTTGACCGGCCCGTCGGCGGGCCCGAGCGGAGCCAGGCCGTACTTCTTCTGCAGCGGCTCGGGGATCTCGAGGCGGCGCAGCGCCTCGATCTGCCACTGCGGCGAGCCGGTCCAGATCGCGTCGGTGCCCCAGCACACGTGATCGACGCCGAGACCCTTGATCAGCTGGCCCATCATCACGGCGGACACCCGCGGGTCGGCGATCGTGCTCTGGGCGAACAGCTGCCCGACGTCGGCGTAGACGTTCTTCACGCCGTGCTTGGCCGGGATCTCGGCGAGGTCGGTGACCCAGTCGATCCGCCCGGCCTGCTCGAACTGCGCCCACGCGTCCTCGACCTTGCCGCCGCCGGCGAACCGATAGCCGCCGTGATAGATGATGAAGTTGAGCTGCGGCCAGTCCTTGGCCGCCTTGCCGACGTCGCGCACGTCGGAGTATTCGAGCAGGTGCGGGAACTGCTTCTCGACCTCGGGCGGGAACAGCCCCTTGTGGACACAGACGTTCTTCAGCCCGGCCTTGAGGAACTTCTCGTAGGCGGGATAGACCAGCTTCTCGTCGTCCATCCGCCACGGGTGCTTGGACAGGTGCTTGTTGGTGTTGTCGCCGATCGTGTAGCCCTTCATCGAGTCGGGCTTGAGCGCGCCGATCGCCTGGTCGATCGCGTCCATCCAGCCCGGGAAGCCGGGCGTGAAGATCGCGTGGGACAGCATCCGCCGCGAGCCGGACAGCCCGTTGACGTCGGCGCGCGCCTGCGCCTTCATCTCGTTGGTCAGGAACCAGTCCTCGGGGATCTCCGACGGCGCGCCGCTGATGCACGCGACCTTGGTGTCGCTGTCGAGGTAGATCTCCTTGAGGTAGTTCGCGAACATCAGATCGTCGATCGTCTGCGCCTTGCCGCCGAGCGCCGGGTTCCAGCCCGCCTTGCCGACCGCGTTGCGCTGCTGGACGAAGGTCTGGATCCGCGTGCCCGGCCGCAGGAAGTGGGTGTGCATGTCCATGATGAACTGACCGGCGAGCTTCCGGGCGCGCGCGTCGGCCTGCTCGGGCGTGCCGGCCTCGGCGCGTGACACGCCGAACAGCGGGCCGTAGGTGTCGTTCATCGCGACGAACGCCGCCGCCATCCCCGCCGCGGTCTGGAAGAACCGCCGCCGGGTCATGCCCAGCCGGCGGGCCATCGTCGAGCCGATCTGCTTGACGCGGGACTCGAACTCGCGCTGCCGCGGCGTCTGCGGCGCCGGCATGAACTCGTCGCTCGACACCGACTGCACGGGGATCGGCGACGCGAACAGCGACTCGGCGCTGGTCAGCCTGGCGAGCTCTTCGGGAGACAGCATGCTCATGGGCGATCCTCCTGCGGCGTGGGCCTCGATCCGTATCGAGCTGCCGCGCCGCCGTCAACGACGTCGATCGGGGCAGTGCGCCCCGTCGGTAGCGCCGCAGGTGCCGGACCGCCGCCAGCGCCCGGAACACCGGTAGGAGACCGTGCGATGTTTCCGCCCGTGTGGCAACCGCGGACGGTCACTCCCGCAATGCGGCGGTGCATCGAGTTGACGCCGGCGCCCAGCTCTGCACGCTGAGCGTGTGGGGGCGCAGCTCGACTTCCGGGGACTGGTCGATGCCGCGACGGACGTGATCGCCGTGTTCGACCGCGACCGGCGCTATGTGTACATCAATGCCGCGCAGGAGCGCGCGACCGGCGTGCCGGGGGCCAGCATGCTCGGCAAGCGCAACGACGAGGTGATGCTGCCCGATGACGCGCTGGTGTGGACCGAGGCGCTCGACGACGTCAACCGCTCGGGCCGGGCGCGCACGATCGAGTCCACGATCGCGACGCCGCGCGGACCGCGCCGGTTCGCGTCGGTGCTCACCGCGGTGTCCGACGGCCTGGTCTGCGCGGTGTCGCGCGACATCACCGAGATCGGGCGGGGCTACGACGAGGTCGACCTCGACATGTTCACCGAGCTCGCGCGGCGCACCGGCGTCGCGCTCGACAACGCGCGGCTGCTCGCGGCCGAGCAGGAGGCGCGGCGTCACGCCGAGGAGGCGCGCGACCGGACGCGCCTGCTCCAGCGGCTGACCGCGCTGCTGTCGAGCGTGGTCGAGGAGCACGACGTGGTCTCGATCATGGTCGTCGCCGGGCGCGACGCGCTCGGCGCCGGCGCGGGGTTCGCGTGGCTGCTGCGCGGCGGCGGCACGCTGGAGATCGCCGGCTCCTCGTGCCGCGACGAGCAGGTCCGGCTCGACAGCTTCCGGACCATCGCGATGACCGCGCGGCTGCCGGTGTGCGACGTCGTGCGCAGCGGCCAGCCGATGATGTTCGAGAGCCGAGCCGCGATGCTCGCGCACTACCCCGACGCGGGTGACTCGCCGTTTCGGTCCTGGGCGGTGATCCCGTTCGTGCTCGCCGGCCGCGGCGCGGGCGCGGTGTCGTTCTCGTTCGCCGAGGAGCGCGCGTTCCGCAAGGACGATCGCGAGCTGCTCGCCGCGATGGCGGGCCAGGCCTCGCTCGCGCTCGAGCGCGCCCGGCTGTACGAGGCGCTGCAGAACACCGCGCAGCAGCTGTCGACCGCCAACCGCCGCAAGGACGAGTTCCTCGCCATGCTCGGCCACGAGCTGCGCAACCCGCTCGCGCCGATCGCGACCGCGCTCGACGTGATGGAGATCAAGGACCCCGACGTGATGCAGGACGAGCGCGCGGTGATCCGCCGCCAGGTCGACCACCTGTCGCGGCTGATCGGCGACCTGCTCGACGTCTCGCGGATCACGCGCGGCAAGGTCCAGCTGGTCCGCGAGGTCCTGGAGCTCGGCGCGGTGCTCGCCACCGCGATCGAGATGGCGAGCCCGCTGCTGGAGCGGCGCATGCAGCGGCTCGTGGTCGACGTCCCGCGCAACGGTGTGCTGGTCGATGCCGATCCGACGCGGCTCGCCCAGGTGTTCCACAACCTGCTCATCAACGCCGCCAAGTACAGCGAGCCGCGGTCGCAGATCACGGTGCGGGCGCAGGCCGGCTCCGAGCGCATCGTCGTCGAGGTGATCGATCAGGGCATCGGGCTCTCGCCGGACCTGCTGCCGCGGCTGTTCGACCTGTTCGTCCAGGGCGAGCGCGCGCTCGATCGCTCGCAGGGCGGCCTCGGGATCGGGCTGACGATCGCGCGCAGCCTGTGCGAGCTGCACGGCGGCACGATCGCGGCGGCCAGCCCCGGCGCGGGTCGCGGCAGCACGTTCACCGTGACGCTGCCGCGCGCGGCGCGCGCCGAGCCCCGCCCGCCGGCTCCCGCCGGCCCGCAGGCCGCGGTGAGCCAGCCCGGCAGGCGCGTGCTGGTGGTCGACGACAACGTCGACGCGGCGCACATGCTCCACGAGCTGCTCGCCCATCTCGGCCACGAGGCCGCGGTGGCGCACGACGGCGCGGCGGCGCTCGCCGTCGCCGGCGCGTTCCAGCCCGACATCGCCGTGCTCGACATCGGGCTGCCGGTGATGGACGGCTACGAGCTCGCGCGCCGGCTGCGCGCCCAGCGCGGCGCCAGCGCGCTGCGGTTGATCGCGGTCACCGGCTACGGCCAGGACGCCGATCGCATGCGCGCCCAGGCCGCGGGCTTCGATCATCACCTGATCAAGCCGATCGCGGTCGACGCGCTGGTCGCGCTGCTCGCGGCCGAGCCAGCCGCCGCCCGCGAGGGGTAGACTCCGCGACGCCAGCGAGGCTCCCGATGTCACACCTCGACGGCAAGACCGTCGGGGAATCGGTGACTTGGCCTGGATCTTTCATCGCGCCGTCGACCGGTCCACACGATAGTCGCGCAGCGGATCACGTGACCGGCGCGCGTCGACGCGACGCGGTGCATGAAGCGGCGCAGGTTGCGCGGTGAGCGCCCAGCGACGCAGCGGAGGTTCCGAGAGGAGCATCCGCTCAGCAGGATCTGAGAGACTCGCTCCCTGAAAAAAAATTGCAGGTGCATTGCATGACGAAGCAGTGGACGGATTGCGTCCTCGACAAAGATGCATGGTGTCGATATGCTTCGATCGTGTCGGGTGGCCGGGTATTCGCTCAGAGACCAATGCCTCAGATCGGGCGCAGCGTGGCGCAGGCGCGCAAGCCGATCGCCAAGATCGTCCCTCCCGGTGCACCCTCGGCGGCCTTGAAACCAGCGGCTCCTCGTCCTGCTGCGGTGGCAATGCCGCCGCTGCGGATGAGCGCCCCTGGCGACGAGCGGGAGAGCGATGCGAGCCGGCGCGCGGGCCAGGTGATGGAAGGGCCGGGGGCCCCGACGCGAGCCGGCGAGAGTCAAGGCGTCCAGGGAGCAGGTGCGCACATGGACGTGCCGTCCGCCGAACGGGTGCTGGGCTCGTCGGGCCGCGCGCTGGACCCGGACCTGCGCGCCTTCTTCGAACCCCGCTTCCAGTACGACTTCAGTCAGGTCCGGATCCATGCGGACGGCACCGCTGGTCAGGCGGCGGCCTCCCTCGGTGCGGCCGCCTTCACGGTCGGCCGGCACGTCGCCTTCGGAGACGGCCACTACGCACCTGCCACGATCCCGGGGCGCGCGTTGATCGCGCACGAGCTCGCCCATGTCACGCGTCAGTCCGCGGAAGGAGCGCCTCGCCTGGATCGACAGCTGCTCCTGACCGGATCGGCCACCGACATCGCCGATTTCATCGCCATGGCGGAAACCGCCAGCGGTCTGGTGCTTTCCCGAGACCCCGCCACGAACGTCGTGACCGCGGTGGCTTCGAGCGCTACCCCTGCCACATCCCCCGCATTCGCAGCGCAGCTCGACCGCATCATGACCGCTCCCACCCAGAACGCCGAGATTCATGTCGGAACTCACCAGGCCAACGTCGATATCGGCGCATTCCCGGTTCCGGCCGATCTCACGGCCGGTGGTGTCCAGAACATCGACATGGATGACATCAACGCGATGGAGGCCGGAGCGCCGGGAATTGGAGTGGCCGATCTGGCGCATGAGCTCGTCGAGAACTTCGACGCACACGCAGCGGCGCCGGTGGCCGGAGTCGATCGCTTCGGCCCTGCCCATGCAGCCGGGCTGGTAGCGGAGGCCGACGTGGCGCGCGATATCGTGGGCTCCGGTAACCGCGTTGCACAGGCCAGCATGCCGATCGGCACCAACATCACGAGGATCGCCGAGGACTACACGAACTATTACGTCCTGTCGACGTTGACCGCAGCGCCTGCCACTGCGGATTTCTCCCGCTCCAATGTGAGCTTCGCGACAAAGGTCGCCGTGATCACGCTGACCATCGACTCGTTCATTACCAACGACGCGACCGTACCAGCCGCGGGGGGGCTGGTGCTGCTCGCCGTCCAGGGCCTGCTCATCGCGAATCCTCTGGCCACGGTCCTCGTGGAGGGGTTCACGGATGATCAGGGGAGTGCTGCCAGTAACGTCACTCTCGGGCAACAACGCGCACAGAGCGCGGTCGCCTCTCTGGTCGGGTTCGGGGTGGACGGCGGCCGTCTCCATACTGTCGGCCGGGGCGCAACCGGGTTCGTCGCGCCCAACGGCACCGCCGCCGGCCGTGCCCAGAATCGCCGTGTTGTCCTGACGGTGACCCGGCCAGGGCCATGAATGCCATCGTTCACGCCCGCCCTGACCGGGCCGCCATGGACCCGGCAGCATTTCCTATCGTGATGCGTCTCGGGTTCAGGACAGACATGGAACCTGGCTTCTCCGCAAGCGCCCTGATCTTCTCCGCACTCGCGTTGCTCAGCGTGTCGTGTGGACATGGCGAAGGAAGCTCGACGAGCCCTTCGGGTGCGGGGGGGCATGCCGGTGTGCCGAGTGACGCCGACCACGATGGTGCATCCGGCACAGCCGGCGACGGCGTGCCTGCGGCCGACGGCGGCAGCACCGCGCGCGACCCGGCTATGCCCGGAACGTCCGGTCGGCAGCCGGAACTCGTCCTGGAAGCGGAGCTCGAAACGCCAGGCCCCCAGGTCCCCGCGCCGGGCCATGCGCACGTCATCTCCGTGAGCCGCTATCGCGTCCTCCGCGTAGTTCACGGCAGCTACGCCCACCCGGTTGTTCTCGTCGGCCACGATCGGGCCGACATGCGCTCGGCCGCTTTCCAGGCGGGCGTTCGCCACCGGCTCGAGCTCGTGCGCCAGTTCCCGCCCAACACCAGCCTGCAGCAGCCCTTTGCTTCGGAGGCGGGTGTCTACGGAACGTACTTCTGCGTCGCCTACCGCGTGCTCCCCGCCGGCGGGGGAGGCCACGACTGACAATCAATGCTCCGACCGAGACGTCGTGGTGAATGATCTGGACCTACAGCGAGCGCTCGCCGTAGTAGATCGCGCCGAGGAACGTCGTCGGGTCGACCGGCGGGCCGAGCGCGCGCAGCTCGTTGCCGGGCGCGCCGGCGTACGGCGTGCAGGCGGCCCCGTCGAGCCGGAACAGCGGGCCGGGCGCCGGATCGCCGACCGGCCGGATCGTGAACGGGCGGTTCGAGGTCGCGTACGCCGGCGGCTCGCAGGCGTGCTGCGGGACCTCGGCGACCAGGACCGACGAGGTGCAGCCGGCGGTGAACACCACCGTCGCGGTCGTGATCGCCACCGGGAGGCAGCGGATCGCACCGCGCACGCTGCGCGGCCGGCAGTCCGCGCCGAGCACAGTGTCGAACAGCCGGTCGTCGAGCACGCGCAGGCGCGCAGGTGCGGGATCGGCGCCGGGCCCGGCGCCGGGATCGACGCCGAGATCGAGGACGACCCGGCGCAGGCGGCGGCCGCGATCGTCCTCCAGCGTGCGGCCGATCGCGGGCAGGTCGATCGCGGGGCCGACCGAGAACATCCGGCCACCGGCGGGCGCATCGGCGGGGCTGCACGCGTCGCCGGTCCGGCGGTAGACCGGTGGCGACCGCTCGGCCCCGACGCTGTGGTAGCTCGCGCAGCCCGACGGCTCGGCGAGCCGGGCGATCGCCGGGGCCGCGGCCGCCGCGACCACGGGCTGGTTGCACGCCGGATCGCCGAACAGGGTCGCGGCCGGGGCGCCGGCCGGCTCGCACGCGACGCTGCCGTCGGCCTCGCGGGTGGCCGAGCACGCGGCGCCGAGCTGGCGGTCGCGCAGCCCGGTGGCGATCCGCATCCCGTCCTCGGTCTCGCGGATCGCCAGGCCGATCCGGCCGGCGGCGATCTCGGTGTCGTGGAACGCGACCAGCGCACCCGCGTCGAGCTCGTCGCCGACCGCGAAGAAGCTGGTCAGCGTCGATGGCACCGTGATCGGCCCGGTGCACGCACCGCCGATGAGCGCGTAGTACTGGGTGATCGCCGGGAGCGCCGCGCCGACCCGGAACACCCGGGTCGCGAGCGCGCCGCCGGCCGCGGTGTCGGGGGCGACGAAGTAGCTCGGCCTGGCGATCGTCCGGCCAAGGCCGATCCGCATCGTGCACGCGGCGTCGATGTACTCGGCGTCGTCGGCGACCGGCACGCAGCGCACCGTGCCGTCGCTCCACGGCTGGGGCGCGCAGCGGATGTGGAGCCCGGTGTCGTAGAACTCGGTGGACACCGCGAGCTCGGTGCCGTCGTCGTAGCGGTAGTTCTGCAGGGTGAGCCGCGCGCCGCTCCGCGCGGTGAGCGGTCCGTCGCCGGCCGGGCGCAGATCGTCGCCGCAGCCGCCCAGCGCGATGAGCCCGGCGACCGCGGCCAGCGCGGCGACCCGCGCGATCACGGGATGTACTCCACGCCGATCGACGGGAAGATCGGCAGTCCGCTGGTGTAGCTCAGCCGCGTGTAGTCCTTGTTGTAGGTCACGCCCTCGGGGTTGTGGCGGTTCACGACGTTCTGGACGTCGAGGTACAGGTTCATCGTCCCCGCGCGGCCCCACGGGCGGCGCCATCCGCGATCGATCCGGACGTCGAGCTGGACGAAGCTCGGCAGGCGCTGGGACAGGATCGGTCCATCGACCGCGACCCAGTCGCCGCTGGAGCCGGACTTCGGGTAAGCGCCGGCGACCGGCGTGTAGGGGTTGCCGGTCACGTAGCGAAACCGCCCGCCCAGCCGCCAGCGGCCGAGCTCGGTGGTCCCGACCACGGTGACCGCGTGCGGCTGATCGAGCACGTAGGGCCGCGCGACGTCGTCCCGCGTCGGGTTGGTCCGGTACGACCGCGCGTAGGTGTACGCGATCCACCCGGTCCACGCGCCGACGTTGCGCCGCGCGATCAGCTCGACGCCGTACGCGTGCCCGGTGCCGACCGGCTCGCGGAAGCTGTACGAGCCGAACTGGCTGTCGACCAGCTCGCGGCTGACCCCGAGCAGGCCGCCCGACTCCTCGCCGCCGTTGGCCGAGATCGGCGTCGCGCCCGTGAGTGCGTCGACCGGCAGCTCGCGGAGGTCCTGGTAGTACACGGTCGCCGACAGCTCCTTGTCGTCGCCGACGATGGTCTTGAGCGTCGCCGCCGCCTGGGTCGCCGACGATCCCAGCATCACGCGGTTGCCGAACACCGGATCGAGATCGGTGATCAGCGGCGGCTCGTGGTAGCGGCCGAGCGACTCGCGCAGCGTGACATCGCGCGACAGCTTCTCGTCGATCGCGATCCGCGGATCGAGCGTCCACTGGTGCGACAGCCCGAAGTGGTCGCCGCGCAGCCCGGGCCGGATCTCGACCCGGTCGCCGGCGGCGAACCACGACTGCTCGATCCACACGCCGGCGTCGGCCGCCCACCGGGCCAGGTTGCGGTGGACCACCATGTCGGGCGCCGGATCGAGCCGGGTCGGCGGCGGGGTGTTGACGATGTCGTAGCTGAAGCGCTGCCAGCCGCCGTCGAACCCGGCCGACAGCGTCCCGCCGGCCGCCGGGGTCGCGACGTGCGCGCGCAGCGCCAGCGGCACGGTGGTGCGGTGCATGCCCTTGTCGACGTCGTCCTGGTTGGCGCGCGCGTTGACGTCGTCGACGCCGACCGACGGCATCGCCTCGAACGACGTCGCGCCGCTGACCGCACGGTAGCGCACGCCGAGCCGCGCGAACCGCGAGGTGTAGCGCAGCGACTTGACGTTGCTGGTGTTGAACCCGAGCCCGCCGCCGGCGCTCGGATCGCGGACCAGCGTGAGCAGGTCGTCGGAGCCGAACAGGATCGCCATCCACCGGCCGTCGCCCGACTCCCAGCGCAGCTGGGCGTCGCCGTAGCGCGGGACCAGCACGAGGTCGACGCCGGCGGCGCCGATCAGCGCGTCGAAGTACGACCGCCGCACGCCGACCAGCCAGCTGCCCTTGAGCGGCCCCGGCCCCTCGGCGAGCGCGCCCGCGCTGATCAGGCTGAGCTCGCCGCCGACCCGCCAGTCGTCGCCGCGCCCGGTGCGCAAGGTGACGATCGCGACGCCGCCGAGCCCGCGCCCGTAGCGCACGCTGGCGCCGCCGGGCTCGAGCGTGACCTCGTCGACCGCGGCGGTCGGCAGGAACGACGCGATGCCGCCGAAGTGATACAGCAGGGGCACCTCGATGTCGTCGAGGTAGACCTTGGTGTCGCGCGGCGCCGTGCCGCGCAGCGCCAGGCCGCCGAGCCCGAACGGGGTGCGCGCCACGCCGGGCAAGCTCTGCAGCGCGCGCAGCACGTCGTTGCCGGCGCCGGGCTGGGTTCGCACCGCGGCGGTATCGAGGTGGAGCGCCGGCCCGCTCGGCGGGCGGCCGCTGACCCGGATCACCTCGCTCGCGCTGCCCGCCGCCTCGAGCCGGATCGCGAGCACCGCGCCGATCCGCGCCGAGCCGAAGTACGCGCGGTAGCCGTCGGCGATCACCACCACGTCGACCCGGCCGAACGCGACGCCGGCGATCCGGAACTGCCCCTGATCATCGGTCGCCGCCTCGCCGCTGCCCACCGCAACCAGCGCCCCGACCACCGGCAACCCGGTCGCGTCGTCGACCACCGAGCCGGTGACGGCGCGGTCGGCGAACGCGGCCGGCGCGGCCAGCGTCACCGCGGCGAACACGAGCCAGCGGTGGATCATGGTACCGAACCTACACGATCGCCCGCGAGATCGACCTCGCTTTGCGAGCCCGCGTGGTACCGCGATGTACCGGCGAACCCCCGGACTGGAACCTCGCGGTACCGGGCGACTCACCAGATTCTCCAGGGTTCGCATGGTCTCGCGCTTGCAGCGCGCAGGGGCCATGCGAAGTATCTACCTTCTCGCCCTTGCCGCGTGCAGCCAATCTTCGAGTGCCGAGCTCGACCCCGCCTCGGATCCGGTGCCGGCCAGCGTCGCCGCGTCCGACGTCGTCGCCGCCTCGGGCCTCGGCGCGGTGACCAACGTCCGCAACCTGGCGAGCTGCCCGATGGGTGCGCCGCCCGGCGCGACCTGCCGGCAGGTCACCGTCACCGGCTGTCCGGGCATCGCGAGCGAGCCGCTCGATGCGGTCGTCGCGCTGCGCACGCAGACCGGCACGCTGCGCGGCACCGTGGTCCACTTCAGCGGCAGCGGCGGCGAGGGCTTCCAGGGCAGCGCCCAGAACTACGAGGCCGCCGGGTTCCGCAACGTCTACATCGGCTGGGTCAGCGACTGGGAGCAGACCCAGAGCGCGGGGATCAAGACCGCCGGCTGCCGCCCGGCGACGATCCTGCAGTGGGTGTTCAGCGATCCTTCGCTCCACAACGGCAGCCGCGCGATCGGGTTCTGCGGTGAGGGGTCGTCCGGCGGGTCCGGACAGCTCGGCTACGCGCTCGCGCACTACGGCGCGGCCGGCGTGCTCGACTACGTCAACGAGCTGTCGGGCCCGCCGTTCGCGCGGATCGACATCGGCTGCAACGGCGACGCGCCGCCGACCTCGATGGTGTGCGGCGTCGCCGACACCACGCGGCTGCCGTCGGTGCTGAACGCGTGGGAGAACATCCAGCTGCCGCTGAAGTGCGGCAGCACCGGCGTGCCGGCCACCGAGCTCGCGCGCTGGAAGTCCGACTCGATCGCGGTCGGCGGCGTCTACAACTACCCAAAGACCCAGGTCCAGTTCTTTGGATGCACGTTCCAGGCGACGGCGGTGACCGTGATGGGCAACGCGTACTTCAACACCATCTCCCAGGCCGAGGGCGGCAATTCGAATCTCGCCCAGTACCACTGCTACTTCCAGGCCGATGGCTGTCAGGGCGAGCAGCTCGGGACCGGGCTGTCCGATGCGAAGCAGGCCCTGATCGCCAGCTGCGTACCGCGCCACCAGTAGGCGTGCTCCGGCCGGGCGAGGCGGCACACGGCGGGCTGGCCGTGACCGCCGCGTGATAGGCTGCCGCCGCGCCACCGCGACGAGGAGCCCGCATGCGGTACGATCTGCACACCCACTACTATCCGGCGTCGTTCTTCGAGCTGATCCGCAACACGCCCGGCGAGTTCTCGTTCGGCACCGACCCGACCGGCCGGACGATCATCCGCCACCGCGGCGCGCGGTTCTTCGGCGTCACCGCGCCGATGACCGATCCGGCGCTGCGCCTGGCCGACATGGACCGGGTCGGGATCGACGTCGAGGTGCTGTCACTGTCGACGCCCAACGTGTTCTTCGCCGAGGCGGAGGGGCAGGTCGAGGTCGCCCGGATCGTCAACGACGCCTACGCCGAGCTGATCGCGCAGCACCCCGCGCGGTTCAAGGGCTTCGCCTCGATCCCGATGGACGCGCCCGACGCGGCGCTGCGCGAGCTCGACCGCGCGCTCGGCGAGCTCGGGCTGAGCGGCGTCGTGCTGCTCAGCAACATCCGGGGCCGCGCGCTCACCGACCCGCGCTACCGGCTGTTCTTCGAGGAAGCCAACCGCCGGCGGCTGTGCATCTTCCTGCACCCGATGATCCCGGTCGCGTCCGAGGTGTTCAACGAGTACGTGCTCGGCCCGCTGATCGGCTTTCCGTTCGACACCAGTCTCGCGGTGGCCCGGATGTGCTTCGCCGGCATGTTCCGCGACTTCCCCGACATCCGCTGGGTGATCGGTCACCTCGGAGGTGCGATCCCGTACCTGATGGAGCGCCTGGACAACGGATATCGCGACTTCGCCGAGTGCCGGGCGAACATCGACGCGCTGCCCAGCACGTACCTCAAGCGCCTGCACTACGACACCGTGAGCTTCAGCGGCCCGGCGCTGCGCATGGTGCGCGACCTGGTCGGTGTCGATCACATGGTGATGGGCAGCGACTATCCCCACATGCTGGGCTCGATCGATCGCGCGGTGACGTCGATCGAGGCGCTCGACATCGCGGCGCACGAGAAGCAGGCGATCTTCAGCGCCACCGCGCTCCGCATCCTCAACAACGTGTGACGGGAACCCAGCCGCGATTCCTCCGCGTGGTCGGCCTCGCCGGCCTGACCGCGATCGCGCTCAACGGCGTGATCGGCTCCGGCATCTTCGCCTTGCCGGCCACGGTCTACGCGCTCACCGGCGCGGCGAGCCCGATCGCCTACCTGGTGGCCGCCGTGCTGATGGCGCTGGTCGTCGCGTGCTTCGCCGAGGCCGGCAGCCGCTCCGACGAGACCGGCGGGCCGTACCTGTACGCCCGGGACGCGTTCGGCGGGTTCGTCGGGTTCCTGGTCGGCTGGATGTTCCTGCTCACCCGCGCGGCCGCGACCGCCGCGATCGCCAACACGTTCGTGGCCTACCTGGGCAGCATCGAGCCAGCGCTGGCCACCCGCACCGGGCGGTTCGCGACGATCACCGTCGCGATCGGCGGCCTCGCCGCGATCAACGTGTTCGGCGTGCGCGCGGCGTCGTCGACCGTGAATCTATTGACGATCGCCAAGCTGATCCCGCTGCTCGTGTTCGTCGGCGTCGGCCTGTGGTTCGTCGAGCCGAGCCGCGTGGCGCTGCTCGGGCTGCCGAGCGGGTCGCTGCGCCAGGCCGCGCTCGTCCTGCTGTTCGCCTACGGCGGCTTCGAGAACGCCAGCGTGCCGACCGAGGAGGCGGTCGACCCGCGCCGCCACCTGCCGGTCGCGCTGCTCACCACGATCGCCGCGGTCGCGGTGCTCTACATCCTGATCCAGATCGTGGCGCAGAGCGTGCTGCCCGGGCTCGCCACGAGCGCGACGCCGCTGACCTCGGCGGCGCGCGTGATCATGGGCGCGCCGGGCGGCTGGCTGCTCACGGCGGCCGCGCTGGTCTCGACGCTGGGCAGCATCAGCGCCGTGATCCTGGTCGGACCTCGCATCCTCTATGCGTTCGCGCGCCATGGCCAGCTGCCCGCCGGGCTCGCGGCGATCCATCCGCGGTACCACTCCCCCCACCGGGCCGTGATCGCGTTCGCCGTGCTGACCTGGGTGGCGGCGGTCAGCGGTGGATTCGCCCAGCTCGTCGCGCTGAGCGCGGTGTCCCGCCTGCTGTTCAGCGCGGTCGTCTGCCTCGCGGTGCCGATCCTGCGCCGGCGGCAGCGCGCCATCGCGCCGGCGTTCCGGTTGCCGGGCGGCCCGGTGATCCCGCTGCTCGCGGTCGCGCTGTCGGTCTGGCTGCTCACTGGCCTGTCGGCCACCCAGGCGGCCGGGGGAGGCGTCGGCCTTGCCGTCGGGCTGGCGGTGTACGCCGGCCAGCGCTGGCTGTGGCCGCGAGACCGGCCGCCGCAGCTCCCCGAGGCGCGGGCCCAGCCGCGGCGGTGAGCCGGCGGGCCGGCCTCGACTTGCCCACCGGCACGGCGTAGCGTGCGGCGCCAAGGAGTTGCCATGCGTCGCCTTCGCCTGCTGCCCGCCGTCGCGGTGTCCGCCGGACTCGCCGCGCTCGCCGCATCCACCGTCAGCGCTGCGCCGGCCCCCGCCCAGGCCCCGGCGCCGCTCGCGCCCGAGGTCGCCCAGAAGCTCGCCCAGGGCACGTTCCGCGAGTACCTCGACCTCCTGGCGTTGCCCAACGACGCCACCCGCGGCGCCGACGTCCAGCGCAACGTCGAGTTCCTCGAGCGCGCGTTCCAGAAGCGCGGCTTCACCACCCGCCGGCTCGACAACGGCGAGCGCCCGCTGCTGTACGCCGAGTGGCCTGCCCGGACGCCCGGCGCGAAGACCATCCTCTACTACATGCACCTCGACGGCCAGCCCGTCGTCGACCGCGAGTGGTCGCAGCCCAGCCCGTGGCAGCCGGTGGTCAAGCACAGGAACGCCACCGGCGGCTGGGACGTCGTGTCCAGCGACGCGCTGTTCGCCCCGGTGCTCGACCCCGAGCTGCGCGTGTTCGCGCGGTCCGCGTCCGACGACAAGGCGCCGATCACGATGTTCCTCGCCGCGTTCGACGGCCTCCGCCAGCTCGGCGCCGCGCCGGCCAACCACGTCAAGGTCCTGATCGACAGCGAGGAGGAGAAGGGCTCGCCGTCGATCCGCGCGGTGGTCACGGCCCACAAGGACCTGCTGAAGTGCGACGCGCTGATCATCCAGGACGGCCCGCGCCACGCCAGCGAGCGGCCGACCCTGGTGTTCGGCAACCGCGGCGCCGCCCACGTCGTGCTCACCGTCTACGGCCCCAGGCAGCCGCTGCACAGCGGCCACTACGGCAACTACGCGCCCAACCCCGCCATGCGGCTCGCCCGCCTGCTCGCCTCGATGAAGGACGACGACGGCCGGGTCACCGTCGCCGGCTACTACGACCGCATCCAGCTCACCGCCGCCGAGAAGCAGGTGCTCGCCGAGACCGGCGACGACGAGCCCGCGATCCGCCGCCGCCTCGGCATCCGGTCCGCCGAGCGCGTCGGGGCCAGCCTGCAGGAGGCGCTGCAGTACCCGTCCCTCAACGTGCGCGGCCTGGCCGCCGCCTCGGTCGGCGACAAGGCGTCCAACAGCGTCCCGCACCAGGCGACCGCCGACATCGACATCCGGACCACCCCCGAAACCCCGCCCGACTACCTGTTCGGCCTCCTGCAGAAGCACGTCGAGGCCCAGGGCTACCACCTGGTCGCCGGCCCGCCGACCGACGAGGACCGCGCGACCCACGACAAGCTCGCGACGCTCACCATGGATCCGGGCAGCCGCGCGGTCCGCACGCCGCTCGACTCCCCGCTCGGGGCCTGGGCCTACGCGGCGCTGCAGCAATCCAGCCAGCGCGGCGCCCCGGTCCGGATCCGGATGATGGGCGGCAGCGTCCCGACCGACAGCCTGGTCGAGGTGCTCGGCGCCCCGTTCGTCATCATCCCGCTGGTCAACGGCGACAACAACCAGCACACGTTCGACGAGAACATGCGGGTCGGCCACTACGTCGAGGGCATCCGCGCGATGCTCGCCATGCTGCGGCGGAAGTACTGAGCTGTGCTGCGCTGTCCCTCGCTCCGGCTCAGGCCGACTTGCTTGCCACCAGCAGCGCGTGTCCACAGGTGGCGATGACCTCCGGCCGGCGGCACAGCGCGCGCGTCAGGCGTTCGACTTCGGCCCTCGCGGTCGGCTCGAGTCGCGCGACCTGATGGGCGCGGTCGCTGGCGATCGACTTCAGCGACAGCATGTCCTCGAACCGGAAGCCCGAGGCCACAAACAGCTGCTCGATCTCGCTCGGCACCGGGTAGTAGCCCTCCTGGAAGCCCGATACCGCCAGGTTGGAGAATACGCCGGTGTCGGCGGCTGTTCGCAGCACAGCGTCGGAGACCTGCGCGGGCCGGTTCGCCGCGCGATCGATCAACCCGATCTTGTCGAGACTCGTTTCCATCGCCGCTACGCGGGGTCGCGGGCGCGCTCGGGGCGGCGGCACCACTCGCTCCACGAGCCGACGTAGAGCCTGGCGCCGCGCATCCCGGCGCGCTCCATCGCGAGCAGGGTGTGGCAGGCCGTGACGCCCGAGCCGCAATGAACGATGGTCCGCTCCGGGGGGACACCGTCGAGCACGCCGGCGAAGTGAGCGCGCAGCTCGTCGGCGGACTTGAAGGTGCCGTCGGGGCGCAGGTTGTCGGCGTAGGGGGCGTTGCGCGCGCCCGGGATGTGGCCGGCGATCGGATCGAACGGCTCGCTCTCGCCGCGGAACCGGAAGCCGGCGCGGACGTCGATCACGCGGCGGTCGGCGGCGGTCCGGGCGCGCTCGACCTCGTCGATGCCGGTGGTGTCGCGCACCCAGGCGAGGACCGGGAACGGCGGCTCGGGCTCGGGATCGAGGACCTCGGTGGTGAGCGTGAAGCCGGCGTCGCGCAGGGCGGCGAGGCCGCCGTCGACGACGCGGACGTCGGGCTGGCCGAGGGCCTTGAGCAGCCACCACAGGCGCGAGGCGGCGTTGGCGCCGTTCTGGTCGTCGTAGGCGACCACGGTCTTGCGCGGGGTGATGCCCCAGCGGCCGAGGGTGGCGGTGAGGTCGCGGACGAGCGGCAGCGGGTGGCGGCCACCCTGCGCCGGATCGGGGGCGGGGCCGGCGAGGTCGCGCTCGAGCTGGGCGTGGCGGGCGCCGGGGAGGTGGCCGGCGGCGTAGGCGCGCGCGTCGGGGCGGCAGTCGAGGATCACGGCGTCGGTCAGTGCGGCGAGCTCTCGCGGGGAGATCACGGGGTCGACGGGCATGGCGGCACTATGCCAGCTTCCGCGGCCGTGGGCTCCGGCGGACGGGCGCGGCGCGCTGCCGGTACTGCGCCGCGACGGCCCGCGCGGTGTCGCGCACGCGCGCGCGCAGCTGGGGCGGTCCGAGGACCTCGGCGTCGGTGCCGAGCGAGAGCATCTGTCCGGTGGCGTGGCCGATCGACTCGATCGGGATCGTGACGCGCAGCCAGCCATCGGCGTCGCCAGCGCGGCGAGCGCCGCGCCGTCACGGCGTGAACTCGGCGCCGCGCTCGAGCATCCGCAGCGGGATCGCGGCGTCGGTCGTGGGCGCCGGATCGCTGCGCGGTGGCAGGCCGAGCGGCAGGTCGGCCGGCGCGGACGCGAGCTGCGGCACGCCGATCGCCCGCAGCGCGAGCGGCAGCGCGACGCCGTCGGTGACCAGCTCCCAGTGCCCGGCGCCGGTGCGCACGTACACGATGCGCGCGTCGGGCAGCCCGTCCGGCGGCAGGCCGTCGATCCGGCGGGTGCTCGGCAGCCGGCGGTGCAGGTAGTCGCTGAACCGGCAGGTCTCGTAGGCGATGTTGACCAGCCGGTGCTGCCTGGACGCCCGCAGCCAGCCGAGCACGCCGTAGTCGGCGTACAGCGCGTCGAGCAGCACGACGGTGTCGAGCGCCGGGTTCGCCAGCCACGGCGCGAGCGTGCGGTACGCGCCGGAGTGGCCGACCGCGACCAGCCGGTGCGCCGGCATCGCGGCGTCGACCCCGCCGGCGACGGTCCGGACCAGATCGGCGAGCGACGGCCACGCGATCGACTCCCACTTGGCGGCCGGCGCCTCGGGCGCGATGAACATCGCGTTGATCCCCGACAGCGCGAACTGCGCGGCGAGCCGGTAGCTGTCCCACGCCTCGTCGACACCGACCCAGTAGCCGTGGACGAACACCACCGCGGCCGCGGTCTGGGCGTCGTAGTCCGCCGGGATCCAGACGTGGATCGCGCCGCGCGCGGTGTCGAGCCGCCAGTGCCGGCCGGCGTCGACCCGCTCGTCGAGCGCGTCGCGCGGCGCCGCCACGTCGAGATCGGGCGCGCGGTGCGGATCCGCCGGCTGCGGGTCGGCGCGCGGCCGCTCCGGCGCCGGCATCAGGTCGGGCGGCGCCGCGGCTCCGTCCGGCGCGCGGACATCGGCGCCCGCCGGGGACACCAGCAACGCGACCGCGACGGCAACTGCACCGAGACCGACGGGGGCGAGGCGCGCCAAGGTGCCAGTTTCGCCGATCGCTGTGCGCGTGTCGAACAAATCGGCGAGCGCGATCGGTTCCGCGCGGCGGCGCGCGACGCCCGCGTCCCATCGGCGCGCGGAGGCTACACCGCGGCGTCGTCACACCGCCGGACGGCGGCGCCCGCCGTGCGCGACGCGCCGCGGGTGCTTGGAGACCGGCGCACCGCGTGCATGCTTGCCGCGCGCCCGCGGGGGACGGCGCGGCTCGTGGGCAGGGCGGGCCGCCGGCTTGGACTTCCGCGCCGGGGAGGCCGGCGTCGCCCGTCCCGCCGGCGGGTGGTGTACGTGGTTCGCCGCGCGCCATACCAGGTCGGGGGTCTCGAGCGCGACCGCGCGGCGGTACTGGGCGAGCACCCGCGCCGGGAACCGCTGTGGGTGGTACAACGACCACAGCACGTCGCGCACCTGGGGCAGCTCGGGGTCGTCGATCGCCCAGTCCTCCTGGGTCGCGCAGTGGATCGCGCGGGGCTCGACCTCGCCGCGCACCACGGCGAGGTAGTCGCTGACCCACAGCACGACGACGCCGAGGTAGTGCTCGACCGCGGCCTCGAAGTCGATGTCGACGGCGCGAAACGCGCAGGCGCCGGGGACGTACTCGTAGAGCCACTCCGGCCCGCCGGGGACGGTGAGGAACACCAGCACGAACGAGTGGATGCGCTTGCCCGCGTAGCGCGCCGGCAGCGTCATCAGGTAGCGATAGATGTGGCGGCCGTACAGGTGCTCGGCGAGCTCGCGCAGCGCGGCCTCGAGCTCGGGGCGATCGCGCTCGCTCGCGCGCGTGCCGAGCAGCGACCGCTCGGGCATCACGCCCGCCGGCAGCGAGAACGCGCGGCGCGGCACCGGCGGCGGGCCCGGGATCGTGCGCAGGAACGCGGTCTCGGGTGCGACCCCGACCAGCTCGCCGCCGTCGAGCTCGAACACCGTGCCGGGCCGCGCCACGACGCCTTCGCCGGCGCACAGCCGCGGCGCCATCTCCTCGATCGGCGTGGCGCCGGTGCCGCGCGGGTGCTCGCCGTCGGCGGCGGTCGGCGTCGCGCCGCTCGACAGCGAGACCTCGCCGCGCACGAACAACAGCACGTGGCGATCGCGCGCCGCGGTGTCGCGGACCGCCTCGGCCATCTCGCCGCTGATCGAGATGTCGACGTTGGAGAACATCCCACCGGCGCCGCCGCGGTGGCGCACCAGGTAGGCCAGGGTGTCCCATTCGTCGAAGCTCGCGACGCTCGCGGTCTGGTCGGCGCCGAACAGCCGGATCTCGAGGTCGCCGAACGCCAGGGTGTCGCCGTGGTCGACGTAGCGGACCGCGAAGCCGAGCTCGTCGAGCAGGCTGCGCGCCGCCGCCGACACCCGGCGAGACACGCAGAGCGGGATCCGGCGATCGAGTCGCACCAGGGTCGGCACGCTGAAGTGGTCCTCGTGCTCGTGGCTGAGCACCAGCGCGTCGAGCGGCGGCAGCCGGTCGAGCGTCAGCTCGCGCGCCTCGCGGAACATGAAATCGACCCGGGTGTGGCGCGGCCCGCGCCCGACCTGATCGACCAGGAGCGGATCGATGGCGACCGCCGCGCGATCGGTCTCGAACAGCCAGCCCTGCCATCCGAAGTACGTCGCCCGGAAGCTCATCCCGGGAGCATTTCACGATTCGCCGCGCGCGCGGCGGCGAGCGGTGTCCCGGCGATGGCGCACATCGTGCGCGAACCGCCGCGCGCCACGACATGCGGCCACACGATCCGACAGCGCGCCATGCCCGGGCTTGATGCCCGCGGTCACGCGGCGATCACTTGCCGCCGGCCGGACTCGCCGCCGGCACGCGCGGCTCGATCTCCTTGCCGCCGTGCCACACCATGACCAGCTGCCGGGTGTTGCGGATGTCGGCGGTCGGGTCGGCCGCCAGCACGACGAGGTCGGCCCGCTTGCCCGGCTCCAGCGTGCCGCGATCGCTGGCCTTGATCAGCGTCGCGCTGGTCCGGGTGGCCGCGACGATCGCGTCCATCGGCGACAGCCCGGCGGCGACCATCAGCTCGAGCTCGTGGTGCTCGCCCCAGCCCGCGATGCGCTCGGGGTTGGCGCCGGAGTCGGTGCCGAACGCGATCTGCACGCCGGCGGCGTGCAGCGCCTTGAGGTTGTTCTGCGCGGTGGCGAACGCCGCCTTCTCCTTGGCCACGACCGGGTTGGCCGCGACCTTGTCCTTGTAGGCCTTGCTCTGCAGCAGCTGCAGCTGCTCCGGGCTCACCGCGCGCTGGAAGAACGGCTCGTTCGTCACCTCGGGCTGATCGACGAACACGAAGAAGCTGTGATCGACGCTGAGCGTCGGGATGTAGAACACGCCGTGCGCCTTGAGCGCGCGGATCAGCTCGGCGTCGACCGGCAGGTCGCGCACGCTGTGGGCCAGCACGTCGACGCCGGCGGCGACCAGCGCCTTGGCGTCGGCGAGGTAGAACACGTGGGCCGCGACCCGCAGCTTGTGCTTGTGGCACTCGTCGATCACCGCGCGGAACACGTCGGGCTGCATCTTGGGGAACTTGCCGAAGTTGTCGTCGACCCAGAGCTTGACGATGTCGACGTGGTGGCCGGCCATCTCGCGGACCTGCGCGCGCGCCTCGTCGGCGGTGGCCGCGCGGTAGACCTGGTCGGGCTGCACCGGCTGGGGCGGCACGCTGCCGGGTGCGCCGATGCCCCGGCCGGCGGTGAAGATGCTCGCGCCCGGAACGCTGCCCTGGCGCTGCTGATCGCGCAGCTCGTACACCAGATCGCGATTGAGGCCGAGCGTGACGAACGAGGTGACGCCGTACTGCTCGTACTGCAGGGCGGCGGCCTGGACCGCCTCGCGGGTATAGGCATCGGCGCTGTTGGCGGCGCCGAGGACCAACCCGGCGTGGCTGTGCGCGCTGATCAGGCCGGGCATGATCGTGCGGCCGTGCAGGTCGACGACCCGTGCGCCCTTGGGCCGGGCCAGCTTGCCGGCGACGCCGACGGCCGTGATCTTGTCGCCCTCGATCACCAGCGCGGCGTTGTCGCGCGGCGGCTTGCCCGTGCCGTCGATCAGCCGCGCGCCCTCGAGGATCACCGGCACCGCCGCCGGCCCGGCGTGGGCCACGCCGGCGAGCACCGAGACCAAGAACAGACCGAGTGTCGCGAACCGGAGACACCATCGTGAGCAGTGCATCGTCGTCCTCCTGGCCCAGCGGAAATCGCCCATCTGACCCTGGGCGCCTGGACGGGCTTACAATATCTGAAACCGATGAACCGCCCATCCGACCACCGCCAGATCCGGGGCGCCTGCGCACTGGATTGTCCCGACACGTGCAGCTGGGTGGTGTCCGTCGAGGGCGACCGCCCGGTGGCGCTTCGCGGCGATCCCACCCACCCCTACACCCGCGGGGCGCTGTGCAACAAGGTCGCGGACTACCTGGCGTACACGCGGTCGCCCGATCGCCTGGTGGTTCCGATGCGCCGGGTCGCCCCGAAGGGGACCCACGAGGGAAACAAGGACTTTCGGCGGATCTCGTGGGACGAGGCGCTCGCCGAGATCGCGGACCGGCTGCGCGGCGTGATCGCGCGCCACGGCGGCGAGGCGATCTGGCCGTTCCTGGGCACGGGCAACATGGGGGTGCTGCAGGGCGCCTACGGCGCCGGGCGCCGGCTGTGGAACGCGCTCGGCGCGTCGCGCCACCTCCAGACGATCTGCATGATCGCCGGCGGCTTCGGCACCGGCTACACGCTGGGCGACAACCGGGTCGGGATGGATCCGGAGACCCTGCGGCTGTCCGGGCTCGTCGTGCTGTGGGGCAGCAACGCGCTGACCACGAACGCGCACCTGTGGCGCTCGATCCTCGAGGCGCGCAGCCGCGGCGCGATGATCGTCGCGATCGATCCGATCCGGACCCGGACCGCCGCGGCGTGCGACTTGCACCTCGCGCCGATGCCCGGCACGGACGCCGCGCTCGCGCTCGGCCTGCTCCACGTCGTGGTCGCCGAGGGCAAGCAAGATCACGAGTTCATCGCCCAGCACACGGTCGGCTGGGACGCGTTTCGCCGGCGGATCGAGGAGTTTCCGCCGCAGCGCGCAGCCGAGATCACCGGGCTGCCCACCGCGTCGATCGTCGAGCTCGGCCGGCGGATCGCCGACACCCGGCCGACCGGCATCCGGGTCGGCATCGGCCTGCAGCGCCACGGCGGCGGTGGCATGGCGGTGCGGACGATCACCTGCATCCCGGGCGTCACCGGCGACTGGCGCTATCCGGGCGGGGGCGCGTGCTACGACACGCGCGGCTTCTACGGACTGAACTGGCCGGCGCTGTGGCGCGACGACCTGCGGACGCGGCCGGCGCGCGAGCTCCACATGACGCGGCTCGGCGAGGGCCTGCTCGAGCTCGACGACCCGCCGGTCCAGGCGCTGATCGTGTACGGCTCCAACCCCGCCGCGAGCATCCCGCACCAGACCAAGGTGCTGCGCGGCCTGGCGCGGAGCGATCTGTTCACCGTCGTGGTCGAGCACTTCTTGACCGACACCACGCGCCACGCCGACCTCGTGCTGCCGGCGACGATGATGACCGAGCACCGCGACCTGCTGATCGCGTACGGCCACCTCTACCTGTCGTGGAACGAGCCGGCCGCGCCGCCGCCCGGCGAGTGCCTGCCGGCGACCGAGATCTTCCGGCGGCTCGCGCGCGCCCTGGGGCTGGACGAGCCTACGCTGTACGACAGCGACGAGGACCTGGCACGCCAGGTGCTAAACAGCGGCCATCCGTCGCTCGGCGGCATCACGCTCGACGAGCTGAAGCAGCGCGGCTGGATGCGGCTGCACTACCCCGATCCGTTCGTGCCGTTCGCGAACGGGTTCCCGGGCGCGTCGCGCAAGCTCGAGTTCGTGTCCGAGCGCATGGCCCAGGCCGGCCTCGATCCGGTCGCCGGCTACACGCCGGCGTTCGAGGCCAGCCAGCGCGACACGCCGCTCGCGCGCGACTACCCGCTCGCGCTGGTCTCGCCGGCCGATCACTACTTCCTGAACTCGATCTTCGCCAACGTGGCGCACCAGCAGCGCCGCGCGGGGCCCGTCACGCTGCTGATCCACCCCGAGGACGCCGCGCCGCGCGGCATCGCGGCCGGCGACGAGGTCCGGGTCGGCAACGCGCGCGGCGCGTTCTTCGCGATCGCCGAGGTGACCGACCGCGTGCGGCCCGGCGTGGTCGCCAGCCCCAAGGGGCGCTGGCCGGTCGACGCCCGGCACGGCGCGACGGCCAACGCCACGATCGACGAGCGCGACTCGGACATGGGCGGCGCCGTGTTCCACGACAACCGCGTGCAGGTCGATCCCACGGGGGGCTTGGCCCCCCGCCCCGCCGGCTAAGGCGTCGGGGTCCCCACCCCCGTCTCGCTTTGCTCGATCGCGGGGTCGCGGTCAGCGGCACTCGGTGACGTCGGTGGCGACGCACGAGAACGTCCCGCGGTCGACCGCCAGCGATGGGCCGCCGGGCGCGGTGGCGGTCACGCTCACGCCGCGCATCTCGATCGGGCACACGTCGAGGCAGCTCTTGAAGCCGAACGTGCTGTCCGCGCCGTAGGGCGCCGACGGCCGGTAGCCCGGCACCGCGGTGTCGAGCCGCGCGAGCTCGGCGGCGGACACCGACGTGCTCGGGTTGGTGTTGTAGTCGTCGGGGAACCGCTGCATGTACGCCGAGTCGAACCAGTTCCAGGTGTTGTCGGCGGTGATCACGAAGTCGTGCATGTGGACGTTGCGGATCGGCGCGGCCGTGGTCGTCGGGGCCCCGGCGACGTTGTTGTACGGCAGCTGGAGCACGTCGGGCGGCACGCCCTCGATGTAGATCGCGGCGCCCTTGCCGAGCTTGCCCAGCGCCGCGGTGCCGATCACCGTTCCGGAGATGTGGCTGTAGAAGATGTCGCGCATCACCGGGATCTTCTGGCGGGTCTCCAGCGTGAAGTTCGGCGCGGTCACGGTGGGCGACGGGTAGTTGGTGGTCACCTCGAGCGCCAGGTTGCGCGCCGTGATCCGGATGTGGTCGTAGTGGATGTTGCGGATCTCGCCGCCGCGGCCGGGCAGGGTCTTGATCCGCAGCGCGGTGTCTCCCGTCAGGTCGCAGTCGAACGCGAACACGTTGCGCACGCTGCCCGACATCTCGCTGCCGACGGTGATGCCGCCGTGGCCGTTGCCGGACCGGATCCGCCGGATCACGACGTTCTCGCTCGGCATGCCGACCCGCAGGCCGTCCTCGTTGAGCCCGGACTTGACGGCGACGACGTCGTCGCTGGTGTTGAAGAACGAGTCCTCGATCAGGACGTTGCGCGACGAGTCCGGATCGCAGCCGTCGCCGTTCTGCGGCGTGACGGTATGGCTGCCGCTCGCGTCGGTGAACGTCAGCGTGCCGCCGTCGGGGAAGCTGATCACGTTGACGCGGCGGACCACGACGTTCTCCGAGTACACCGGGTGGAGCATCCAGAACGGCCCGAACTGGACGGTGACTCCTTCGATCAGCACGTCCCGGCAGGTGTTGAACTCGACGAACGACGGCCGCAGCAGGCCGGTCATGCCGGGCGGCATGCTGGACGGGACCGGCACCGCCGACGGCTGGAGCTCGGGCGGCAGCGTGCGGGCGTCGAGTGCGGCGGTCACCCGGGCGGACACCGGCACGTCGCCGGCGTCGGACCGCACGTACTTCTTGTAGACCGCGGTGGCGAACGGCTTGGTGAAGTCCTTGGTCGCGCCGACCGGCAGGTTGTTCTTCCACAGCCACCACACCCAGCCTTGCCCGGTCAGCGTGCCGTCGCCCGTGAGCGCGACGTCCTTGCAGCCGCGGAAGTACACCAGCGGCGAGTAGTTCATGACGTCCATGCCCTCCCACCGGGTGGGCACCACGGGGAAGTAGTCGGCGAAGTCGGTGGAAAACAGGATCTCGGCGCCGGCCTCGACGTGGAGGTCGATGCCGTCGCACGAGCCGCCGTCGCTGGTGATCTGGATCGGCCCGGTCAGCCACTTGCCGGGCGGCACGACGATCTGGCCGCCGTGCGCCCGCTTGGCGGCGGCGACCGCGCGGGCGAACGCGGCGGTGTTCTTGGTGACCCCGTCGCCGACCGCGCCGAAGTCCGCGATGTCGAACCGCCGGCGGTGGAAGCGCGGCCGTGCGAACGCCGGCACCGCGAACGGCGCGTTGTCGATCGGCTGGATCGCGTCGGCCTCGTAGGGCGTGTACATCGCGGCGGGGTCGGCCTCGGCCGGATCGCCGGGCGGGGCGATGCAGCCGGCGGCGGCCAGCGCCGCGGCGCCCAGGCCCAGGGTGAGGATAGACAGTGACACGATCGACGTGATCGACGCGGGTCTCGAAGCGAAGCGTTGCCAGTCCATGATGCTGCCTCCTGGGCGTGGCGGCCGGCCGCGCGCCGGCCGCGAGGAGCCGGTGCGGACGGCAGCGCGACCGGACGTTGCCGCGGACTGTAGGGGCCAGGAAGCCGGGCTGTCAAGTGGCCAGGTGGCCTGACCATGACGCTGCCGCGTGCGTCGGCGCCCCGCTGCCGCACCCAGCGATTGTTCGCCAGCGCCTCGTCGAGGTGCCGCGATCCCGTCAGTTCGATCTTCACCATCTTCTTCCCGTTCGGCAGCGTCATCGCGTACGGCTCGAAGTCCGGGTACCCAGGGCTCTTGAACCGCAGGCCCTTCTGCCGGTACTTCGGCGGCAGGAGCTCGCGCGGGAACTCCTTGCCGGCGTACTGGTGGTTCCTTGGCAGCCGGGGGCAATGACGGCTTCCGACCGGGGAAGTCCGTCCACGGAGCCATCGCACACCTCAAGGTGCTGATGCGCTCATGGGGCGGGAAGCGCTGGAACGGGACGAGAGGCTCCCTTTCCAGTGGGCAATTGAAGGCGATATAAAAGGGTGCTTTGACAACATTGGCCATCACGGGTTAATGGAGCGCGTTCGGCGACGCGTCGGTGACGCGAAGCTCGAGCGGCTCGTCCGGGCATTCCTGAAGGCTGGCGTTCTGTCCGAGGAACAGTTCCTGCGCTCCGACAGCGGTACGCCGCAGGGTGGGATCCTCTCCCCCCTGCTGGCGAACATCGCGCTGGGCATCATCGAGGAGAAGTACGAACGGCACGCTTGGCCGCGTGGGACGGGCACCCGCCTATCCCGCGAGGGACGTCCAAGCGAACCACGTACCGATCCGGAGGCGATTGCTCGTCGAGCGTACGAGAACCGCGCCAACGACAAGCGACGCGGACGTCCCGTCTTCATGCCGATCCGGTACTGTGATGACTTCATCGTGCTCGTGGCAAACGACGGGGATCCGAAGGAGACCCGCGCGGTTGCCGAGAGCGAGAAGGCAGCCTTGGCGAGTGAGCTCGAGCGCAAGCTTGGGCTTGCCCTCTCCGAGGAGAAGACGCTCGTCACGCCGGTGACGAGCACGATGCGCTTCCGGAAACCGACCCGGCGTTGAGCCGGGCACGGCGCCGGACGCCCACTCTACTGAACCCAGCGGAATAATTAGCTTAAGCGCCCGGGACAGGTCGCAGAATCCTCGGCGCCGACCCTCCGCCGCGTCAGCGCGCGTCGTCGATCACCTCGGCGATCGAGCTCGCGACGCTGGCCCGCTCGAGCCAGCGCTCGAGCCGCGCCAGATCCCGCTCGGCCTGGATCCGTCCCTGGGCCGCGTCGGGCACCGCGATGCCACGCGCGCGCAGCACGGTCAGCAGGGCCTTTACCTGCGCCGCGATGAGGCCCTCGGTTCGGCCCTCGGTTCGGCCCTCGGTTCGGCCCTCGGTTCGGCCCTCGGTTCGGCCCTCGGTTCGGGCATCTTCCCAGGTTTGTTGCATGGCCATCAGGAACTCCTGCTCGTCGGATGTCCGGCTCTCGTGTTGCCCGAGCATCCGCTGGAAGTCTAGCAGGATCGGCTCGGCCACGGCGCGCTCCGGGGCGTCCGGGGCCAGCCGCGCCACCTCCGGGACCGCCGAGGCCAGCAGCGGACCCGCCGCCATCAGGCGGACCAGCAGCGTCGTGCGGTCCCGCGGCAGCTCCCGCGCGGCGACGAGCCCGACGCGGAGCACGTCCTCGCCGAACCAGTACACCCCGGTGGGCCAGTCGGCCGCGGGGACCATGCGGAGCTTGGTGAGCAGCGTCGTCGGCGTGCCGGCCGCGATCACCCATAGAAACGGTTCGACGATCAGCTCGGGCGCATCGCCGGCGGTGTCGACCGGATCGCGCGCCGTGGGCGCCCTGGGTGCGGTGCGCGCTCTGCGCGCGCGCTGCTGCCAGAGCGCGAGGTGCTTGGCCAGGCACGCGCGAAACTCCTCGGCGCTGGGCGCCTGGCTGTAGACCTCGAGCAGGCACAAGCCACCCGCGATCCGGCCCAGGAGGCCCAGCTGATCCCTCGCCGCCTCGCGCGCCGGATCGGGCTCGTGCCGGAGATCGGCGTACTGGGTCTCGGGGTTGATCGGGTCGTTCACGACGGTGATGCCGGAGGGTCCCAACGCCGCTTGCCCGAGCTGCTTGGCCAGTTGATCGAAGCGATTGCGCATGAACACGCGGAGAGTGCCACGCGAACGAGGACGTTGTGCCGGGTCGAGGCGCAGGGGCTGCGCCTCCGCCGCGCCTGGTCGAGTACGAGCTCGGCGCCCCGCGTGGCGACGCTGCGGGCTGTGGGGGTGGGGGATGACGACCTGGGGCGTGGGACAGCTCGCCGCGACGGCGGTGCAGGCCCATGCCGTCAAGGAGTACCAGCGGGCGCAGAAGGTGACCGCTACAGCGTCGGCCCGGTCTGCCAGGGCGCGAACTCCTCGTCGCCGATGCCGAGCAGCTCGCTCTTGGTCGGCTTGCCGGACGCGACCGCGAAGATCTCGTCGAGGATCTGGCGGCCGACGTCGTCGAGCGACGCGCCGTCGAGGATCGTCCCGCAGTCGATGTCCATGTCGTCGAGCATGTGGCGGTACAGCGCCGAGCTGGTCGCCAGCTTGATCGACGGCGAGGGCTTGCAGCCGAACACCGAGCCGCGGCCGGTGGTGAAGCAGACGAGGTTGGCGCCGCCGGCGACCAGCCCGGTGACCGACACCGGATCGTAGCCGGGCGTGTCCATGAACACCAGGCCGTGCTCCTTGACCCGCTCGGCGTAGTCGATCACGTCGACCAGCTGGGTGGTCCCGGCCTTGGCGACCCCGCCGAGCGCCTTCTCGTAGACCGTGGTGATGCCGCCGGCGATGTTGCCCGGCGACGGGTTGTGGTCGGTCTTGGCGCCGTGGCGCGCGAGGTGGGCCTCCCACCACGCGATCCGCGCGAGCAGCTTGCGGGCCACCGCCTCGTTGCGCGCGCGGCGGACCAGCAGCTGCTCGGCGCCGTGGATCTCGGGGGTCTCGGCGAGCAGCGCGGTCCCGCCGTAGCGCACGATCTCGTCCATCGCCCGGCCGAGCGCGGGGTTGGCGGTGATGCCGGAGTAGCCGTCGGAGCCGCCGCAGTTGGTGGCGACCACGAGTTCCGAGGCGGGGCAGGGCGTCCGGCGCGCGGTGTCGACCCGCGGCAGCAGGCGCGCGATCTCGGCGGCCGCCGCCTCGACCGCCTGGCGGGTGCCGCCCTCGCGCTGGATCGTGACGACCGGCAGTCGGTGGCCCGCCGCCGTCGGCGCCGCCGACAGCGCCAGCTGGACCAGCGGCTCGGGCTGGTTGACCTCGCAGCCCAGGCTGACCACGACGGTCGCGCCGACGTTGGGGTGGTGGGCATAGCCGGTGATCACGCGCTGCAGCAGCTGGTGATCGTCGCCCTGCGCGACCAGTCCGCAGCCCGCCTTGTGGGGCAGCGCGACCACACCGTCGATGTGCGGGTAGTCGCGGCGGACGTCGCGGAACCGCTCGGCGACCATGCGCACCACGGTCGCCGAGCAGTTGACGGTCGGGATCACCAGGACGTAGTTGCGCGTGCCGACCCGGCCATCGGAGCGCACGAAGCCGTCGAACGTCCGCATCTCGGACGCCGGGTGATACCGGGTCGGCCGGCTCTCGGGGGCAACCTCGAACCGCGGGGGGAGCGCCCCGATCCCCAGGTTGTGGCGATGGACGTGCTCGCCCGGCGCGATCGGCACGGTCGCGAAGCCGATGATCTGGCCGTAGCGGCGCACCGGATCGCCGGTGGCGCGCCCGCGCACGGCGATCTTGTGGCCGGCCGGCACGTCGGCGGCGAGCGCGATCGGCCCGGCCTCGGTGTCGATCGGCGTGCCCGCGGGGAGCTTGAGCTTGGCGATCGCGACGTCGTCGTCGGGGTGGAGGCGGAGCGTCCCGGGCATCACGCACCCTTCCTCGCCGCCCGGGCGGCGGCGATCGCGGCGACGTAGCGCCGCGCGTTGTCGGCGACCCCTGCGCGGTCGCCCTGGCGCAGCCGCGCGAGGTCGACCAGATCGGAGCCGGCGCCCACCGCGCAGGCGCCGGCCGCGATGTAGTCCGCGACGGTCGCGGCGGTGACCCCGCCGGTCGGGACCAGCTCGATCTGCGGCAGGGGAGCGTGCAGGGCCTTGATGTAGCTCGCGCCGCCCATCGCGCTGCACGGGAACACCTTCACCAGGTCGGCGCCCTCGCGCCAGGCGTGGACGATCTCGGTCGGGGTCAGCGCGCCGGGCACCGCGGCGACGCTGTAGGTCCGGCACATCCGGATCGTCGGCGGATCGACGGTCGGGGCGACGATGAACGAGGCGCCGGCGAGGATGCAGGCGCGCGCGGTCTCGGCGTCGAGCACGGTGCCGGCGCCGACCAGCGCGGTGCCGCCGTGGCGCGCGACGACCTGCTCGATCACGCGGATCGCCGACGGCACCGACATGGTGAGCTCGACGATGTCGAGCCCGCCGTCGAGCAGGGCCTCGACCGCGGCGATCGCCTCGTCGGCGGACGGCGCGCGGATCACGGGGATGACGCCGGTGGCGCGGATCCGGGCGACGATGGCTTCGCGGCTCATGGCTAGCGCTCCACCCGCGCCGCGGCGCCGGCCATGACCTTCTCGACCTCGGCGAGGGTGGACATCGTGGTGTCGCCCGGCGTGGTCATCGCGAGCGCGCCGTGCGCGGCTCCGCACTCGACGGCCCACGCGGCGCCGCGCCCGGTCAGCAGGCCGTAGAGCAGCCCGGATGCGAACGAATCGCCGCCGCCGATCCGGTCGTAGATCGCCAGGCCGGGCCGCCACCGCGCCTGCTCGAGGCGGCCGTCGTACACGCACAGCGCGCCCCAGTCGTTGACGCTCGCCGAGTGCGCGACCCGCAGCGTGGTCGCGACCGCCGACAGGTTCGGGTACTCGCGCATCACCGCGTCGATCATCGGCCGGTACGCCGCGGCGTCGAGCCGGGTGTAGCCGTCGCCGGCACCGTCGACCGCGAACCCGAGCGCGGCGGTGAAGTCCTCCTCGTTGCCGAGCAGCACGTCGACCTTGCCGACCAGCGCGCGGTTGGCCGCCTGCGCCCGGCCCTTGCCGCCGATGGTCTTCCACAGCGACGGCCGGTAGTTGAGATCATACGACACGACGACGCCGTGGCGCCGGGCGGCGGTGATCGCCTCGTCAGCGACCGCGGCGGTCGACTCCGACAGCGCGGCGAAGATCCCGCCGGTGTGGAACCAGCGCGCACCGTCGCCACCGAACAGCCGGTCCCAGTCGACCGCCCCGGGCGCGAGCTGGCTCGCCGCGGTGTGGCCGCGATCCGAGCAGCCGACCGCGGCGCGCACGCCGAACCCGCGCTCGGTGAAGTTGAGGCCGTTGCGCACCGTGCGCCCGACGCCGTCGTCGGCGACCCACCGCACGTGCGATTGATCGACGCCGCCCTGGTACATCAGGTCCTGGACCAGGCGGCCGACCGGGTTGTCGACCAGCGCGGTGACGATCGCGGTGTCGAGCCCGAAGCAGCGCTTGAGCCCGCGCGCGACGTTGTACTCGCCGCCGCCCTCCCAGACCCGGAACTGGCGCGCGGTCGCGATGCGCGCGTCGCCGGGGTCCAGGCGCAGCATGACCTCGCCGAGCGCGACCAGATCGAATCGACAGCTCGTTTTGGCACGGATCGATAGGGGCATGTCAGTCCTCGCTCACGCGTTCACTCTCGCTCACTTGAATGTTCGCTCGCGTTTCGCTCTCGTACATTTCTCGTTACCAGCTGTGCATGGTCCCGTCGAGCTTGCGGTTGATCGGCAGGTAGGCGCGCTGATACGGGAACTGCGCAGCGAGCGCCTCGTCGATGTCTACTCCCAGTCCGGGCGCGTCGCCAGGATCCAGCGCGCCGGCGGCGAACCGGTAGGCGTGCGGGAACACGCGATCGGTGTCCTCGGAATGACGCATGAATTCCTGGATGCCGAAGTTATGGACGCTGAGATCGAAGTGCAGCGCCGCGGCCATGCACACCGGGCTGAGATCGGTGGCGCCGTGCGAGCCGGTGCGCACGTGGTAGAGTTCGGCCAGGTGGGCGATCCGGCGCAGGTGGGTGATGCCGCCGGCGTGGACCACGGTGGTCCGGATGTAATCGATCAGCTGCTCGGTGATCAGGCGCTGGCAGTCGTGGATCGACGAGAACACCTCGCCGACCGCGAGCGGCACGGTGGTGTGGTGCCGGATCCACCGGAAGCCGTCCTGCAGCTCGGCGGGCACCGGGTCCTCGAGCCAGAACAGGTGGTAGGGCTCGAGCGCCTTGCCCAGCCGCGCGGCCTCGATCGGGGTCAGCCGGTGGTGGGCGTCGTGCAGCAGGTGGACCTCGGGGCCGAGCTCGGCGCGCAGCCGCTCGAACAGCCGCGGCACGCTCGCGAGGTAGTGCTCGGTGCTCCACCGGCTCTCGGGCGGCAGCCCGCGCTCGGCGGGCTCGTAGTACAGATCGCCGCGCCCGACGCCGTAGCTCGCGGCCAGCCCCGGCACGCCGGCCTGGGCGCGGA
The DNA here is from genome assembly GCA_041495365.1 of Kofleriaceae bacterium. Classification (GTDB taxonomy): domain Bacteria; phylum Myxococcota_A; class Polyangia; order Haliangiales; family Haliangiaceae; genus JABFXX01. The sequence continues at coordinate 40,969 of JBGQCL010000003.1, read as the reverse complement.
TCGCCCGGTAGCCGAGCTCGACGTAGCGCGCCGCGGCGCGCACGGTGTCCTCGACGTCGTCGCCGCTGGCGTGGCCGTAGACCAGGACGGAGTCGCGCGCGCGCCCGCCGAGCAGCTGGTACACCGGGACGCCGAGCGCCTTGCCCTGGATGTCCCACAGCGCGGTGTCGACCGCCGCGATCGCCGTCATCGTCACCGGCCCGCCGCGCCAGTACGCGCCCTTGTACAGGTAGTGCCAGGTGTCCTCGATCCGCCGCGCGTCGCGCCCGATCAGCAGCGGGATCACGTGGTCCGCGAGGTAGCTTGCCACCGCGAGCTCGCGGCCGTTCAGCGTCGCGTCGCCCAGCCCGGTGACGCCGTCCTCGGTCGTGAGCTTCAGGGTGACGAAGTTGCGACCCGGGCAGCAGACGATGACCTTGGCGTCGACGATCTTCATGGCGGGCAAGCGTAGCGGCCGCTGGGGGCAGCCTAGAAGAAGAAATACACCGCCAGCTCGAGCCGGTTGTTCTTGCTCACCGCGTCGTCGCCCCGGGTCTGCGCGATCCGCTGCCACGCGGCGCCGATCCGGACCGCGGGCGTGAGGTCGCCGATCACCACCGCCTCGAAGAACTGGCTCTGCTTGAACACGCTGGCCAGGGTGCACTGCGCACACCCCGTCGCCGTGGCGGTCAGCCCGTCGGTGATGTTGTTGGAGTTGCCCTGGGTGTAGTTGGCGCCGATCGAGATCCGGCCGGTCGGTGGCAGGAAGTACTGTGCGCCGACCATGAAGTTCTGCCAGTTGATCGCGCGCAGGTTGCCCGTGGTGTCGTACTGGATGATCCCGGGATCGACGTTGGCGGGGTAGGTCCCCGTCAGGGCGCCGGTCATCGTCGGCACGTTGGGGAACGCGGCGCCGCCGGTGAGGCCGCCGATCAGATCGCCGATCCCGCTTCCCATCACGAACGAGCCGGATAGCGTGAGCGCGTTGCCCTTGTCCTTGGCTGACCTGGCCGGGATGATCGGGATCATGCCGTCGAGCGAGATTCCCCAGCCGTTGGTCGTGCGCAGCGAGGTCGGCGCCGTGGCGAAGTCGTTGACCCGGAAGTGGCGCACCGACCCGGACGCCGCGATCGTCAGCGGGTCGAACGCCGCGTAGCCCGAGCCGCCCGCGTGCACGCCCTTCCAGCTGTTGACGCCGACCTTGAGCCCGCCCTGGAAGTCGGGCAGCTCGGAGTCGCGCTGCGGCGGGCGCTGGGCCGACACCGCGATCTCGACGTTGGCGGCGTCCGACTTGAACGTGTGCGACAGCCGCAACTGCTGGGTCCGACCGAACGCCTGGTTGGGCAGGCCGAAGAACCAGATCGACAGCGGGAAGAAGAACGGCTGCTCGCCGAACAGGAAGTAGTACTGGCCGGCGAGCAGGTCGACGTACTCGCTCTCGACCTTGGCGTAGGCCGCGCGGATCCGGAACGTGCCGTTGTTGAAGAACGCGGCCTCGCTGACACTGGGGTTTGCGGGCGCGATTCCAGGCTGGTACCCCATGAAGTCCATCTCGACGTTGCCGCTCGCCTTCATGCCCTCGAACTCGGGCGCGGACATCCGGACGCCGAGCCGCGAGTTGCGCGCCGTGGTCTGGGTCCGGCCGTTCGCGTAGGTCAGCCCGGTGGGCCGGACGATCAGGCCGTTGCCCGGCGAGTCGGAGAAGCTCTGCGTGGTGTCGTGCATCAGATCGAACTCGGCGAAGCCGTAGATCGTCATCGACCACTTCGAGGTGACCTCGGGGGGCCTGGCCGGCTCCGGGGGCCTGGCCGGCTCGACGGGCGGCGGTGCTGCCGGCTCGGCGGGCGGCGGTGCCGCCTCTTGGGGAGCGGCAGGCGCGGCGGGATCCGGCGCGGGTGCGGGCTGGGCGGCGGCGCGCGCCGCCAGGACCAGGACGACGGGAACTAGGCAATGTTTCATGGACGGGCTCCTCATTGGTTGACGCCGCTGGCCAAGAACCCGCCGTCGACGACGAGCACTTCGCCGTTCACGAAGCTGGCGCTGTCGGATGCGAGGAACACGGCGGCCCCGGCGAGCTCGTCGAGCCGGCCGAACCGCCGCATCGGGGTGCGCAGCAGGAACTCCTGGCCGCGCGGTGTGCCGTCGAGCAGCGCGCCGTTGAGCGCGGTGCGGAACACGCCGGGCATGATCGCGTTCACGCACACGCCGCGGGCACCCCACTCGACCGCGAGCTGGCGGGTCAGCGACGCGACGCCGGCCTTGCTCGCGGCGTAGGCCGCGACCTCGAGCAGCCCGACGAACGAGCCGAGCGAGGCGATGTTGATGATCCGGCCGTGGCCCTGCGCGAGCATCGGCCGGCCGAACACCTGACAGCCGCGCAGCGTGCCGGTCAGGTTGGTGTCGAGGATGCCGTTCCACTCGGCCTCGCCGACGTCGAGCGTCGCCGCGCGCTGGGTCCGCCCGGCGCAGTTGACCAGGATGTCGACCCGGCCGAACCCGGCGAGCACGGCGTCGCGCAGCGCCTCGAGCGACCCGCGATCGGCGACGTCGGACCGGGCCCGCAGCGTGCGCCGGCCGCGCGCCTCGATCTCCGCGGCGGTGGCCTCGAGGTTGTCCGCGCCGCGCGCCGAGGCGATCACGTCGGCGCCGGCCTCGGCCAGACCGAGCGCGATCGCCCGGCCGATGCCCGACGTTCCGCCGATGACGACCGCGACGCGTCCGTCGAGGTCGAGCGGTCGATAGCTCACGGGGCGAGCCTCCTGGCTCGCAGGTCGCGCGCGCAGGTCCCGTCGGAGGTCAAGTGGCAAACTGGCCAAACCACTTGACAGCCCTACCACAGGCGAATAGCTTGGTTCAAGCGGCTCGGGCGAGTCAAGCAATGACCAGCGTCGTCACCCCATCCAGGCTGCACGAAGACCGGCTGTTGCCCTCGGATCCGTCCGAGCGTGCGATCGCGCGCAGGCTGTACCGCGAGGTCCGGGATCTGCCGATCATCAGCCCGCACGGCCACACCGATCCGGCGTGGTTCGCCGACGACGAGCCGTTCGCGGATCCGGCGTCGCTGCTGATCATCCCGGATCATTATGTATTCCGCATGCTGTACAGCCAGGGCGTCGCGCTCGAGGACCTCGGCGTGCCGGCGCGCGACGGCCGGCCGGTCGAGCGCGATCCCCGCGCGATCTTCCTGCGGTTCGCCGAGCGCTGGCACCTGTTCCGCGGCACGCCGACCCGGATGTGGATCGAGCAGGCGCTGCACGACGTGTTCGGCATCCGCGACCGGCTGTCGGCCGCCACCGCCCACCGGATCTACGATCGGATCGCCGAGGCGCTGCGCCGGCCCGAGCTCCGGCCGCGCGCGCTGTTCGAACGGTTCCGGATCGAGGTGCTGTCGACCACCGAGTCGCCGCTCGATCCGCTGCGCCACCACCAGAAGCTGCGCGCCTCGGGCTGGCCCGGCCGGATCGTGCCGACCTACCGGCCCGATCCCGTCGTCGACCCCGAGTTCCCCGGGTTCGCCGACAGCGTCGCCCAGCTCGGCGCGCTGACCGGCGAGGACACCGCGCGCTGGTCGGGCTACCTGCGCGCGCTGGCGATCCGCCGGCGGTTCTTCGCCTCGCTCGGCGCGACCGCGACCGATCACGGCCATCCGTCGGCCGCCACCTTCGACTTGCCGGCCGGCGAGTGTCAGGCGCTGCTCATCGGGGCACTCGCCGGCCGGCTGTCGGCTGCGGAGGCCGAGCGGTTCCGCGGCCAGATGCTGGTCGAGATGGCGCGGATGAGCCTCGACGACGGCCTGGTCATGCAGCTCCACCCCGGGTCGCTGCGCAACCACAACCCCGGCGTGCTCGCCGGGTTCGGCCGCGACAAGGGCGCCGACATCCCGACCCCGACCGACTACGTCCAGGGCCTGAGGCCGCTGCTCGACCGGTTCGGCAACGAGCCGCGCCTGACCCTGATCCTGTTCACGCTCGACGAGTCGACCTACTCGCGCGAGCTCGCCCCGCTCGCCGGCCACTACCCGATCCTCCGGCTCGGCCCGCCGTGGTGGTTCCACGACAGCCCCGAGGGCATGCGGTTGTTCCGCGAGCGCACCACCGAGACCGCGGGGTTCTACAACACCGTCGGGTTCAACGACGACACCCGCGCGCTGCTCTCGATCCCCGGGCGCCACGACGTCGCGCGCCGGATGGACTGCGGGTTCCTCGCCCGGCTGGTCGCCGACCACCGGCTCGACGAGGACGAGGCGCGCGAGGTCGCGATCGATCTCGCCTACCGGCTGGCGAGGCGCGCCTACCGGCTGGACTGACGTCCTGCGACCAAGGAAGTGACCCATGCAGACACGCGTCATCGCCCACCTCGCCCACCTCACGGGCTCTCACCTGGCCCGGCGCACGGCCTGGGCGCTGCTCGCCGGGCTCGCCCTCGTCGCCGGCTGCAAGCACGACCGCGAGTCCGGCGCCGGCTCGGCGAGCTCGGGCTCCGGCGCCGCGGCGAAGCCGTCCGGTCCGGTCACGATCAACGTGGTCGACGCCGCCGGCACGCTCCAGCTGGTCCAGGACGCGCTTGACGCGTACCGCACCAAGCACCCCGACAAGGTCGACAGGTTCACGACCACCAAGGCGCCGGCGCCCGAGCTGCCCGGCAAGCTGCAGGCGATGCAGCGCGCCGGCCGGATGGACATCGATCTCGTGTTCGGCGGCACCGATATCCTCGCCGCCGGCCTCGAGCAGGGCCTGTGGACCCGCATCCTGCCCGATCACGCCGACGCGTTCCCCCACGTGCTCGACAACTACACCGATCAGGCGCGCGAGATGCAGAAGCTCGCGCAGGATCAGGCCCTGGCGGTCGTGTTCATGCCGGCCGGTCCGCTCCTCGAGTTCAACCCCGACGCGGTAAAGCAGCCACCGACCACGCCGGCCGAGCTCCTCGCGTGGTGCAAGGCGCACAAGGATCGCTTCCTCTACGCCCGGCCCGCCAACTCCGGCCCCGGGCGCACGTTCCTGATGGGCCTGCCGTACCTGCTGGGCGACAAGGACCCCAGGGACCCGATGCAGGGCTGGGACAAGACCTGGGCGTTCCTCAAGGACCTCGACTCCTGCATCGAGTACTACCCGAGCGGGACCACCGCGGTGATGAAGGAGCTCGGCGAGGGCTCGCGCGACATGACGGTCACCGTCACCGGCTGGGACATCAACCCGCGCGCGCTCGGCATCGTGCCCGAGAAGGTCCAGGTCGCCGCGTTCAACGACATGACGTGGGTCAACGACACCCAGTACATGATCGTGCCGAACGGCCTGTCGCCCGACCGGCTCGCCGTCGTGCTCGACGTGATGGCGTTCCTGCTCCAGCCCGAGCAGCAGGCGCTGACCTACGACAAGGGCTACTTCTACCCCGGCCCGGCCGTGAAGGGCGTGACGCTCGCGATGGCGCCCAAGGCCAGCCAGGACGTGATCAAGCAGTTCGGCCGGCCCGAGTACGATCAGTGGCTTGCGAAGTTCCCCCACCAGCGGCCGCTCGAGGCCAAGGCGATGGTCGCGGCGTTCCACCGCTGGGATGAAGAAGTCGGCGCCCAGAAGACCAAGAAGTGAACTATTTTCCGGGCAGCCGGATGCAAGCCGACTTCGACAGCCTGCGGCTGGAACGCGTCACGCGCCGGTTCGGCAAGCCGGGGAGCGCGCCGGCGCTGCACGAGCTGTCGATGACGGTCGCGCGCGGCGAGTTCGTCGCGCTGCTCGGTCCGTCGGGCTGCGGCAAGTCGACCGCGCTCAACTGCATCGCCGGCCTGATCCCGCTATCGAGCGGGGCGATCTGGCTCGACGACGCGCGGCTCGACCTGCTGCCGCCGGAGAAGCGCGGCTTCGGCATGGTGTTCCAGAGCTACGCGCTGTTCCCGCACATGACGGTGCGCCGCAACGTGCAGTTCGGCCTGCGGATGCGCGGCGTACCGGCGGCCGAGCGCGATCGCCGCACGGCGCGCGCGCTCGACCTGGTCCAGCTCACCGGCCACGAGGACAAGCTGCCGGGTCAGCTGTCGGGCGGCCAGCAGCAGCGCGTCGCGATCGCGCGCGCGATCGTCGTCGAGCCGCGCCTGGTGCTGATGGACGAGCCGCTGTCCAACCTCGACGCCAAGCTGCGCCTGGAGATGCGGGCCGAGATCCGCCGGATCCACCGCGAGCTCGGCCGCACGACGATCTACGTCACCCACGATCAGGACGAGGCGCTGTCGATGGCCGACCGGATCGCCGTGCTGCAGGACGGCGCGGTGCAGCAGATCGGCGTGTCCGACGAGGTCTACGCCCAGCCCGCCAACCTGCACGTCGCGCGGTTCATGGGCTTCCGCAACCTGCTCGAGCTTCACGTCGATGCCGTCACCGGCCGCGACGTCACGCTGCGCGGGCCGTGGGGCACGCTGCGCGGCACCGCCCGCCAGGCGCTGGGCGAAGGGCGCGCGGTCGCCGCGATCCGCCCCGACGAGATCACGATCGGCCCGGCCGGCGCGCCCAATGCGATCGCCGGCGAGGTCGAGGGCGTCGAGTACTACGGCCGCGACTGCCTGATCGAGGTCGCCGCGGCCGGTGGGCTGCGGCTCTACGCGCGCGCGCCGGACCGGATCGAGCGCGGTGCCGTCGTCCACTGCGCGGTGCCGCCCGACCGCGTGCTGGTCTATCCAGGGAGCGCATGACGCGAGTCCGGCCCGCGGCGGACCGTGCGGTGTGGCTCGTCGCGCCCGCGGCGGCAGCCATGGTGCTCCTGTTCGTCTACCCGTTCCTCTACGGCCTGGTGCTGTCGTTCCGCCCGGCATCGCACACCCTGGCCGGCGGCGCGCTCGCCAACTACGTCGCGTTCTTCACCAGCCGGAGCCTGTGGCCGACGATCTTCACCACGCTGCGCCTCGCGGTGCCGGCGACGCTGATCAACGTCGCGTTCGCGCTGCCGATCGCCTACCTGCTGCGCCGGCGCACGCGCTACCAGAAGCTGATCACGACGCTCCTCGTCGTGCCGATGACGCTCGGCACCGTGCTGATCGCCGAGGGCATGCTGACCTACCTCGGGCCCAAGGGCTGGCTGTCGCATGCGCTGCAGCTGCTCCACCTCGCGAGCGGCCCGGTGCGCCTGACCCACAACTACACCGGCGTGCTGCTGTCGCTCATCGTCTCCGGGTTCCCGTTCGTGTTTCTGCTGCTGCTGTCGTACGTGTCCGGCATCGATCCGGTGCTCGGGCATGCCGCGGCGACGCTGGGCGCCGGCCCGTGGCAGCAGTTCCGCCACATTTACTGGCCGTTGCTCCTGCCGGGCGTGACGATGGCGTTCTGCCTGGCGTTCGTCCAGGCGTTCTCGGTGTTCCCGTCGGCGGTGCTGCTCGGCGCGCCGGCCGGCCCGACCCGCGTGATCTCGATCGCGGCCTACGAGGCGGCGTTCGAGCAGTACGACTACTCGATGGCGTCGTGCGTGGCGATGATCATGGGCGCGGTGCAGCTCGTCGTCGTGTCGGCGGTGCTCGGCGTGCGGCGCGCGCTGTACCGCGGCCCGGTGTCCGGAGGCAAGGGATGACGGGGCAGGGCGCGGGCGCGGTGCTGCGGCGGGTCGCCGCCGGGCTGCTCGTCGGGATCGCGGCGCTGTTCGTGGTCAACGTGGTGTTCCTGGTCGGCGCCGTCGCGGTCAGCTCGGTCGCGACCCGCTGGCTCGGCACCTGGCTGCCCGACGCCGCGACCACCGGGTGGTATCGCGACGCGTGGCACGAGTTCCAGCTCGGCTCGGTCCTCGTGGTCACCGCCGAGGTCGTGCTCGCGGTCGTGGCGCTGTCGGTCGCGCTCGGCGTGCCGGCGGCGTACGCGCTGGCGCGGCGCGACTTCGTCGGCAAGCGCCTGCTGCTGCTCGTGTTCCTGCTCCCGCTCATGGTGCCGCCGATCACCTACGGCATCCCGCTCGCCACCGTGATGTACAAGCTCGGGCTCGCCGGCACGCTGGCCGGCGTCATCCTCGCCAACCTGATCCCGGCGCTGCCGTTCGTCATCCTGGTGATGACGCCGTTCATCGAGCAGATCGATCCCAACCTGGAGGCGGCGGCGCGGGTGTTCGGCGCCAACACCCGCCGGGTGTTCCGCCACGTGCTGATCCCGCAGCTCGCCCCCGGGATCCTCGCCGCGTCGCTGCTCGTCCTGGTGCGGACGATCGCGATGTTCGAGCTGACGTTCCTCACCGCGGGCCCCGACTCGCAGACCCTGGTCGTCGCGCTGTACTACGCGGTGTTCGCCGCCGGCGTCCGCGCGCCGCAGTCGATCGACGCGATGGCGATGGTCTACATGGCGGTGACGCTGGTCTGGCTGGTGATCGCGCTGATGTTCGTCGACCCGACCCAGCTGGTCTCGCGCGTGCGCCGGTAGGACGCGTGAAGAACCGGCGCTTGACGCGTTCTACGAGCCTAGCGCGCCGCCGAGCGCCGGCTCGCCCTGCGCCCCGTTCGGCCGCCCGCCGTGGTGCCCTCGCGGCCCTTGACCAGCTCCCAGCCGCGCGCGAACTCGCTGTCGACGCGCTTGAGGTGCGCGCGCATCGCGTTGCGGGCCTCGCGCGGATCGTGCGCCGCCAGCGCCAGGTGGATCGCGCGGTGATCGGCGACGGTCGCCGCCTGCAGCTCCGGGGTCCGGAAGTGCTGCTCCATCAGCCGCCACACCGCGCCGCGCCCGCGATCCCACAGGTCCTCGACGACGGTCTGCAGCACGCCGTTGTGGGTCGACGCCGCGATCCGCAGGTGAAACTCGCGATCGAACGCCGAGAAGTCCTCGTGCTTCTTCTCCAGGCGCTCCATCTCGGCGAGCGACGCGCGGATGCTCGCCAGGTCCGCGGCGGTCGCCTCGCGCGCGGCCGCGGCGGTGATCTCGCCCTCGATCAGCCAGCGCGCGCGCAGCAGCTCGAACGGGCCCTCGCCCTCCTGCTGGGCCGTCATGGCGGGGGGCGCGCGCCGACGCCGCGGTCACCCAGATCCCGGCGCCGACGCGGACCTCGACCAGGCCCTCGAGCTCGAGCGCGATCAGCGCCTCGCGCAGCGACGGGCGCGACACGCCGAGCTGCGCCGCGAGCTCGCGCTCCGACGGCAGCCGCTGGTCGACCGCGAACTCGCCCGAGGCGATCAGCGCCGACAGCTGCGCCGCGATCTGCTGGTAGAGACGACGCGTTTCGACGGTGGCTATCGGCATGTCCGCGACCCGGCCTTGCAGCATACCCCACCTGGGCGGGTGCGTCACAGCGTCGGGAGTGCCGGGGATCGCGCGCCCCCCCTGCGGGGATGATCCCGAGGAGCGCGCCGGCGCGGCGCGGCGAGACGGGGGCGTGAGGCCGTCATGGCGCAATTGGTTAACTGGCCTTACCACTTGACAGCTTGACCATCGTTGGGCTAGAGCGTCCACGGTCGCCTGTTCCGGGCCACCGCCGCGAAAGGGCAACGCATGTCGCCAAAACAGAGGTCGTGTACGGCGCTCCAGACCTGGACCCTGGCCGCCGCACTGGTCGCAGCGATCGCCGGGTGCTCACCGCCTGGGGCGGACGAACCCGCGGGCCCACCGGCGACCGCCGAGGGGGAGGTCGGGCGCCCGCCCGCCGACCCGGCGCTGCCGCCCGAGCCGATCATTCCGCAAGTGTGCGCCGGCGCCAGGCTCGACGCGACCCACCCGGTGCGTGCGACCGGCGACGTCCGCACCGATGGGCTGCCGATCTACGACCCCGCCGCGCTCGACACCGCGGCGATCCAGGCCGCGATCGACGCGTGCGGTGCGAGCCTGGCCCACGGTCGGAAGGGCTCGGTCCGGCTCGCGGTCAGCGCGTCGGATCCGACCCGCGTCGCGTTCGTGTCCGGCCCGCTGTTCCTGCGCGCCGGCGTCACGCTGTGGATCGATCGCGGCGTCACGCTGTTCGCGGCCCAGGACCCGCGGCTGTACGATGCCAAGGGCCCGGGCACCTGCGGCACCGACGCCAACAACACCAGCAGCGGCTGCCTGTCGCTGATCAACGTCAACGGCGCATCGGCATTCGAGCTGCTGACCGACGCCGGCGTGATGGGCGACGGCGTGATCGACGGCCTGGGCGGCGAGCCGATGATCGGTGGGTTCAACGGCAACCCGAACGGCACCTGGTGGGACGTCGCCCAGCACGCGCTGGTCGCCAACGTCTCGCACTCGAACCCGCGGCTGGTCGACGTCCTGCTGGCCGATCGCTTCACGCTGGCGCGCGTCACCCTGCACAACAGCCCGAAGTTCCACGTCGGGCTGGAGAGCGACAACTACCTGGTGTGGGGCGTGACGATCCAGACCCCGTCGCGCGCGGTCAACAGCGTCGGCCGCCCGCTGAACCCGCGCTACGCGCGAAACACCGACGGCATCGACCCGTCGGACTCGTGGAACGGCGTCATCGCCTATAGCCAGATCGGCGTGGGCGACGACCAGATCGCTGTCAAGTGCGGCAAGTTCCACATGAACACCATCGACAACGCCGGCCAGCCGTCGTGCCGCAACCTGATCGTCGCGCACACCCACTTCGGGACCGGCCACGGCATGTCGATCGGCAGCGAGACCAACGGCGGGTCGAGCGGTGATGCGCCGCCGCGGATCGGCATGCTCGGCGTGCGCGACGAGGCCGGGCAGCTCACGCAGTGGGGCCTGCACGTGTACGACCTGTCGATCGACGGCAGCGTCGGCACAGGCGGCGCACCCGACGTCGACATCAACGGCATCCGGATCAAGAGCGACGTCAGCCGCGGCGGCATGGTCGCCGACGTGCTCTACGAGAACGTCTGCATCCGCAACCTGCCCAACCCGATCATCATCAACCCGCACTACGATCCGACCAAGACCGGCACGCTGTTCCCGACCTACCAGAACGTCATCCTGCGCGACGTCCACGCGGTCTCGGCGCACCCGGGCTCGGCGCCGACCGCGACGCCGATCGTCACGTTGCTGGGCCTCGACCAGGCGCACCGCAGCTCGGTGACGGTGGACAACGTCGGCGTCGAGGGACTCGACACGGCCCACAACGTGGTCGCGCAGTATGCCGACGTGACGCTCGGACCGGGGGTCGTCAACTTCACGCCGACCGACACGGTGACGCCGCCCGGCTCACCCGGCACGGTCACGGTCACCACGCTGCCGACGAACCCCCACGTCTCGCCGCCGTGCCAGTTCTCGGTGCAGTTCCCGGACTACGGCAACGCGGTCAGCCCCGACAATAACGCCAGCCTGCGCAGCCTCGCGGTCACCGCCGACGGTGCGCCGGCGGGCCTGACCCCGGCGTTTGCCAGCGGCATCACCCGCTACGCCGTCACGGTGCCGTTCCGGACCCAGGCGGTCACCCTGGCCGCGACGGTCAGCGCCGCGCGCACCCGCTCGCTCGTCGTGACCCAGGATGGCGGCGCGCCGATTCCCGCCGCGAGCGGTGCGGTCGTCCCGCTCCTCCTGCCGGCGCCCGGGGCGACCTCGACGGTCACCGTGGCGGTCACCGCCGAGGACGGCACCACCGCCACCGGCTACACGGTCGCGATCACCCGCGTGCCGCCGTCGGCCGACGCCGCGCTGGCCGCGCTGACCGACAGCGCCGCGGCGCTCGCGTTCGACCCGGCGACCACGCATTACGCGTTCTCCGTGCCGGCCGCGCTGGCCACCAGCTTCACCGTGACGCCGACGGCCCACGATCCGCACGCGTCGATCCTGGTCAACGGCGCGGCGGTGGCGAGCGGCAGCGCGTCGGCGCCGATCGATCTCACGTCGGGCCTGCCCGGTGGCGCCGGCGTGGCCACCGTGCTGGTCACGGTGATCGCCGAGGATGGCATCACGTCGATCACCTACACGCTCGACATCACCGTCATCGATCTGAACATCCCGGTCACCGGCATCGCGCTGTCGGCGAGCTCGCTGCGGCTCGACACCGCGTTCGCCACCACCAGCGCGCTCACCGCGGTGCTATCGCCCGCCACCGCCACCGACCGCGGCGTGATCTGGACCAGCAGTGACCCGCTGGTCGCCAGCGTCGACGCCACCGGCATCATCCAGGCGGTGGCGGCCGGGCAGGCGGTGATCACCGCGACCTCGCACGACGGCGGCTTCACCGCGAGCTGCGCGGTCCGCGTGTTCTCGCTGATGTTCCACGACGAGTTCGAGGCCGGCACCGGCCAGTGGGACCTGTTGCCGATCGCCGGACCCAACGGCGCGTTCTCGGTCGTCACCGACGGCACGCACGCACTCAAGTACACCGCGGCCACCGTCGGCGGCGTGCTCGCGCTGGTCAAGGATGCCGCCTTCACGGGCGTCACCACCGGCAACTACTACGTCGAGGCGCGCATCAAGCCGCAGTCCAACAGCACCACCGGCAACAAGCAGCTCTACCTGATCGCGCGCTACCAGGATCCCAGCAACTGGTACGCCGCCGGCCTCAACGTCCAGAGCTCGACCGCGAGCACGACCGTCGACATCGCCAAGATGGCCGCCGGCTCGCTGTCGCGGCCCGGCCAGGTCAAGCGGCCGATCTCGCTCGACACCTGGTACACGGTCCGGTTCGAGCTCGTCGGATCCAGCCTCAGCGTCTACCTCGACGGCGAGCTGATCCGCACGGTGACCGATACCGCGTTCACCGCCGGCAAGATCGGCCTGTTCACCGCCAACAAGACGTTCGAGCTCGACAACGTCCGGGTCGGCGATCCGGTCGACCGGCCGATCCAGCTCACGGTCAGCCCGAACACCGACTACACCGCCACCGCCGGCGACGCGCCGCGCGTGATCACCGTCACCGCACAGCGGCCGGATTACGTCAACGGCGGCTTCGTGCCCGACAGCTTCACCGTCAGCTCCAGCGATCCGTCGATCGTCTCGGCCACGGTGACCGGCGCCAGCGTCGCGCTCACGCCGCTGCGCGCGGGGACCGCGGTCATCAAGTTCACCAGCGGATCGGATCCGTCGCTGGTGCGCACGTTCACCGCGACGATCTCACCGGACTTCGTCCAGTCGACGACGGTCTACGCGCTCGCCGGCCGGACCACGCCGGTCGCGGCCGACCCCGCCGCCTACGCCGAGACCCGGCTGACCCTCGCGTTCGACACGCCGCCGGTGCTCGGCACCACCGGCTCGGTCCGGATCTTCCGCCAGAGCGACGACGCGACGGTCGACATCATCCAGCCCGGCGCCGAGACCGACGCGATCGGGTTCGCGGGCCAGGACCAGGTCCGCGTGGTCAACGTCGAGGGCCTGATCACGGTGTCCGGCACCACCGCGACGATCGTCCCGCACCATGGAAAGCTCGCCCCGGGCACCGCGTACTACGTCGCGATCGCCGGCGGCGTGTTCGGCAGCACCACGATCGCCGGCACGCCGTTCGACGGCCTCGGCAAGGTCGCGGGCTGGTCGTTCACCGCGCGGCCGGCCCCGGCGGCAGGCGCGACCAGCCTGGTCGTCGACGATGACGGCCCGGCCGACTTCCGCACCGTCCAGGCCGCGCTCGACCACGTCATGAAGAACGCGGGCAGGGACACGCCGGTGACGATCAACATCCGCAACGGCACGTATCCCGAGCTCCTGTTCCTGCGCGGCAAGAACAACGTCACCCTGGTCGGCGAGAGCCGCGACGGCGTGGTGATCCAGTACCGCAACTTCGACGGGCTCAACACCGGCTCCGGCGGGAGCCAGTCGGTCGGCTCGGGTAGCCCGAACGGTGGCCGCTCGGTGTTCCTGATCGAGACCTCCGATCTCCTCACGCTCGACACCCTCACGATCCGCAACACCATGCTGCGCTCGCCCACCGCGTCGAGCCAGGCCGAGACCCTGTACTTCAACAACGACGCCGGCCGGCTGATCGCAAAGCGCGCCACGTTTCTCAGCGAGCAGGACACCGTCCAGCTCAAGGGCTACAGCTGGTTCTTCAACTCGCTGATCGCCGGCAACGTCGACTTCATCTGGGGCAACAACCGGGTCGCGCTGTTCGAGAACAGCGAGATCCGCTCGGTCGGCGACACCACCAGCACGACCTCGGGCGGCTACGTGGTCCAGGCGCGAACGATCACCGCCGCCGACAAGGGCTTCGTGTTCCTCGACAGCCGTCTGACCCACGGCCCGGGCCCGGGGCCGCTCGCCGGCGACGTGCCCACCGGCGCGGTCGCCGCGACCTACCTGGCGCGCGGCCCGGGCGGCAACGCCTCGTTCGATAACGTCGCCTACGTCAACTGTCAGATGGACAGCCACGTCATCCCGATCGGCTGGGCCTACAACACCAACGGCCAGCCGCCCTCCAACCCGCCGGTGTCGACCGCGGCCAGCGGCTGGCGCGAGTTCGGCACCACCGACCTCACCGGCGCACCGCTGAACCTGGCCGCGCGGGTCGGCGGCGACGTGATGACCAGCGACGACGTCGCGGCCGGGTTCTCCAGCCGCGCCCAGATCTTCGCCGCGTTCGGCGGCGGGGCAGGGTGGAACCCGCAGCCGTGACCGGCGCGGGCCGCCCTGGCGGAGTCACAACCTGGAGCCTCACGCTCAGCGGCAGCGTCCCGAGCTGTGCGGTCTAGACCGGCCGGGCGCGATCACGGCCGCCATGCTCGAGGTCAGCGCAGCCAGCGCAGCGCGGCGTCGACGCTGTTCGTCGGGTTGGTGTTGAACGCGATCGGGGTGCTGGGAGCGTGCTGGCGGACCAGGTGGATCACGCGCTCCAGCAGCTCGACCGCCGGGTCGTGCTTGCGGATGCCGCCGCCGATCACGACGCACGCCCACTCCCTGGCCGTCAGGCGGGCGACGATCTGGGGCTCCGCGCTCGCGTCCGGCTGGACCAGGCACAGCTCGGCGGGGATGCCCTGGGCCTCGAACCGCTGCTGGCCGATCGCGATCGCGGTGTCGACGAGGCTGGCATCGTACTCGGGGAATGCATGCGGGTCGAAGCCGATCAGGAGGACGGTTCGGTTGGCCGACATGCAGGTCGTGTAGCGCGGAATCGCGGGTGACGCCGCCGGTCTGCGGTACACTGGGGGACCATGACGATGGCCTCGCGACCGGCGCCCCACCGATACTCCTACGCGGAGTACCTCGCGTACGAGCACGACAGCGGGATGAAGCACGAGTACGACGGCGGCGAGATCATCGCGATGGCCGGGGGATCCCGGCGCCACAACGCGCTGGCCTCGCGGATCAGCGCGGCGCTGGAGAACGGCTGCAAACCCGGGTGCATCGCCTTCCAGTCGGACCAGCGGATCCGGATCCTGGCCACCGGCAAGGCCACGTACCCCGATGCGTCGATGGTGTGCGGCCCGATCGAGGGCGACCCGGCCGACCCGAGCGGAGCGACGATCACCAACCCCACGCTGATCGTCGAAGTGCTGTCGCCGACCACCGAGCAGAACGACCGCGGCGACAAGTGGCAGCACTACCAGCTCCTCCCGTCGCTCCAGGAGTACGTGCTGGTCAGCCAATCGCACCCGCGCGTCGAGCACTATCGCCGCCTGGCGACCGGCGGCTGGGAGTACCACGACGCCACCGAGGGCGTGGTGCACCTCGCGTCCGGGGCCGTGCTCGATCTGGCGCGGCTCTACGAGCAGCTCCCGGTCTAGCTCGCTGCGAGCTGTTCCGCGACCGATCGCGCCGACCCCGCGAGCCCGGGTCCACCCGGCCGGGCCGCCGCCGGTAGCGCAGCGACCGGTCAGCTCGGTCGGTTGGGGTGCCGCCGCCGCTTGAGCGAGAAATGCGAGTGCAGCCCGTCCAGCATCGGTGATGCCGCCGCGATCCGCTGCTCGTCGTCGCGCGCGACGGTGCAGATCCCGTCGATCGTGCTGCGCACCCCCGCGGTCTCCTCGCGCCCGAACTTGTCGTCGCGCAGATCGAGGTCATGGATGATCTCGCCGATCGCGGCCAGCGCGGGGTCGCGCAGGCCCATGCGCTCGACCAGGACCTCGAACGTGCAGCGATCGCCGATGTGGGTGAACTCGGCCTCGAACATGTCGAACCGAAGCTCGCCGGCTCCGGGCAGGTGGCCGCTCGCCGGCACGAACTTGAACCGCGCCGTCGAGTCGATGAAGCGCCGGATCAACCACGCGCTCGCGATCCGGTCGACGTGCACGCCGGTGCGCGTCACCCAGGTCGCGCCGGTCGGCCTCGCCATGACGCCGAGTGGCTCGCCGGGTCGGCTGCCGCCGCGCGGCAGCGCGCGCGCGATCGCGGCGAGCAGCCCTTCCACGGCCTCGCGGCCGGGGACGTGCAGGAAGTCGATCGCCGTGACCTCGCCGAACCGCTGCACGAGCTTCGCGTGCGCGTCGCCGATCCGCGCGATCCGCTCCCCGCCGAGCCGCCTGGCGGCCAGCTTGCGCGCCAGCTGGCGGGCCGCCGCCGCGATCTCGGCGTAGTCCGCGTTGCGCGCGTCGATGAACCGGCGCTCGATGTCGTCATCGGTCGAGTCATCGAGAAACCGGCCCTCGCAGATCGACGCCTGGCCGCCCAGCTCCTCGAGCTCGCGGCTGATCCATTCGAAGACCTCCACGCACTCGTCGCGATTGGGCAGCGCGTATACCGAACCGCGCAGCCCGATCGCGCCCACCGCCTGCAGCCGGCGCCAGATCTTGACGCGCACGGAAGCGGGCTTCGCCGGTATCGTCGGCATGAACAGCACCCATCGCGCGCCCTCTCTCGGCGTATGTTCCTTCTTCGGGCTGCGCTTGCGCGCCATCGCGGCCATCATAGCGGACTTCATCTCCCGCCGTGCCGTCGGCTGCGCCAACCGCGCAGGGCCGGGTGTCGGTTCCGGGCAAACCCAGGTCCCCGAGCTCGCGCTGCGCAGAGCCGGCGCGCTCGCTCGCTGACCGCCCCGGCGCGAGGCTAGCAACGCCGGCGCGCCGCGACTATACTCGCGGCGTGGCGACGCGCGCAGCTATCGCACTCGTGATGGCGATGACCGGGGCCGCCGCGGCGGAGGGCGAGCGCACACCGATGTTCGGCGGCGCGCTCACCTACGGCGACGGTCCGGACCACCGCTCCGCGCTGGTCGGCGGTGAGGTCGATCTCGCCTGGTGGTCCGGCCGGCTCGGGCTGGTGGTCGAGGCCGCCGCGCGGCGCGCGATCGACGACGATGGGGTCCGCAACCTCGCCGTCGCCGGCAGCGCGCGGGTCCTGGTCGCGGACTGGCTGTGGCCGTCGCTGTTCGAGCCGCGCGACGTCGAGATCGGGGTCGAGCTGCAGGTGATCGCCGAGCGCACGTGGTGGAGCCGCGACGACAGCGCCGACGGCTATGGCCTCGGCGCCGCGATCCGCATCCGCGGCGGCTCGGACTGGGAGTTCTCGTCGCTGCTCGCCGAGTCGCGGCTGTTCGTCCGCGTGATGCGGTCTCGCGGCGAGCCAGCCGATGTCGCGGCGCGGACCACGGGTTCCTCGACCGGGTCACCGGCGCGCAACGGGGTCACCGCGCTGATCGGGCTCGGGGTGGCGTTCGGCGCCGGCAAGCCGCGCTACCTGGAGCGGTTTCGGCCGCGGCCGCTCGATCTGCTGCGGCCCTGAGCGCGCGCGTCGCCGGCGGCGAGCCGTCATCGCCGGTAATCGGCGGTCATGGTGACGCCGGTGGGGCAGACCTACGCTGCGTCCGATGGAGGGGACGATCACGATGAGTTCGGCACGATACGGCATGGCAAAGCGGTACGGATGGCTCGCGGCGCTGGTCCTGGCGGCATGCGGCCCGCAGGCGCGCCCGCACCCCAGCGCGGTCGCGGCGGGCGCGCGCTGCGACGGCGCGTTCAGCGACGGCACGCGGATCAGCGTCACCAGCCCGGCGTACCTCACCGACGTGCCGGGCGATCAGCTGTTCTGCGACTTCCATACCTTCTCGTGGAACCAGCTCCTCTACCTGACGCAGATGCAGCCGGATCCGAACAATGGCAATCAGGTCACACCGCTGTTCCTGCACCAGGCGCCCTGGTACAACGCGCTCAAGCCGGACGGCTCGCCGCAGCCCGGCGCGTTCCCGGGCGGCAGCACGGCGCTGCAGGTGTCGCAGCTCGATCAAGGCCAGGCGGGAGACGACGACCAGCTGCTCGACGTCAACAACGCCACCGTGCTCTACGACATTCGCTTCAACAGCGAGATGTACAATGCGATCGTCGGTGGGAACCTCTACACCGAGGCGCTGTTCAGCGCGGCCTGCAAGCCCGACAAGATCGGGAACTGCGCGAATCAATTGTACCTGCCGCCGACCACGGTGACGGCGGCGGCGGGCTCGGTCGAGATCAAGTCGGCGTGGCGCGACTTCGGCACGCCGGGCGCATGTCCGGCGCAGCAGTTCTACTGCAACGGCCGCCTCGGCCTGGTCGGCCTCCACATCGTGCAGAAGACCCAGACCCATGGCGAGTGGATCTGGATGTCGTTCGAGCACGCGGCCAACGATCCCGACTGCTACCCCTACGGCGACGCGCCGGTCGCGCCGGTCTCGCCGCTCGGCACGCCGTGGTCGTTCTTCAATCCCGCGACCGCGGGGTCGGCGGTGATGGCGTCGCAGATCTGCGAGGTCACCGGCAAGACCCCGCAATGCAATGCCGACCCGGGCCAGTCCACTGGCTCCGGCAATGTCACGTATCAGGCGGTGAACGTCTGCCGCACCGACTACCTGCCGCCCGGCGGCGCGAGCAGCGCGAACTGCACGCTGGTGCCGGATGGTCCGCCGCAGCAGAGCTCCAACAGCGCGGGCAACGTCGCGTGCCTCAACGCGACGCTGATGCCGCAGCGCACGGGGGTGTGGCAGAACTACAAGATGATCGGCTCGCTGTGGCTGCGCGGCACGACGCCGCCGACCCAGGACTTCCGGATCCAGATCTTCCAGCCGCAGGACACCAGCCTGCCGTACGAGCAGCCGGTCGGGTTCCCCAACCTCGCCAACACCATGATGGAGACCTGGGCGCAGTCGGGCTCGACCGGCTACGATCCGTTCGGCACCAACGCGACCCAGGCCGGTTGCTTCCTGTGTCACAACCCGCCCTCCGCGCTGGGTCAATTCCCGCAGGACGACCTGAGCCATTACCCGGGCAAGCTGCCGCAGGCCAAGCTGCGCGCGGCGCTGGGGCAGCTGGTGCCGGCGAGCTCGACCACGCCGTTCGCGCCGGCGCCACACCCGCGGCGGCCGCGTCCGGCGCTGCCGCTCGGCCCGGCCCGCCGGCCCGCCGGACGCTGACCGCCGGCCGGAAGACCCCGACCAGGGGTAACCGCGACGCGCCTCGCGCGTGAGCTACGGCAGGGGCGCGGCGGGGGTTGGAGCGGCGGTCGTCGGTGCGCGCGCGGACCGCCGCGCGTCCGGGACCAGGCCGTCCTCGCCGGCCTCGGTCCGCGACAGCATCAGGCCCAGCGCGATGTCGGCGTCGACCAGCGGCAGCTCGTGGTCGGTCGCGTCGACCCAGCCGCCCGACGCCGCCTGGGCCCCGAGCAGGAACTCCGCTGCGCGGCGCACCGCCCGCCGGGCGGGCGCGGTGGACGGGCCGGTCAGCGCCAGGGTCTGCAGCGTGTGCGCGGTCGCCTGCAGGTCGTCGCCGGGCTGCGCCGCGTTGAACCCCCACGCGCCGTCGGCGTGCTGCCGGGCGAGCAACTGCGCGCGCACGTCGCGAACCAGCCCGGTGTCGTGCAGCCACGCGCTGGCGACCAGCGACCATGCCAGCCCGGTGCCGTGGAACCCTTCGGCCGGGTCGCGGAAGTCGAAGTCCGGCGTCGCCGACGTCAGATCGTCGACGACGATCCGGGCGTAGGTGTTCGCGTCGCGGTCGTACCCCGCGCCCGGGAACGCCGAGTCGAGCGCCGCGGCGGCGAGCACGAACCAGCCCACGTCGTACGGGATCAGGCCGTCCTCGTTCGCCGCGTGGCGCGCATCGCGGATCAGCGCGCCGAGCCCGGAGGCGTCGGTCCTCGACGCGCGCTTGGCGTCGTAGTGCGCGCGCGCGATGTCGGCGAACCCGCGGTTGTCCGCGAGCTCGGCGAGCAGCACGCCGAACACGAAGTCGGGCGCCGAGTCGACGTCCGGGTCGTGCTGCATGCCGAGGCCGGCGTCGAGCGCGGCGACCAGCGCGCGGTGGCCGGCGCTGCCGGTCTCGACCGCCGCCCACTCGGCGAGCGCGATCGCCCCGAACAGGTTGGGCGGGCTCGCGGCGGTCGAGTGCTCGGTCGCGGTGGGCGCGATGATGAAGTCCCAGCCACCGTCGTCGGGATCGGCGTCGTCCACGCCGTTGTGCGCGTTGTCGCCGATCGTATCGGCCTGGAGCGCCGCCAGCCGCGCCGCCGCGGCTCCGAGCGCCCGGCGCACCGCGCGCGCGGTCCCGCGGCGAGCGCCGTGATGTCCCGCGCGCAGCAGGTCGAACGCGGGCGCTGCCTCGGCCGAGCTGACATCGGGCGAATTCGCCGGGTCGGTGTCACAGAATTCCATGCTGCAGGCGGTGAACAGCGTCAGTCCGAGAACCACACCGAGAAACCTCATCTGCTTCTCCTTGGTCAGACCGTCCTGGAGCGTCCCCGACACCGGCCCGATGCGCAATCGCTCTGCGCGCCACTCACGCGCCTCCCACCGCGGCGGATGCGGCGCGGTCCGCGTGAGGCGCTCCTCGGGTGTGCACGGCGTGCACAGCTCGCCCGCAGCGCCTGGCGATCCAACGCGCATGGTTTGCGACGGCCGTCCCCGGTCTCCGCGCCGAGGGCGGACCGCACCGCGGTCGCGCAGGCGCGCACAGCCGCGTGGCGTCCGGCCACGAGTGTCTTGTCGTCGGAATCGAGACCGTCGGGAGCTCCACCCGCGGCACGAGCGATGCAGCGCCCGGAGCATGCGCTGGCTGCGCCGCCATCCGATCGCCTGCTATCTCGGTATCACCTTTGCCACGACCTGGGGCGCGTGGGTGCCGCTCGCCGTCACCGGCCGTGTGGTCACGATCTGCTTCGCGCCGATCTACCTCATCGGCCTGGTCGGCCCGCTTGCCGGCGCCGTGGCGACGTCTGCAATCGTTGCGGGAGCGGCTGGCGTGCGCGCTCTGGTTGCGCGGATGCTGCGGATCCGCGCCGGTGCCCGGTGGTGGGCCATCGGCCCCGGTACGTTGCTCGCGCTCGCGCTCGTGCTTGCCCTCGGTGGGTACATGATCGCGACGTTCGGCATCGGCCATGAGCACGGGTGGCGCGATTTCGGCGCGTTCAACGGCTTCCCCGTCACCGCCCCGCTGGGGCTCTGGGCGCTGCTCGTGCTCGTCAACGGCCTTGGCGAGGAGACCGGCTGGCGCGGCTACCTGTTGCCGCACTTGCAGAAGCGGTGGTCGCCGCTGACCTCGAGCTTGCTCGTCGGCGCGATCTGGTCCGTGTGGCACGTGCCCGCGTTCTTCCTGTCCGAGACGTATCGCCAGATCCCGGTCGCGATGATCCCGGCGTTCTTCATCGGTCTGCTCGGCGGCTCGGTGGTCCTGACCTGGCTCTACAACCGCGGGCGAAGCAGCATCCTGCTCGTCGCGGTGTGGCATGGCACGTACAACTGGCTGACCGGCTCGGTCGGCGCGCGCGGCCTGTTCGCCGCCGCCGAGTCCACGGTCGTGATGGGGATCGCCGCGGTCATCGTGATCGGGGAGATCGTCGCGATCCGGCACGACCATCGTGGTCGCCCGGCGCACCACTGGATGACACCGCGCGCCGTGCCCCTCCGGCCTCCGGTCTGGTGATGCGGCCGCCAGATCATGCGAGAAACCAGGCGGTCGAGGCCTGCGGCAACGTGACACGACCCAGGCATCCGCATCCTGGCATCACAGGCGGTATGAAGGCTTCCGTGCGGCGGTGGTTCAAGGGCTTCGTGGTGGCGCTCGTCTGGATCGCCGGTGTCTTTGTGGTGATGCAGATCGTCCCCTATGGCCGGACGCATTCGAATCCGGCCACGATCAAGGAGCCACCGTGGGACTTGCCTCGCACCCGCGAGCTGGCGGTCCGGGCGTGCTTCAACTGCCACAGCAACCGGACGAGATGTCCCTGGTACGCGGACGTCGCGCCGTTCTCGTGGGTCGTCCAGGCCGATGTCGAAAACGCGCGGAGCGTCGTCAACTTCTCCGAGTGGAACCGCGCCTACGACCTCGCGCTCTACTCCGGGCAGTCGATCCGGACCGGCAACATGCCGCCGATCAAGTACAGCATGGCCCATCGGGAAGCGAACCTGAGCGAGCTGGAAGCGCGCGAGCTCGCGAGCGGCCTCGACGCGATGCTGCGCCCCCCCGGACAGCGCTGAGGCCTTGTCGAGGCAGGCGCGAGCGCCGGCTCACCAGCGGTGGTGAACCAGCGGGCGGATCCGGCTCCGGTAGAGCTGGTCGATGCGGGCCCGCAGCTCCGCCGACAGCGCCGGCACGTCCGCCGCGCGCGCGTTGTCCTCGACCTGCGCCGGCCGCTTGGCGCCCGGGATGACGCAGGTGACCGCCTCGTGCTCGAGGATCCACGCCAGCGCGAGCTGGGCCATCGTGATGCCGGGCGGCACGAGCGCGCGCAGCTCCTCGACGGCGGCGAGCCCGACCTCGTAGTCCACGCCGGAGAACGTCTCGCCGCGGTCGAACGCGGCGCCCTCGCGGTTGAATGCGCGGTGGTCGTCGCTCGCGAAGCTCGTGGTCGCGCTCAGCTTGCCCGCCAGCATGCCGGACGACAGGGGCAAGCGGGCGAGGATGCCGACCTTGCGCTCGCGGGCGCGCGCGAAGAACACATCGGCGGGGCGCTGGCGGAACATGTTGAAGATGATCTGGACGCTCTGCACCTCGGGGTACTCGATCGCCTTGAGCGCCTCCTCGACGCGTTCCACGCTGACGCCGTAGAACCGCAGCTTGCCGTCGCGCACCAGCCGATCGAGGCCGTCGAACACCTCGGGCATGTAGTAGACGTCGGTCGGCGGGCAGTGCAGCTGGAGCAGATCGAGCGCGTCGACCTCGAGGTTGCGCAGGCTGCGCTCGATGTAGGCGGTCAGGCTGCCGAGCTGGTAGGCGGCCACGCCATGCGGCTGCGCGCGGCGGCCCGCCTTGGTCGCGACGTGGAACGGCGCGCGGGTCTCGCGCCGCAGCCGGGCCAGCAGCTGCTCGCTGCGCCCGTCGCCGTACACGTCGGCGGTGTCGAAGAAGTTGATGCCGAGCTCGATCGCACGGCGCAACGCCGCCAGCGATTCGTCGTCGGACACCGGGCCCCAGGTGCCGCCGATCGCCCAGGCGCCGAAGCTGACGGTGCTGACCTCGAAGCCGGTTCTTCCCAGTGGTCTCGTTCGCATCGCGGATCCTCACGGGCTGATTGCCGGGACATCCTAGCGCGCCCGGCCGCGGGGTGTCAGAGCTCCTGGTGCGGCACCGTGTGGTCCAGCAGCTGGGTACCCGTGGCGCCGGAGAACGGGTTGGCTCGCCCGGACAGGTTGGCGAGCAGCGTCGCCTGCTGCTGGATCAGCAGCAGCGCGTTCTGCTCGTGCGGTCCTCGGTGATCATGAGCAGCGCCGTGGCCTCGGCGCCGGTCCCGGCGGCGAGCTCGGTGCCGGAAGGGCCGGCCGCCGCGCGACGCTGGACCGCGAGTCCTTCGACCCGCGTGCGCTTGCCGGGCCCGATCGGCTGGCTGCCAGGCAGGTCGGTCGAGTCTTGCTCGCCCAGGGCTCGATCGGGGGACCGCTCTCGACGCATGGAACCTCCGCGGGCGACGTGCTCGGTTGTCGAGACGGCCGGCCGCGACCGTCACGCCAGGCACGCAACGCGGGTCGGTCCATGACGGCCGATTACGCCCGATGACGCGTGGACGCTGCGCGTCATGCCGGCGCGGTGGCCAGCTTCCGGGGGCTGTTCGAGCCCGGCGAAGCCGCTATTTCACCTTGCGGAGCCAGTCGTCGAGCTCGCGCAGGACCTCGGCGCTCGTGGCGTCGGCGGCGATCGCGGGGCGCGCGGCGCGGATCATCTCGAGGCCCCCCGCGCGATCGCGTCCGGTCTCGACGAGCGCGCGGCCGAGGTAGGCACGCGCGAGCGCGACCTGGACGGCATCGCCGGCCTGGGCGGGCAGGGCGAGCGCGCGCTGGAGGCGTGGGATCGCGTCGGCGGCGCGGGCGGTGCGCAGCAGGCAGGCGGCCTCGCCGACGAGCGGATAGAGCAGCAGATCGGTGCTCGGACCGCGCAGGTGCTCCAGCATCGCCGCGGCGCGCCCGTGGTCGCGCAGCGCATCGTCGCATCGCCCGCGCAGCCTCGCGAGTTCGCCGCGGTTGAACAGCGTGATCGCGACGTTGATGCTGCGCGCCCCGGCGCGCTCGTAGATCGCGAGTGCATCGTCATAGCCCTGTGCAGCCTCGTCGATCCGGTCGAGGTGCTTGAGCGTGTTCGCGCGGCCGAGCAAGACGGCGGCGATCTGCGTGTTGCCGGCCGGGAGCGCGGCGCGGTTGATCCGCAGCGCCCGGTCGTAGAGGGCGATCGCATCGGCCCACTTGCCCTGGTCGTTGAGCACCGACGCCACGGCGACCAGGCTGCTCGCGGTCATCGCCGACTCGCCGAGGCGCGCCTCGCGGATCCGCGCTGCGATGCGGAACGCGGCGAGCGCCTCGTCGAGCTTGCCGGCCTGCTGCTGCGTCGCGCCGATGTTCTGCCAGCCGAACGCCTCGTCGGGGCTGTCGCTGCCGTACAGCGCGCGCCAGCGCTCGATCGCGTCGTGCAGGCTCGCGATCGCGTCGCCGTCGTGGCCGAGCCGTGCGTGGAACGTCCCGGTCTCGAACACCACATCGGCCAGCCGGCTGGCGAGCGGCGACCCCGGCACGGTCGCGCCGGCGCGCTCGAGCAGCTGGCGGGCCTCGCCGAGCATCGCGAGCGCCTCCTCGGGGTGCGGCCCGCGATTGACCATCTGGGCCTCGCCGTAGAGCAGCTCGGCGCGCAGATCGGGCGGCTCGCCGGCGCGCAGCACCGCCGCGCTCGCGGTCGGGAACAGCGCGACCGCGGCGTCGGGCTTGTCGTTGCGGGTGCCGAGCGTCGTGATCAGGTTCGTCCACGCGAACGCCGCGCTGCGATCGTCGCGCGCGCGCGCGGCCACCTGCGCGAACTCGCGCAGCGCGGCCTCGGCGTCGGTCTCGTCGCCGACCGCGAAGTCGACCCGGGCGCGCACGGCGAGCGCCGCGGCGAGCAGCGGCGCGTGGTCGAGCGGGCGCGCGGCGGCGACCAGCTCGCGCACCTTCGCGGGCAGCCCGTCGAGCCGGCTCGCGCGCCGCTCGACGTCGAGCTCCTGGGCGCGGTGCATCAGCACCTCGGCCGTGGCGCGCCGCACCGGATCGATCGGCGGTGGCGCCTCGCTCAGGGCGCGCAGGTCGGCGCACACCGCGAGCGGCGACAGCGCGGTCGCCGCTTGCGTGGCGTGATCGACGGCCACGGCGTCGCCGGCGCGCTCGATCACGCCGACCGTGTCGCCGAGCTCACCGAGCCAGCGGTCGAGGCACTCCATCCGGCGGTCGAGCAGCGTGTCCGACTGGCGGCCCTCGACGCGCGTGGCGCGGCAGGCCTCGACGTGCATCGCGCTCCACGCGCTGGCACCGGCGTCGAGCGCCGACGCGATCCGCGCGAACCGCTCGGCGCCCTGCACCGGGTCGGCCGCCGCGAGCCGTCCGCCCAGCGCGCCGCGCCGCGCCGGTCCCCACACCACCGCGAGCCGCTCCGTCGGCGCCGCACATGCGTCGGGGGCCGAGCGCGCGCTGATCGCGAACGCCGCGGCGGCCGACACCAGCGCGGCGGCCACCGCCAGCGCCGGCGCGCGATGCCGGCGGACCGCGTGCACCAGCCGCGCGAACGGCGAGTAGCTTCGCGCGGCGATCCGCGCACCGGACTTGAACGCCTTGAGATCGGCGGCCAGCGCGCCGGCATCGCGAAAGCGCGCAGCGGGGTCGTCGGCCAGCGCCTTCTCGATGATGGCGACGAGGTCGCGGGCGATCCGGGCGCGGCGCAGCACGCGATGGCGCTCGCGCGCGTCGGCCGGCCGCTCGCCCGCGCACAGCTCCCACAGCATCGCGCCGATCGCGAACACATCGCCGCGCTGGTCGACCGGCTCGCCGCGCTGTTGCTCGGGCGCCATGTACGACGGCGTGCCGAGCACCGCACCGGTCGTGGTCAGGCCGTCCTCGCCAGTGCGGAACGGCCCGCCGCCGATCGCCGTATCCTCGACGGCGGACAGATCCTTGGCGAGCCCCCAGTCGATCACGATCGTCTCGCCGAAATCGCCGACGATGACGTTCGCCGGCTTGAGATCGCGGTGGATGATGTTGCGGCCGTGCGCATATGCGATCGCGTCGGCGACCGCGATCACGTGATGCAGCAGCGCGATCCGGTCGTCCATCGGGCGCTCGGCGATCAGCTCGCGCAGCGGCCGGCCCGAGACCAGCTTCATCGCATAGAACGGAGTGCCGTCGGGCCAGCGCCCGGCCTCGTACACCGGTACGATCCCAGGGTGCTCCAGCCGCGCGGTGATCAGCGCTTCGCGCAGGAACCGCACCTCGCGCCGGTCGCCGCGCTTGATCAGCTCCTTGATCGCGATGTCGCGGCCGAGCTCGCGGTCGTGCACCCGCGTCACCCGGCCGAGCCCGCCGCGGCCGTGCTCGCCGATGATCTCGTAGCGCTCGGGATCGCGGCGCAACCCCGCGCTCGCCTCGCCCTTGCCCTCGGTGGGCGGGACCGTCGACGGTGCGCTGGTGTGCGTTCGGTCCGGCTCGCCAGCCGGCGGATCGTCCTGGTCGCTGGCGTTCACGGTTGGAGCCACGATCGTCGAGGCGTCGCCTTCGTTCCCCGCACCGCCCATGTCGGCCAGGCTTAGCACTTTCCGGCGCCTTGCCGCACCCGCAGCGATGCGTCGTCCGCGGCGGCGCAGCGGAACAGTGTTCCGCCAGTGGTTCACACCAGAGTCTCCCGTGTGTCACTGCTTTCGAATGTCGAGCCGCTGGACCGGTTTGAACTCCACGTGACGACCAGGATCCCGACCGCTTCGTGACGGAGCTTACGTGCCGGAACAAGGAACATCGACGTCCGGGGTAACGCCGGCACCGGCGACCGGTCGTGACCGCGCTCGAGTGGTCGCGGTGAATCCGCGGAGCGACCAGGCGGTGATGATGGGGCCGATGCATCCGGTTGACGAGCGACGCGGCGTACGAGAACTGGTGGCCGCGCATCTCGCCCGATCGCACGAAGGTGCTGTTCTACAGCAAGCCGGCCTGGAGCCTGGACGGCCAGACCATCTACTTCCACCGCATGGTGCCGCCGGACTACCGCTTCAAGGTATTCCGTATCGGCAACGACGGCAGAGGCCTTACCGATCTCACGGCCGGCGCTCCCGGGGTCAACGAGCACCCGTCCCACTGAGCCAGCCCGAGACTGTCGGCCGAGGTCGCTAATTCCTCCCGATCGCGATCGACGGCCGCGCATCCTCGCGCCAACAAACGTGAGCCCGCTCACCGGTCATTCCGCTCCCGCGCCGCAGCCACCGAAGCAGGGCGTTCACGATGATCCGCCAGCGGAAACGACGCTTGAACTTCCTCGCCGCGCAGACAGATAGTTCACTCGACCACATGGCGCCGATTTCGGCTGATGCGCCCCGGCGGACGAACTGCCGACCGGGTACTCCGACGACAGACGAGACGTTCGCGTGAAGGACTGGCAGCGGACAACCGTGCTCGTCGCCGCTCTGGCACTTTGCGGCTCGGCGGCGTACTTGCCAGCCATTCCATCGGGCTGGGTCTGGGACGATGTCAACCTGGTGCAGCCGAGCCCGGCGCTCCAGGACCTCGGCGGGCTGCGCCGAGCGGTCGCCACGGATCTCTACCGTCAGGCCGCCCCGCGCCTCGAGGCGAGCCCGTACTGGCGGCCGCTCGCGCTCGCATCCTACTGGCTGGATACCCGGCTGGGCGCGGCCCCGCGCGCGTTGCACGTCGGGAACATCCTTCTGCACGGCCTGGCGACCGCGCTCCTGGCCGTGGTGCTGCTGCGTCGCCGGAGGGACGGCTCGGGCCCGGCCGGGCCCGCCCTCGCCGCAATGTGGTGGACCTTCCATCCGGACAACGTCGAGACCGTCGCCTGGATCTCGTGCCGCTACGAGCTGCTCTGCGGCGTCGCCCTCCTGGGTCTGCTGGCGCTGCCGTGGCGCCCGGGCATGCGCCGAGCGGCGCCGTATGGCCTGCTGTTCCTAGCCGGGCTGCTGTCGAAGGATGGATTCGCCGCCATGCTGGTGGTGGTCGCGGTGATGGACTGGTCCGAGCGCCGGGCTCCCGCGGCCGCCGCGCCGCGCTGGGTAGCGGTCGGTTCCGCCGTGGCAGCCTGGTGGGCTGCGCGTGCAGCACTCGACCTGGCCGGCTTCGACCTGCCCCCGCTGCACGTGCTGCCGGCCGTCTTCCTCGATGCCGCCCGCATCTACTTCGTGCGCGCCGTCGTGCCGCCATCGCTCACCGTCGGCCATCCCTACGTCCCCGGTGGCGCACTCGGGATCGCGATCGGGGGTGCAGTGGTCGTCGCCCTGGTGACCGCGGCCGGCTGGCGCCGCCGTCTCGCCGTTCCCGTCGCCGTGTTCCTTGCCGGGCTCGTCCCCGCCGCCGTGGCGATGGCCAAGTTCGGCCAGGTTCCCGAGCGCTACTTCTACCTTCCCTCGATCGGGCTGGCGCTGCTGGTCGGTGACCTGCTCGCGGTTGCCCTGAGCTCGCAACGCTCGCTCGTGCGACTGTCCGCACCGGTCGCGGTCGGGATCGCGACGTTCGTCGGACTCGTCAGGCTCGAGGCGCGCCTGCCCGACTGGCGGAGCGATGACGCGATCTTCGCGGCCGCCCTCCAGGTCGATCCCGAAGACGCCGACGCGAACTTGAGCGTCGGTATCGCGGCGGGCCGTCGCGGGGACTGGGCCGAGGCGCGCCGCGCGCTCGCGATCGCCGAGCGAACGGATCCGCGATCGGGCCGCATCGCGACCGCGCTGGCGCTGGCGCTGCTGCGAAGCGGCGACGTCGTCGGCGGGCTCGAGCAGGCCGAGCGCGCCACCGCGATCTCACCGTACCAGCCCGACGCATGGTTCTACCTGGCCCAGGCGCACCACCAGATCGGCGATCATCGGGGCGAGCTCTCCGCGATCGACCGGCTCCTGGAGCTATCGCCCGACTACCCGCGCGCGCGTGGTTCGCGCGTCTACGCTGCCTGCGAGGTGGGCGGTGGGTCGCGCTGTGGCGAGGCGGCGCGGCAAGCCGAAGAAGCCCGGTAGCGCAGGTCAGCGCCCACCTGCGCTCCGGCATCGGCCGTCGGCGCGCGATCGGGTACCCTGCCGCGCGTGACCAATCTCGTGTGCTCAGGGTTTCGCTTCGCAGGTGTCGCCGCCGGGATCAAGGATGACAATCGCCTCGACGTCGGCCTGATCGCGGCCGATCGGCCGGTGAGTGCGGCGGCGGTGTTCACCCGCAATCAGATCGTCGCAGCGCCGGTCGAGCTGTCGCGTACGATCCTCGCGCGCACCCGGGGGCGGATCTGCGGCGTGGTGGTCAACAGCGGCAACGCCAACGCGTGCACCGGCCCGAACGGCATGCGGGACGCCCGCCAGATGGCGGCGCTGGCGCGAGGGGCATGCGGCGGGCACGCGCTGGTCGCATCGACCGGTGTGATCGGTCGGCCGCTGGCGATGGACCGAGTGGCGAGCGGGATTGCAGCGTCGGGTGCAGCGCTCGCCCGCGATGGGTTCGGCCGCTTCGCCGAGGCGATCATGACCACCGACAAGCGGCCCAAGGTCGCCGCTCGAGATGTCACGATGGGGCGCGGCGCGGTGCGACTGCTCGGCACGACCAAGGGCGCGGGCATGATCGGGCCCAACATGGCCACGACGCTGACGTTCGTGGTCACCGATGCCGCGGTACCGGCAGCCGCGCTGCGCTCGCTGGTCGCCGCCGCGGTGAAGCCCACGTTCAACGCGCTCGTGGTCGATGGCGATACGTCGACCAACGATACGCTGGCGGTGCTGGCCGCCGGTAGCGGACAGCCCTCGGCGCGCGAGCTGCGCGCGTTCGGCGCAGCGCTGACCGATCTGCTGGACGACCTCGCGCACCAGCTGATCGGCGACGGAGAGGGCGTCCATCATGTGGTCACGATCGAGGTACGTGGTGCACGCAACACGCGCGATGCGGTCGCGGTGGGCCGACGGATCGCGATCTCACCGCTGGTCAAGACCGCGATCGCCGGCGGCGATCCCAACTGGGGACGGATCCTGTGTGCGGCGGGCAACGCCGGCGCGCAGCTCCGGCCCGACCGGATCACCCTTGCGATCGGCGGCGTGCCGGTCGTCCGTGGGGGCGCTGCCATCGCTGGCTGGAACCCCGCGGCGGTCGCGGCTGTGATGAAGAACCCCGCGTACACGATGACGATCGATCTTGGAGTCGGCCGTGCCACCGCGCGCTACCTGGCGTGCGATCTCAGCCACGACTACGTGACGATCAACGCGGATTACACGACCTGATGGCTCTCCGGCCAGGTCAGGCTGATGCCCGATCGGCTCGCGCCGCGATCACATGGATCACGCCCGGCGTGCGACCGAGCACGACCTCGCCCCCGGGCCACAGGTCGGCGGCCAGCCGCCGCGCCGTCTCGGCCGACCATCGCGGGTGGCTCGCCGACAGCACCCAGTCGAGCCGGCCATCGGGCAGCCGGTGGCAGCTGATCGCGACGCCGAGCGAGGTCTTCCGCACCACTGTCCCTGCATGGAACGCGGTGGAAGGCGACGCGACGAAGGTACGGGCGGGCGTCACGGCGAGGCGCAGCCCACGTGAAGATTCGCGCAACCTGCTGAGAAGGCTGGCGATCTGGTCGGTGTCAAGCCAGCTCCGAGGTGGCGCGCACCCTCCATACGACACGACCAGATTTGCGCGATCGCGGTTGCCCTCGGGCGAAATGCGCAGAATTCGATCGACACCAGCCCAAATTCGCGTCACACAGTGGCTGGTTCTGTCTCGTGCCCGCTGTGGTCACGCGGCTGAGCTAACGATCTCTGCTGGAGTGCTACGAATGTCTCAAGGTACGATCAAGCGTCTGACTGATAAGGGTTTTGGTTTCATCGCGAATGGCACCGGCACCGACATGTTTTTCCACATGTCGGCCGTCGAGGGTGTTCGCTTCGAGGACCTGCGCGAAGGCCAGAAGGTCTCGTATAACGAAGGTCGCGGCCCCAAGGGTCCGCGCGCCGAAAACGTTCGCGTGATCTAAACAGCTCTCAAATAACGAAAGTAGGGATCGAGCCGGCCAACCGCCGGTTCATTCTCGTTTCGGCCGGGTACGGCATGCACGCCGGATGTGACCGTCCGACCGTTTGGCGCCGATAGCCGCGGTGCGGTGCCGCGGCCCGCTTGACGGCGCACGAGGCTCGGCATGGCCAAGCGCCCCTCTGCGGCATCTCGACGCCCCCACTGGACCGAAGCCAGCCTAGAGCCACGGCGACCAGTACGCGAGCTTGACCGCGAACGTGTGACTGCCCGGGACCGAGAACAGATCGCCGAGCAGCCCCGGGCCCGCCACGCCGCCCATCGGTGAGCCGCCCCGGCGGTCCTGCTGCCACACCACGAACAGCGTCGAGCCCGGCGCCCACTCCCAGCGCACGACCGCCGTGCTGCGGAACGCGACCTGATCGAAGTCGGGATTGGCGAGGTGGAACCGCGCCGCGCCGTCGACGACGTCGTAGCCGTCGCCGGCGGCCGCGATCGCCAGCCCGCCCTCGCCGTAGCGCCGCAGCTGCAGGCTGCGCGGCGCCGCGAGCTCGCCGAGGCCGGCGTGGCGGCCGCTGGTCAGGTACGGCGCGGCGTAGAGATCGAACGTCAGGTTCGCCGTGAACGCGTAGCCGAACCGGACCGGCAGCGACGCGGTGTTGCGGCGCAGCTCGCCGAACACGTAGCGCTGGCCGAACGTGGCCGCGGGGCCGCCGGCGATCGTGGCCACGTACTGCCGCTGGTGGGCATCGACCTCGAGGTCGGGCTGGGCCGACACCGTCCAGTGGCCGTCGGAGCTGTACGCCACGGTCGCCGAGAGCTCGAGCGTGCGGCGGCCGAGCCCGTCGGCCACCCCGAACAGCTGGCCTCCGTAGCGGAGATGGCTCGCCGGACTGTTCCTGACGTTCACGGAGCCGTCGAACATGCCCGGGGTGGCCATGAGCGGCCCGCCGCGCGTCAGCTGGTCGCTCACCGCCCGCGGCTCGTGGTGCGCGTGGGTGTCGACCTGCCAGTCGTTGCGCCACACCGTCGTGGTGTTGAACATGATGCGCGCGTTGACCCGCGTGCGCTCGAGGTTCCACTGCTCGCCGCCGATCAGCGACAGCTGGTAGCGGCGCAGCGCCCCGGCGACGTGGTTGTCGCGATAGGTCAGCGCGGCCTCGCCATGGAGGCGGTCGGCGACCTGCAGGATGCCGGCGTCGTTGAGCTCGAACCCGCGCGAGATCGCGCTGGCCTCGACCGAGCCGAGCCAGTGCGCACCGGCGAGCTGATCGAACCGGATCGCGCCCCGCAGCCCGGCGAGCGAGGTGCGCATCGCGTCGAGCGAGCCGGCGCTGCGATCGGGCCGCTGGAGGTAGTGCGCCGGCGCCTGCTGGACCAGGGTGATCGCGTCGTGCGAGCCGGCGACCCGCGACGCCGCGACGTCCCCGCTCAGCTCGCCGCCGCCGTCGCCGAGCCGCAGCTTCCAGTCCGCGCCGCCGGCGAACGCGGCCCGAGGCAGCAGCGTCGCCAGCGGGTCGTCCGGCGCGAACCGGCGCTCGACGCCGGTGGCGATCACGCCGATCGTCGAGCCGCGGCGATCGAGCTGCTGCTGGGCCCGCGCGATCCCGAACGCGGTCAGCGGGGCGAGCGGCGTGTGATCCGCGGCCTCGGTGCGATCCGACACCGCGACCAGCGCGCCGGCCGACAGGCCCGACAGCGTGCGGCCGAACAGCTTTCCGGCGCCCAGGATCGCGGCCGTGGTCGGCGCTCCCTCGGGCGCATCGCCGGCGGTCTGGCGCGGGATCGCGCCGAGCCGCCGGGTGTAGAAGTAGCGGGTGTCGGCGTCGATCGAGCCGCCCTCGAACATCCGGCGGCTGTCGACGAAGAACGGCCGCTTCTCGTCGAAGATGGTCTCGATCGTCGTCAGGTTGAGCACGGCAGGATCGGCCTCGACCTGGCCGAAGTCGGGGAGGACCGTCGCCTGCAGCGTCGCGGAGCGGCCGACCGGCGCCTTCAGATCGGCGCCGAGCCGAACGCCGACGGCGCGCCGCGCGCCGAGCGTCGCGTCGGTCGCGACGAACGGCAGCAGCTCGAGCCGGCGGTGCAGCTCGACGCCGTCGATCCCGACCAGCGATCCGAAGCCCGACGACCAGCCGGTGGCGTCGCTGGGGATCAACTGCCAGTACACCTGCTCGCCGGTCGCAGCGATCCACCGCGTGACGTTGATCCCCCAGCGCTGAGGCACCTGCGGCAGCGCGACGAGCTGGGAGAACGGGATCCGCAGCTCGGCGGTCCATCCCGTCGGGCCGCGCGCCGTGGCTGCCTCCCACACCGGGTCGAACGACGGGTCGATGTCGGTCTCGTCATCGCCGGCGTGGTAGTGATCGAACCGGGTGCCGCCGGCGGTCACGCCGAACGTGTACGCGGTGCGGTGATCGCCGTAGGTGTCGAGCGACACGGCGATCGCGTCGCGATCCTTGAAGGTGTCGCGCCGGGTCAGGCCGGCGCGGATCGTCTCGGGTCGCTGGGTCAGCCGCACACCGACGATCACGGCGGTGTCATCGAACGCGACCGCCACCTCGGTCGGCTGCGAAGGCGCCGCGCCGTCCACCGGCCGCTTCTGGAGGAACCCGGCCGTGAACGCGACGCCCGCCCAGCCCGGGTCGTCCAGCGAGCCATCGACCCGGATCGCTCCGGGGCCCACGCGGACCGCGGTGAGCTGCCGGGTCTCGCGCGCACCGGCGGGCGCCGACAGGAGGAAGATCGGGACCGCGATGCGGGCGAAATGAAGCGGCATTGCGGTGCGAGGCTGCGCGATGCGAGGTGCTTGCGCCGGGAGTCTGGCACCGGTCGCAGGATCGCGGGCACGGATCGCGGCTTCCGGCGCGCGGCGCGCCCGCGCTGGATCGGTAACGCCCGTAGCGCGGTCGATCACAGTTCGTGACGCGGGGACCGCGGCTCGTGGCGCCGGGCGGCCGTTCAGGTCATACCTGGACCGCCACCGGCGGCGTTGAGTATGGTGTCCGGTGTGCTGACCGTCGCGGTTCCGAGCCTGCCCACGCCCCGCATGCTGTCGCGGTGGATCCTGATCGTGTGGTGGGGCGTGGCCGCGCTGAGCAGCGCGGGGCACCTCGTCTTCTTCAACCTCTTCGACAGCCACGACGATTTCACCTGGTGGGGGCCGATCTTCGCTCAGTTCATGATCTGCACGGCGTGGGCGCTGGTCACCCCGCTGGCCTTCCGGATCGCGCGCGACCTCGGCGATGACGTCCGGCCGGCCCGGGTCGCGCGCGCGATCGCGTGGGGGCTGATGCTGAGCGCCGCGATGAGCACGTCACGCGCGCTCCTCCACGGCTTCGAGCACCGTGCCGGCGTCGTATGCAGCGCATCGTTCACCCAGATCGCCGACTACATGACGCTCGATCTCCCGCTGTTCGCTGCGGTGCTGGCGGCCGGCCTGGCGCGCCGCTACCTGCTGCAGCGCGAGGCCCAGCAGGCGCGCGCCGCGGCGATCGAGGTCCAGCTCGCCGAGTCCAGGCTGCACGCGCTGCAGATGCAGCTCAACCCGCATTTTCTGTTCAATACGCTGAACACGATCTCGGCGCTGGTCGAGAGCGACCCGGCCGCGACGCGGACCGTGGTCGCCCGGCTGAGCGAGCTGTTGCGCCGCACGCTCGACGTCGCGCAGCAGCCCGAGGTCCGGCTCGCCGACGAGCTGCAGTTCATCCGCGGCTACCTCGAGATCATGAAGCATCGCTTCAGCGATCGGCTGACCACGTCGTTCGCGATCGAGGACGGGCTCGACGATGCGCGGGTCCCGGCGTTCGTGCTCCAGCCGCTGGTCGAGAACGCGATCGAGCACGGGATCGGCCGGATCCGCGGCCCCGGCGCGCTCGAGCTCCGCATCGAGCGCTGCGGCGACCGTCTCCACATCACGGTGCGCGACAACGGCCCGGGGCTCGATCCCACCGCGCGCGACGGGATCGGGCTGTCGAACACCGCGGCGCGGCTCGCGCAGCTCTACCCCGGCCGCAGCGCGCTGCGGCTCGCGGATGACCGCGAGCGCGGCGCGGTCGCGGTGGTCGAGCTCCCGTACCGCACGCTCGACGACGAGGCCGACGCGTGAAGCTGCGCGTGCTGGTCGTCGACGACGAGCAGCCGGCGCGCCGGCGGCTGATCGACCTGATCGCCCGGCGGCCCGACCTCGAGCTCGCCGGGACCAGCGCCGACGGCCGCGAGGCGATCGAGGCGATCCTGACCGGTGCTCCGGATCTCGTGCTGCTCGACGTCCAGATGCCCGAGCTCACCGGGCTCGACGTGGTGCGCACGATCGGCGCCGAGCGGATGCCGCCGGTCATCTTCGTGACCGCCCACGATCGCTACGCGCTGCGCGCGTTCGAGCTCGCGGCGGTCGATTATTTGATGAAGCCGTTCGACGACGCGCGGTTCGATCAGGCGGCGAGCCGCGCGCACGAGCTGATCCGGCTGCGCACGACCGACGAGCTGCGCACCCAGCTCCTCCACCTGCTGGCCGCCACCGACGGCAAGCTGGCCCCGCACGCACCGGCCCAGTTCATCGAGCGGATCGCGGTCCGCGAGCGCAAGGAGATCCGGATCGTCGCGGTGTCCGAGATCGACTACATCGCGGCGAGCGGCCCGTACGCCGAGATCCACGTCGCCGGCGAGGCGCTGCTCCACCGCGAGCGCATGCAGTCGCTCGAGGAGGTGCTCGATCCGGCGCGGTTCTGCCGGATCCATCGCTCGGCGATCGTCAACCTCGCTCGGGTCGCCGCGATCGAGCCGCAGCCGTCCGGAGACTCCAGCCTGCGGCTGTGCAGCGGCGCCGTGCTCCGCGTGAGCCGGGCGCGGCTGGCCGAGCTCAACGCCCGGCTCGGGATCGGATAGCTCCGGGGGCCGCGCGGCAGGACCGCTCGCCTCGGCCGGCGTCACGACGCCGCGAGCAGGGCGTGCCAGTCGTCGATCGAGAGCACCTGGTGCTGCCTCATGATCGGCCGGCCCTGGATCAGGGTCCGCACCGCGAGCTGGCGCAAGGCGCGCATGTCCTGAATGTCTCGTGCCGGCGTGGCGTCGGACACACGCAAGAACTTCTTGTTCGCGCGGGGGCCGACCCGGGCGGTGACCGTGCCGCGATCGCCTACTCGATTCTCGGCTCCTGCCGGCTTGCCGGCGTCGATCCACAAGAGTACCTCGCCGACGTCCTGCCTCGCCACGCTACGGCAGGCGCCATTGCTGGTTCGACCCGCCGTTGCAGTCCCACAGATCTGATCGCGGCGGTCGTCACCGCGCAGCGCGCGCCGATCCTCCCCCGCCAGCCATCTCGACCACGCATGCGGGTCCCTGGCGACGTCGCGCCGCAGCGACTCCCACGCCGCGCGCTGGACCGTTCGATCGATGTCGTGGTTCCCGGGGATCACGAACAGCCGCTCGATCGGGACCGCGAGCACCTCGCACGTCTGCGTGAGGAACGCGAGCGCACGCGGATAGTCGGTGGGATGCCCCCAGTCGCCAAGGTCCCCGGTGAATACGACCAGCTCGACCGGCGTTCCGTCCTCGCGGATCGCGGCGAGGTTGGCCGACCACTTCTCGCCCAGGACGCGCCACCGCGACGCGGCCTCCAGCCTCGCCCGATCGGCCTGCGGGCCATCCACGCTCCGCATGTGTAGATCGGAGATGTGAAACACCCGGACGCTACGACCACCCGCAGGCCAAGTCGCTGCCGCTGTTCGCCTTGGGCGCTCGTGCTCGACGCCGCCGGCGATCCCGCGGCGCGCACACCGCGATCGCCGACGCCTGCGCCCCTTGTCGACGCACGCGGCCCGCGTCGAAGATCTAGCCGGGCAGACGATGTTCCGCGGCTTGCCCGACAACGCCCGGACGTTCGACCCCGTCCGCCTCCTCGACTGAGCCTTGGCAGTTCGGCGCACGGCTCGGCTTCTCCCAGGGTGATCTCCGCCGCTACGACCTCAAAAACCATCGAGATCTTCGACGGGCCAGGCATTTCGAGGTAGGGTACGTCGGTCTCGATGGCCTTCACCCATGACATGACGAGCGCCGCTCGTCGTCATCTTCAGGCGGCCGACGCACTTCGTCCCGGGGCGCACCGGGGCGTCGCAGGGTACCTCTATGGGATCGCTGCCGAGTGCGCCATCAAGGCGATGATGCAGGACTCGGGACCGCGCCTCAACGACGCCTTCTATAAGCACTTCCCGGAGTTGCGCACCATCCTCCGTACCGCGCTTCAGGGGCGGCGCGGCCACACGCTCGCGAGGTTTGTCGCGGATGATTCCTTCATGAACAACTGGGATATCCACATGCGCTATGCCGACGCTAGGCAGATTCGCGATGAGTGGATCGACAAGTGGGCCGAGCAAGCGAGGCGCGCTGTCAGCGCGATGGGCACATGACCGGTGTGACTCGCTTCGACGACAGCTTGCCCGCGCTGGTCGCGATCGTCGCGGCGGAGCTTGGCGGCGACGCGGTTGAGGACGGCGCGGTGCTGCGTGACGCGTTCGGCAGGCTCGCGTTCTTCACGTCGCGAAAGCTTCCTGAAGCCGTGATCGAGCGTTTGGCCGGCGACTTGGTGGCAGCGCTGGGTGGGTATGCGCGTGCCGATCGTCCGGTCGCCGATAATGACGACTTCAGCACTGCGTCGGTCCTGGAGGATCCTTCGGCGCTGCGAGTCATGGTAGGGCCGCGCCGAGTCCGGTTCGTCGATCGGAGGTTCGTGGGCGGCGACTGGCTTCGCGCACCGGCGCCGCCGGCACCGCCACCGCCGCGCTTCGTATTTGCTAGCCTCAAGGGCGGTGTGGGTCGCTCGACCGCGCTGGCGGTCGTTGCGGCACATCTGGCGTCGCGCGGCAAGCGCGTGCTCGCGGTCGATCTCGATCTTGAGGCGCCGGGGCTCGCCTGGACGCTGCTCGCGGAGGACACGTTTCCTCCGTTCGGAATCCTCGATGCGCTGGTGGAGAACAACATCTCCGGCCTCGACGCGGCGTTCATGGCGGACATGGTCGGCCCTTCAGCGCTGGCGCACAAGGGTGGGCGGATCGACGTCATTCCGGCATTCGGTCGCCGCTCGATCGAGCATCCGGCAGACGTGCTCGCCAAGCTAGCGCGGGCGTACGCCGAGGACATCCGGTCTGATGGCTCGGTCGCGACGATCCTCGATCAGGTTCGCGTGATTATCGACGGGTACGCCGACCCCACACGATACGACGCGATCCTGATCGACGCTCGCGCCGGCCTCCACGAAACGTCGGCGTCGGCGATCCTGGGGCTGGGCGCCGAGGTGTTTCTGTTCGGCCTAGACGAGCCGCAGACGTTCCGAGGCTATGCTGTGCTGCTCGCTCACCTGGCGCGCTTCCTGTCCGCCGGAGAGCGTCCCGAGTGGACAGAACGGCTCACGATGGTCCAAGGCAAGGCTCCTGTGGACGCGGAACAGCGACAAGCATTCGCAGAGCAGTGCCGGGTGCTATTCGAGGAAGCGGGGTTTTCGCCACCGGCGGCGCCACAGGCCGATGCGGCTCCCGTGCCGCTGCCGGCTGGGCCGTCGTTCAAGGACGTGCCCTGGAGCGACGACATATCCGACGAGGAGCTGTTTGCCGCCGACTGGTCGATTCGCGAGCCTGTGGCGGTGCTCGACGATGCGCGGTTCCAGCGCTTCGATCCGATGCGAAGACGCGACCTCTTGTCGGAGTCCGTCTACCTCGCGGCATTCCAGCAGCTGATCGAGCGCGTCGAGTCGTCGTTCGGCATGGATGAGGAGGGGACGTAGGTGTCATCGAGCTCCGATTTCGCTGCCGTTCGCAAGGCCATCGCAGCGTTCCCCGCCGACGTTGCTACCGATGCGATCGGTACCCATCGCCCTACGATCGAGGAGATGTTCTCACCCGAGAACCACGCGGGTGCGCTCGATACATCGTCGCCGATCGTGGTTGGAGCACGCGGGACTGGCAAGAGCTTCTGGTCCGGCGTGTTGCTGCAACCGGCGCTGCGGAGCGTGGCGGCGCATGCCTATCCACGCTTAGGGCTCGCGAACCTGAAGGTGCGTTTCGGCTATACCGGGCTTGCCGGCCCGGATGGCGGTATTGATCAGGAGCGGCTCGATGCGTGCGTAAGCCCCGATGCGAGTCGTGAGGAAGCGCGCGCCTTCTGGTGGGCCACGATCCTGAACGCGGTGACCGCGACCGACGAGCAGCAGCCGGCCCGGCTGCAGGACATGCTGATCGCGGCCCGCGATATTGAGGCGCGCGAAAAGACGCTCGCCGACGTCGAGCGAGCGTTGAGCGCGAAGGGCCAGATCTTGCTCGTGGTCTACGACGCGCTCGATACCGTCGCCACGACCTGGCCGCGCCGCCGGCTGCTCACGGAAGCCCTCCTCGAGGTGACGTGGGCGATGCGAGTCTATCGGGCGGTCAAGCTCAAGCTGTTCCTGCGCCCGGATCAACTCAACGATGATGCGCTTCGGTTCGTCGAGCTCCCTAAGCAACGAACGGGCGCGGTCAGGTTGATGTGGTCCACCGAAGATCTGTATGGTCTGTTCTTCTCTCGACTCGCCATGGGAGAGGCGGGCGCCGCGCTACGCGCGATCCTGGGCACGCTGCGACTGCCGTCGGCGAAGGATGATGAGATCCGGACGCGGCAATGGCCGCTCGCGCACGATCGGGCAAGCCAGGTCAGCCTGATGAGCGCGCTGGCCGGGCCGTTCATGGGGGACGGAAAATTCGGACACAAGAAGGGCAAGACGTACGACTGGCCCATCAGCCACCTTGGCGATGCCTTCGAGGAAGTCACCCCGCGGAGCTTCCTCGGTCTCATGATCGCTGCCGCGCAGCACGGTGTCGCCCTTCCCAGGCGCGCCATCACACCAGACGGGATTCGCCATGGGCTGCGCGCGGCGTCCAGGACACGCGTCGATCAACTCCATCAGGAGTTCCCCTGGATCAAGGGAGTGCTCGCGCCGCTCGACGGGTTGCTGCTACCGCAGGAAGAAAAGAAGGTCTTCGCGGTCTGGAAGAGGGCGGGCACGCTGCGCGGAGCGTTCGAGGACGCGGAGCGTCAAGGCTACCTGCCGCCATTCCCGCCCGGCTCATCCGCTGACTCGCGCGCCGACGAGCCGGGACTATATCTGGCGATGGAACGCATCGGTGTGATGATGCGTCGTCGCGACGAACGGCTCGACATGCCGGATCTGTTCCGCGTCGCGGCCAAACTGCTCAAGAAGGGCGCCATGGCTCCGGCGTAGCTGAACCGCGCCTCTGCACCGGTGGGCTCCTTTCGGCCGGATCACGCGCGTCGCGGCCGCACGGTTGCAGGCGCAGTCGGATTGCTACCGGATCGAGCGCTCCATGCGCGCTTGCCACACGTCCTTTACCGGAATGAGCTTCGATCTAGGCGCGACGCCAGCCCGATGCCTTCGACAGCCGGCTGCGACGACGGAGCGGCATGGAGCCGCCCTTGTTCGATGTGGACCGAGGTGCGAAACCCGATATTCCACTTATGGGTGTCGTCGCGCGCGATCATCAACGCGGCGCGCGTGTCGTCCTCGGCGCTTGTGCGTGGATTCTCGTTGATCGTCGACGGTGTTACGAATATCCGCGCCGGATCGTCGTCCGCGAACTTCAGCGACGTCCACTCCTTTGCGCGACCGCTCCACAGCGCCTTTACTTGCTCGGGTGGCAGATACTCGGCGTCCGAAGCTGGAGCTTCCCGCTGATCTTACACCGGACGTCCTCGAAGCGAGGCGACGCGTCTTGTCAACGCTCGAGCTGACGCGCGACGTGTTGAGAGAGCAGGAGGGCC
Organism: Kofleriaceae bacterium; assembly: GCA_041495365.1. Taxonomy (GTDB): domain Bacteria; phylum Myxococcota_A; class Polyangia; order Haliangiales; family Haliangiaceae; genus JABFXX01. Next base: position 19 of record JBGQCL010000003.1, on the reverse strand, counting down.
GCTACCGCGTCGATCTACT
>JBGQCL010000002.1:0-78980 GCA_041495365.1 Kofleriaceae bacterium | reverse complement strand
TCGCGCTCGATCGCTTCGGGCTCGGGCTGGGCGGCGCGGTCGCGGTCGTGCTCCTGCTCGTGCTCGCGTCGCTCGCCTGGGCGCTGGTCGGCGCCGGCGCGGTGATCGCCGGCGCGGCCGCCATCACGCGCTGGCTCGGCGTGCACATGGTGACCTCGCAGCTGCCGATGCGCGCGGTGCCGCAGCGCCTGCGCACGCTGGTCGATGCGCCGGTCGTCGTGTTCGGCCACACCCACGATCCCCGGTGGCAGAAGCTGCGCAGCGGCGGGCTGTACGTCAATGCCGGGACCTGGCTGCCGGCGACCCGGCCCGGGCTGCGCCGCAGCTTCACGTTCGTGCTGATCCAGCCGCCCGCCGGCGACGGGCCGCCGAGCGTCGAGCTCCGCCAGTGGCGCGAGGGAGTCTCGCAGGCGTTCGATGCCGGCGCCAACCTCGGTGCAGGCGTCAGCCAGAACCTGCCGCCGCACCGCGCCGCGGAGTCGGGCGATCGGGCAGCTGGCTCGCCGCCGGGCTCGGCGCCCGTGGTGGCTCCCGGTCCGGCGCGCGGCCGGGGCGGTGTCGGATCGGCGTGATATCGCTTCGCCGTGACCGCCCGGAACCCGGCCGAGACGCCGCTGATGCGGCAGTACCTGGACATCAAGGAGCGCCACCCCGACGCGCTCGTGCTGTTCCGGCTCGGTGACTTCTACGAGATGTTCTTCGAGGACGCGGTGATCGGCGCGCGGCTCCTCGATCTCACGCTGACCACGCGCGACAAGGGCAGGGACGACGCGGTGCCGATGTGCGGCGTGCCGCACCACGCGGCGCGGGTCTACATCGCCAAGCTCACCGAGCTCGGCCACAAGGTCGTGCTCGCCGAGCAGGTCGAGGATCCCCGGCTCGCCAAGGGCCTGGTCAAGCGCGAGGTCGTGCGGATCGTGACGCCGGGGATCGTGCTCGACGACGACGTGCTGGAGCCCAAGGTGCCGCGCTACCTCGCCGCGCTGGTCCCGGGCCCGCGGCCGGCGCCGCCGGGTGCGCGATCGCCCGATCCGGCGCGCGCGCGGGGCGGTGGCCGCACCGCGCGGTCCGGCGCCGCGAGCGGGGCTGCCTCGTTCGCCGCGGGGGTCGCGCCCGGCGCCGCGGGGGTCGCGCCCGGCGCCGCGGGGGTCGCGCCCGGCGCCGCGGGGGTCGCGCCCGGCGCCGCGGGGGTCGCGCCCGGCGCCGCGGGGGTCGCGCCCGGAGAGGCGAGCGGCGACGCGGAGGATTCCGCGCCCGGTGCGGACCCGCCGGTCGGCCTGGCGTACCTCGATGCCACCACCGGCGAGCTGTGCGCGACCGAGCTGCCGGTCTCCGCGGTGCTCGACGAGCTGGTCCGGGTCGCGCCGCGCGAGGTGCTGGCCGCGCCCGGCCTGCTCGCCGACCCCGAGCGCGGGCCGCTCGCGGTGATCCGGGCGCGCTACCGCGTGGCGTGGAACGCCGCCGAGATCCCCGACGATGCCGCGGCCCGCCGCGAGCTCGGCGCGCTCGTCCCAGCCGGCACAGGCGAGGATGAGGACGGCGCGCTGGCGATCCGGGCCGCCGCGGCGGTCGTCGCGTATGCGCGCGCGACCCAGCCGACCGGCGCGCTGCCGGTCGTGCGGCTCCAGCTGTACCGGCCGAGCGACGCGGTCGTGCTCGACGAGGCCGCGATCGCCAACCTCGAGCTGACCGAGACCCTGATCGGCCGGCGCAAGCAGGGCTCGCTGCTCGACGTGATCGACGACACCGCCACCGCGCCGGGCGGCCGGCTGCTGCGGCGCTGGCTGCTGTACCCGCTGGTCGACGTCGCGCAGATCCGCCGCCGCCAGGACGCGGTCGCGTGGCTCGTCGAGCGCCCGGCGCTGTGCGAGGCGATCCGCCGCGCGCTGTCGCGGATCGCCGACCTGGAGCGGCTCGCCGGCAAGGCGATGCTCGGGGTCGCCACGCCGCGCGACCTCGGCCGCCTGCGCGATGCGCTCGCCGCGCTGCCCGAGCTGATCGCGCTGGTCCGCTCGGGCCAGGATCCGCTGGGCGAGCTGCCGGCGCTGCTCGATCCCGACTCCGGTCCGGGCTCTGGGCCGGGCTCCGGTCCGGGCGCCAGATCCCGGGCGGCATCGGGGCTCTCGCCGGGGCTTGCGCCGTGCGTCGATCCCGCGCTCCCCGCGCTCACCGCGCGGCTCGCCGCCGCGCTGGTCGACGAGCCACCGTCGCTGCTCAAGGACGGCCCGGTGATCCGGACCGGCCACGACGCGACGGTCGACGAGGCGCGCCGGCTCGCCGACGGCGGCAAGGACGAGATCCTCGCGATCGAGGACCGCGAGCAGCGCCAGAGCGGGATCTCGAGCCTCAAGGTCCGCTACAACCGGGTGTTCGGGTACTACATCGAGATCACCAAGACCCACCTCGCCAAGGTCCCGTCGCACTACATCCGCAAGCAGACCGTGGCGACCGGCGAGCGGTTCGTCACTCCCGAGCTCGCCGAGCTCGAGCGCCGGGTGCTGACGGCCGAGGACACGCTCGCGAGCCGCGAGGCCGAGCTGTTCCGCGCCGAGGTCGCCGCGGTCGCCGAGCGCGCCCGCCAGATCGCCGCTGCCGGCGCCGCGCTCGCCGTGCTGGACGCGTGCGGCTCGCTCGCGGCGGTCGCCGCCCGCCGCGGCTACTGCCGGCCGATCGTCGACGACGGCCTGGTGCTCGACATCACCGACGGCCGCCACCCGGTGGTCGAGGCCATGCTGCCGGCCGGCAGCTTCGTGCCCAACGACGTCCGGCTCGATCCGGCCGCGGAGCAGCTCGTCCTGATCACCGGCCCCAACATGGCCGGCAAGTCGACCTACATGCGCCAGGTCGCCCAGATCGTCCTGCTCGCCCAGATCGGCGGCTTCGTCCCGGCGAAGGCCGCCCAGGTCGGCGTGTGCGACCGGCTGTTCACCCGGGTCGGCGCCGCCGATAACCTGTCGCGCGGCGACTCGACGTTCATGGTCGAGATGCGCGAGACCGCCGCGATCCTGGCCCGGGCGACCCGGCGCTCGCTGGTCGTGCTCGACGAGGTCGGCCGCGGCACCTCGACGTTCGACGGCGTGTCGATCGCGTGGGCGGTCGCCGAGTTCCTGCACGACGCGATCGGCGCGCGCACGCTGTTCGCCACCCACTACCACGAGCTGGTCGCGCTCGCCGACAGCCGCCCGCGGGTCCGCAACGTCTCGGTCGCGGTCCGCGAGCACAAGGGCGAGATCGTGTTCCTGCGCCGGGTCGTCCCCGGGGGCGCCAGCAAGAGCTACGGCATCGACGTCGCCCGGCTCGCGGGCCTGCCGCGCTCGGTGATCGCCCGGTCCCGCCAGATCATGGGCCAGCTCGAGAGCGGCTCGCAGGCGCTGGGGCTGGGCAGCTCGCGCCAGCTCTCGCTGCTGCCCGCTGCGCCGCCATCTCCGGTGCTCGCCCGGCTCGCCGCGATCGATATCAACCGGCTCACGCCGCTGGAGGCGCTGCAGCTGCTCGCCGAGCTCACGTCGCTCGCCTGACCCGCGCGCCGGCGCGGTCGGGGGCGCAGGGTGCGGTGTGCGTGGAGGTCGCCGAACGTGGCACGGAGCTTGTGGCTTTCTACCCCCAGGTCTGCGGCCATAGGGGGCGGCAGCCCTGCGAGCGCGGTGGATCGTGTTCGGCACAACGCTCTGGAATCGTTCTGGTTACGAGTTGGCGCGGCGCTTGTACTCCGCCCCATCACTCGTTCGAGGAGGCATGTCCGTGAAGCAACACATCCAGAGCATCGCGATCGGCGCCGCGCTGTTCACTCTCGGCGCGCTCGGCTGCGGCGGTGGCGACAGCGGTGGTCCGCTGAGCAACGTCGACTCGCTGATCATCCTGCAGCGCCCCAAGCGCGGTGTCGGCAACGTCTTCGAGTACAACTCGTACAAGCCCGGGGCGCGGCTGGTCCAGCTCAAGCCGCCGACCGCGAACGGCACGGTGACGCCGATCTGCTGCGGCCAGGATCCCGACTTCAAGGACGTCGACATCGCGGCCTACGACCTGTCGTTCGACGCCAGGACGGTCGTGTTCTCGGCGCGGCGCGGTTCGGATCCGACCTACGGGCTGTACCTCCTCCAGCTGTCCGACGGCAAGATCACCCAGGTCGCGACGAACCCGCTGAACGACTTCGTGTCGCCGATCTTCCTGCCCGGCAATCGCATCCTGTTCATGACCAACGAGCGGGTCGACACGGATGTCAAGCAGCACGAGGACGAGTACGAGCGCGCGACCACCAGCCAGCTCGGCCGGGTCAACATCGACGGCACCGGCCTGGAGCTCGGCGCGCGCAACCTGTCGCACCGCAGCTTCCCCAGCCTGATGTCCGACGGCCGCGTGATCTTCACCCAGTGGGATCACCTCGGGACCACGAACGAGGCCAACCTGATGAAAATCGACCCGGACATGGAGGTGCTGCGCGAGGGCTTCGGCAAGGAGGGCAACGGCGCGGCGAACTCGCACCTCAAGGCGCGCGAGATCAGCCCGGGCCGAGTCGTCGCGATCGCGACCGCGCGCGATCGCACCATCCAGGCGGGCGCGATCATCGACGTCCGGTTCGGCGACGCCGAGAACCACGACGGCGTGGTCAGCGCGCCGAACAACCAGTCCGAGGCGCACTCGACGTTCCGGGCGCTGACCCCGGACGTGCCGACGGGCAATGAGCCGTCGGCCGACACCATCGGCCGCTACTACGACGCGTTCCCGCTCAACGCCAAGGACAAGCCCGATCTGCTGGTGTCGTGGGCCGATGGCTTCGTCGAGTCCGAGGCGCTGGCGCAGGCAGGGCTGTTCGCGAACTTCGGAATCTACCTGTACGACAGCGAGCACCAGCAGCGCCGCCCGATCCTCGACGATCCCGACATGTGGGATATCTCCGCGCGGCCGCTCGCCACTCGCACGGCTCCCCCCATCATCGAATCGGCGCCGGACGCGCGGCTGGGCGGCAGCGTGCTGGTCGGCTCGCTCAACGTCTACGACTCGTCGCTGCACACGTTCAAGGCGCACGCGCCCGGCACCCAGGGCGAGATCTACGGCGTGCGCGCGATCGAGGGCTTCTCGTCGGAGGAGGGCCCCCCGATGTTCAGCAACACGATGCACGAGGGCGCGGCCCTCCTGGGCGTCGCGCCGGTGGCGCTCGACGGCTCGTGGTCGGCGACGATCCCCGCGAACATCCCGGTCCACCTGCAGGCGGTCGACATCTTCGGCATGTCGGTGTTCGGCGAGCCGGTCTGGATCTCGGGCCGCCCCGGCGAGGCCCGGATCTGTGGCGGCTGCCACGAGGACCGCACCAAGACCACCAACGTCACGCCCGGCCTGCTCGACGGCTTCGCGGCCGGCGCGACCAAGCTGATGAGCGACAAGAAGCGCAGCGAGCGGCTGAACATGGCGCCGGTGAACCCGACCGACGTCGTCGGCGTCGCGTGGGACAAGCACCTCCAGCGGATGTTCGATACCAAGTGCATCAGCTGTCACGACGGCTCGGCCACCGCGGCCAACCCGTCGTACACGATCACCAACACCAAGACCAACCAGACGCTGACCTGGCGGTTCAACCTCAAGGGCGACCCGGTGCCCGCCGAGTTCGCGGTGGTCGCAGGCGGCAGCGCGTTCTCGACCTCGTACGTCACCATGGCCGGCCTGGACATGGAGGCGATCGAGCGCGGCGGCTTCACGCTGAGCGCCGACTACAAGGTGTACCTGAAGCCGCTCGATGCCCACGGCTCGATCGCGATCCAGCTGCTGAACCCGACGCAGGTGTTCCCGAAGATCGACACCACCGTCCGGGCGTTCGCGACCACGCCGCACATGACGGGCAAGGGCGCCGATCTGACGCCCACCGAGTTCTACCAGCTGATCGCCGCTGCCGACGCTGGCGTGCAGTTCTATTCCCGCGAGAACAGCCCGCTGAACACCCCCTGAGCGCAACCGCGAAACCCGGAGAATGACCATGAAGAACATTGCCATCCAGGTCGCCGCGGTCGGCCTCCTCGCGCTCAGCTCGCCGGCGCTCGCCGGCAAGGGCGGCAGCGCAGACAAGATCCAGGCCGCGGTGGCGTCGGGCTCGCCCGACGCGATCGCCGCCGAGCTCGAGCGCACCGAGTCGCTGATCTGCGAAGACTGCGTCCCGCTCGTCACCGCCCTGACCGAGGACTCCCGGTACGACGTCCGCGAGGTCGCCGCGTGGTGGTTCAGCCGCCGCCCGGGCCTCCGCGACATGCTGGTCGACGGGTTCGTCGCCGACCTGCCGCACGGCGACACGACCAAGGTCCGCAACGCGGCCGACTTCCTGGGCCGGAACCGCACGCTGTCGGCGATCGCGCCGCTGCGCGCCGCGATCCACCGCACCGACCTCGGCGTCGAGGCCCGGCTCGCCGTGGTCCGCGCCATTGGCTACATGGGGCACCCCCGCGGCAACGACGTGCTGGTCACCGCGCTGGCCGATCCCGACGCCGGCGTCCGCGGCGCGGCCGTGACCGCGTGGCGCGGCATGTATGGGCAGCAGACCGCGCAGCCGGTGGTCCCGCTGCTCGGCGATCGCGACGCGTTCGTCCGTGCCCAGGCCGCCGCGGTGGTCGGCACGATGGGCGAGCAGACCGGGCGCGCGGCGCTCGAGACCCTGGTGGTCGGCGACCTCGATCCCGCGGTGCGCCGCAACGCGGCCTGGGCGCTCGGCCAGCTCGGCAACGCGGCGTCGCGCGCCGTGCTGATCCAGGCGACGTCCGACAAGAGCGGGCTGGTGAACGGCGTGACGAAGGCGTCGCTCGCGAAGCTTCACTGACCGCGCCGGATCCCGACGGACCGTGATCGGAGCCGCAGCGAGCCCGCAAAGCTCGGCGTCGTCGATCCATAGGGGGCTTTCCCATAACCCCCCTTTGGGGGATCGCCCGGCAAAGCCGGGCGATTCACCCCTCCGCGCGTCGCGTCGCGCGGCTCGGCGTCGTTCGGATCCAGCGGCTCTCGATCCCACGGAGGGGCTGCATTCCGTCACGCTGCGCTCGACGATGCTTGGAGTATCATGACCCCCATGGGAGATGAACGAGCGCGGGCCGCCGCGGGTGGATCGCAGTCCCTTCCGAGCACGTGGCTCGTCGCCGCGGCGATCGCCGCCGCCGCGGCCGCCGCCGGCTGCGGCGACCCGCCGCCGGGCCGCACGTTCTACCAGCGCAACATCGAGCCGATCCTGCAGCAGAAGTGCGCCGGCAACACCTCGGGCTGCCACTCGACCAACGCGGGTGATCCGTACCAGTTCGCGGCCGGCAACTTCGACGTCACGTCGTTCGCCAACGTGCAGAAGCGGCGCGACGTGCTGGTGCCGTTCGGCGCGTATTCCTACCCGCTGCTGCTGATCAAGGCGGTGCCGACCGGCGCGCTGGCGCTGTACTACGACACCAAGGTCGCCGGCATCGACCCCAGGGTCAGCCCGTCGCGCCCGCTCGAGGTCCAGCACTCGGGCGGGCCGATCCTCGACGTCAACTCCGACGCGTTCATCGCGCTGCACAACTGGCTCGACAACGGCGCGACCGAGAACGGGCTCAAGCCGTCGACCCCCGCGCAGGTCGGCAACGGCGCGTGCTCGGACAGCATCCCGTCCGGGTTCTCCAAGGCGGCCTACGTCACGCCGGCGACCCAGGCCAGCTTCGACGCGTTCCGTACCACCGTGCAGCCGATCCTGACCCGGCACGGCTGCACCGCGGGCAACTGCCACGGCGCGCCTCAGTCGGACTTCTACATCACGTGCGGCACCAGCGACGACGAGGTCGCGTTCAACTTCAGCCAGGCGTGGTCGTTCGTCAACGCGCCGGTCGAGGACTCGCAGATCCTTCGCATCCCGCTCGCGGTCAGCGCCGGCGGCCGCGGCCACACCGGCGGCGATCAGTTCGCGGGCACCGACGACCCGGACTACAAGACGATCCGGGCGTGGGCGATGCTGGCCGGCTTGCTCGACTTCGCCATGGGCAACGCCGGAAAGCAGTTCTTCGCGAGCTACGTCCAGCCGATCCTGCTCGCGCGGGGCTGCTCGTTCCAGGCCTGCCACAGCCCGGCCGCGACCAACGACTTCAAGCTGCGCAGCGGCACCCAGGCGTTCTTCTCGGCGATCGCGCTCGAGAAGAACTACGAGCTGCTCAGGACCGAGTTCATGGCGCTCGAGTTCCCCGACGCGCGGCGCGGCCGCGCGGTGTCCAAGGCGCTGATCGCCAATGGCGACACGGCGTTCGGGATCGCCCACCGCGGCGGTCCGGTGCTCGAGGACCCGGCGCACCCCGGGCCGTGCACCATCGATCCGACGAAGCCTCTGCTGGACCCCGAGGACTTCAGCCCGCTGTGCATCCTCCAGGCCTGGCTCGCCCTCGAGCGCAGCCTGGTCCCGGGCCAGGTCACGCCGATGAACCCGACCGATCCGGTGACGATCGTGTACGTCCAGCGCTCGACCGCCGCACTCGACGGCGATCCGCTGGCGTTCGACACGTTCGCGGGCGGCGCCGAGCTCCGGCGCGGCGACGCCACGTTCGACATCGGCCAGCAGATCAAGCTGCCGTTCACGACGGCGGCGCTCCCCGTCACCGGCTGCGGCCTTCCCGCCACCGGCGACGTCCGCAGCCCCGACGTCGCGCCCGACGGCGATCACGTCGTGTTCGCGGCGCGGGGAGCCGCCACCGACGCGCTCCAGGTCTACATGATCAAGCTCGGCGACCCGATGAACAGCTGCGTCCACGTCACGGTGCCGGACAGCGGCGGGCGCAAGATCCACAACTTCGACCCCGCGTTCTCGCCCGACGGCAAGTGGATCGTGTTCGCGTCGACCCGCGGCAAGCCCGGCGTCGGCCCCAGCGTGTCGCGCAAGCGGTTCCTGCCCCAGTCCGACCTGTGGCGGGTGGCGATCAACGGCGAAACCGTCGATCAGAACTCGTACGAGCAGATCACGTTCCTGTCGAACTCCGAGGTCTCGCCGCACTTCATGCGCGAGGGCCGGATCACGATGACCACCGAGAAGGCGAGCGACGGCTTCTACCAGCTGTCCGGACGCCGCATCAACTGGGACCGCACCGACTACCATCCGCTGCTCGCCCAGCGCGCGATCTCGCCGTACGCGAGCCTCACCGACCTGACCCAGACCAAGCCGTCGATCGGCTACGCCTCGGCGACCCAGATCCGCGAGGGCAGTGACGGCAGCTTCCTGGTGATCCTGTCCGACCTCAACCCCGATGGCACGCCGATCGCGCCCGGCCGCGGCGGCGCGCTCGGCGTGTTCAACCGCAGCATCGGCCCGTTCGAGCAGGGCCGCGCGGACATCGGCTACATCCCGGCGCTGCGCATCGTCGGGGCCACCGCGACCGGCCGGACCGGGTCACAGGCGAGCTATCGCTCCCCGGTGTCGCTGCCCAGCGGCGAGATCATGGCGTCGTATGCGAGCTCGGCGTCCACCGGCAACTTCGACATCGTCGCGGTCAACCCGCACAGCGGCACGCCGAAGACGCTGATCGCCGCGCCCGCCAGCACCGCGCTGGTCGACGCCGTGCTCGCCTACAAGTACCCGCCGCGCGCGCTGTACGAGAACCGCCGCCAGCTGGTGTTCGGCGGCAGCGACACCGGCGATCCGGCGCACTCCGTGCTCCACATGCCCGACGCGCCGATGGTGTTCACGCTGCTGACCGGCAACCTGCGGCGCGGCCGCCCGGTCGATGCCTTTCGCAAGGCGAAGTTCCTCGCGATCTACAGCGAGGGGCTGTGTCCGGCGGGCTGCACCGCCAACACCAACGGGATCTACCAGAACCGCTCGCTGCTCGGCAGGGCCCAGCTCGCCGACGACGGCTCGGTGCGGGTCCAGGTGCCCTCGGCGACCGGCGTCGTGCTGGAGCTCCAGGACGACAAGCAGAACAGCCTGGTCAAGATGACCGAGGAGCATCAGCTCGGCCCGGGCGAGCAGATCTCGATGGGCATCGTGCAGCCGCTGTTCGACGCGGTGTGCGCCGGCTGCCACGGCTCGGTCTCCGGCCACGAGGTCGACGTCCGGGTCACCCCCGACGCACTGACCGGCGCCTCGGCCTCGATCTCGGCGACCAAGCCGCCGGTGACGATCCCGTAGCCGGCCAGGCGATCGAGAGCGGGCTTTCCCGCGACCCCCCTCTGGGGGATGGACCGGCAAAGCCGGTCGGATCATTCACGACTGGCGACCGCGCGTCGCGTCGCGCGGCCCTGCACCTGAAAGGTCCTGCGCTCGGTCGTTCTACTTGTTCGGCGGTGGCGGGCTGCCACCTTGCGCGCGGATCACGGTGTCGACCGTGGTGCTGTCGGCTTTGACGCTCGGGTGGTCCTTGCCGTTGTCGATCACCGACTGGATCATCGTGTTGCCCTGGTGGCGCGGCGGCGCCTTGGCCTCGCGCACCGTCTCCAGCTGGCCGCGCACCCGGGGATCCTCGACCACCTGCGCGAGCGCGCCGTAGCTCTTGAGCTTGTCGACCGCGCGGGCGTCGAAGCCGTCGGTGCGCCAGGTGATCCTGCCGCCCTCGACCTCGCCCGCGCCGTACATGCGCTCCATCGTGGCCCTGAACGTCTCGAAGTTCAGCTTGTCCTCGGGGAGGATCGAGACGTCGAGCGAGATGAACATCTTCCACAGCTTGCCCTCGAAGAAGAAGAAGAACCGGCGCTGGTTCTTGCCGCCCTGGTTCTCCCAGCGCTCCAGCATCGACTCGCCGGTGTTGTGGGCGAACTCGTCTTCGACGATCGACACGTCCCACGGCGATGGTTTGCCGGCATCGAAGCTGACGTGGCTCTGCTGCAGCCGGGTGACCTCGTTGCGCTTGGCGCGGCGCAGCTGATCCTGCGCGGCGGTGTCGGTGGTCGCCTTGATCTGGTCCTCGTAGCGCGCGTCGAGCTGCTTCGAGAACACGGCGATGACCTCGTCCTTGGTCATCCCGAACTTGAAGCCACCGAACAGCTCGGCCAGCGCCTTCTTGTGCTCGGCGGTCATCGGCGTCCGCTTCGGCTTCCGGGCGGTGGGCTGGGGCTTCGGGCCCGCCTGCACCGCCGCCGGCGCCCCGAGCGCGAGCGAGCCGAGCAGCGCGATGATCGAGATCCGGGGAGAGCGACGCATGCAAGCCTCCATCAGCGACCGCATCGTACCGCGCGACCGCAGGATGTGAAACGTGTGGATCGGCCGGCGGATTCAATCGCAGCCGTGGAGGCCACGGCGGCTACAGGAAGAAGCTGAACCGCGAGCTCTGGTCGCGATCGGCGGCTACAGGAAGAAGCTGAACCGCGCGCCCTTGTTCGACTCGGCCTGGAGCCGCTGCTCGAGCTTGTTGGCCTCCTCGATCAGCTTCTTGGTGCGCTCGCTGAGCTGGCGCAGCCGCTTGACGTAGAACACCTCGGAGGCGCCGGCCTCGCCGCCCTTGATCAGCGCGTCGCGGGTGCCGTCGGCGAGCAGCAGCAGGAGCCTCTTGGCCGGCACGCTGTCGCTGCCCTGGGTCTGCAGATCGCCCTTGGTCCACGGCGCGCCGGGCTCGGTGCGGTAGGCGAAGGCGGTCGGTGCCTCGTTGTTCTCGCACTTGCCGGTGGTCACCGGCTGCGCGCCGCCGCAGTACGGCGGGCCCAGCTCGACGAGCTTGATCCCGAAGTCGCTGCGGTCGGTGTCGGTCGGCGCCTGGATCAGCGCGCCGTAGCGGACCGCGCCGGCCGCCGCGAGCGTGGCGTTCTCGCCGTCGCGGACCGTGGCGGCGGCGGTGGCGTTCTTGCCGCTGGCGAGCGCGAGGTCGTCGGCGGCGGCGGCCTTGACGTGGCTGTCGAGCATGCTCTTGACCTCGGCCGAGCCGGCGTAGAACGACATGATCAGGCTGGAGATCTCGGGCTCGATCGCGCCGGCGGTGCGGAACACCGCGGCTTCCTTGATGTCGAGCCGGCCGGACAGCTCCCGCAGCCGCTTGTCGGCCGCACTGTCCGGCCGGTAGTTGTTCTTGCTCCTCATCTCGTCGAGCACGCCATCGAGATCGGACAGTGACTTCTTGACGTTCTTGACCGTCGACGCGGCCTTCTCGTCGCCGAGGATCGACCGCGCGTCCTTGAGGCCTGCGTTGTAGACGTTGGCGCCCTTGGCGATCTGGCCGATCACCACGCCGACGATCAGCGCGATCACCGCCGGCGCGGCCAGCCTGGCGATCGCCCCGCCGTGCGAGGACGCCCCGACGTTCTCGACCGGCTTGCCGTCGTTGACGATGATCATCTCCGGGGCGCGCTGGACGGTTCCGACCGCGGCCATCGCGTTCATCGCCGCGAACGGATCATCGGCCGCGTTGGGGATCACCGGCTGGGGCGGGGGCGGGGGCGCGAGCCCGGGCGGTGGCACCACGCCGCCGGCGGGGCCATTGGGCCGCCCGGTCGGGGCGCCGGCGGTCGGGGTGGTGGCTTTCTTCAGTCCCAGCCGCTGTTTGAGCTCGCTGATGTCACGGCTACCACCACGCTTCGGATCGCTCAAAATGACCTCCGGTCGGGAAGGTGACTTTAGGGACCGAGCGTCCCTACTGTCAAGGATGCCTATGAGTTGGCGGGGTTGCGAAGCACTCGGAGCTGTCGCTGCATCACCACACTCGACGCGAGCGTGAAAATGCGGTCACAGGTTCAGGAAAATCTTCACTCCCCGTTCATGAGGTAAGCTGTCAGAATCGAGACCGTTTCTTGCGCGATCAGCCGAAATCCGAGCTGGCCTGCCAGCTGCAGTAAACCGAGCGGCGCGCTCCGGTGTCCTAGCGCGAGACCTTCTCCCGCCCAGCTTCTCCTGCCCAGCTTCTCCTGAAAGAGCGAACCCCCCATGATGCGTTTGCCCCGTAGCGTATCCTCCTCGGCATTGGTCGTCGGCAGTGTCCTCGGGCTCGCGATGACGCAGGGGGGGACGGCGGAGGCCGGGCATGGCCACTTCAGCGGAAGCGTGCGCGTCAGCGGTGGCTTCCGCGGCGGGTTCCGCAGCGGCGCGTCGGTCCGGTTCGCTCGCCCGGGCGCCCGGCCGTTCTTCCGGCCGCGCGTCTGGGTAGGTGGGCGCGTGTGGTGGAACTACTACTGGTGGCCGCGCCCATACTACTACTACTATCCGGAGTCCGTGCCGTCGTACTACGGCGGCACCTACTATCCCGTCCAGCCCGGCGTCGCCGCTCCCGGTGCCGTCGCGGTCGCACCGCGCCAGCGCTCGCTGCCCACCCTGGGGTTCGGTGTGTTCGCCGGTGGCACGAGCGTCAACGGCATGAAGGACGCCTCGGAGATCGGCCTGCTCGGCCGGCTGCGCCTGGGGGGCGGCGGCCTGCTGCTGGAGGCCGAGCTCGCCAAGGACTCGTTCTCGGGCGAGGTGTCGACCTGCCAGCCAAACGTCCCGTGCACGCTGATCGCGGTCAACGGCGACCGCGTCGACCGCCGGATCGGCGGCTCGCTGATCTGGGAGCTCGGCGCGCACAACAGCTTCGCGCCGTACCTGCTCGCGGGCGGCGGCGTGCAGCAGGCCAAGGTCACCAGCGGCGACTTCTTCGGAAGCGACTTCACCACCACGCAGGACTACGGCGAGATCGGCGTCGGGCTGCGCTGGGCGCTGTCGCGCAGCCTGCACCTGACGGCGGACATCCGCGCCGGCCGCCGCCAGACGATCGACTCGAACCAGACGGTGACCCCGGTCGCCCGCGCGATCAACCCGCCGTCCGGCGGCCCGGGCAACGACACCGAGGACTTCACCCGCGCCCGGCTCGCCGCGGTGATCAACTTCTGATCGGAGCGAGATCCGCGCGACGCGACGCGCGGAGAGGGGAAGTTCGCGGCTTTGCCGCGCCGCTACCCGTCGCCCGCGCCGGCCGCCCTCTGCGGCGGTCGCGTTTTCGGCTACGCTCGTGGAGATGGCGGTCGCGGACCGGTCTTCACCGCGCGCGCGGCGAGCGAGCGAGTAGGTCGGCATGACCTGTCCGGCGTGCGGCAAGGACGTGCTCGACATCGACGTCAAGTGCGGCCACTACGGCGCCCCGCTGGGGTCGAGCGGCGCGCATCGCATGCTCGGCACCGTGATGCTCGGGCAGTACGAGCTGGTCGACGTGCTCGGCCAGGGTGGGATGAGCGTGGTGTTCAAGGGCCGCCACCACCTGACCAACCAGGAGGTCGCGCTCAAGATCCTGCCGCCCGAGCTGGCGGCGCACAGCCAGGTCAAGTCGCGGTTCGTCGAGGAGGCCAAGGCGCTGGCGGCGCTCGATCACCCCAACATCGTCCACCTCTACAACTTCGGTCAGGACGACGGCTACTTCGTGCTCGCGATGCAGTTCGTCGACGGCCGGACCTGGGAGCGGATGATCTTCCAGGCCCAGCGGCTCGACTGGGTGACGTCGTGCCGGATCGCGATCGACGTGCTGCGCGCGCTGGAGTACGCGCACGGCCGCGGCGTGATCCACCGCGACATGAAGCCGTCGAACGTCCTGGTGCGCGCGCGCGACGGGGTCGCCACCGTGATGGACTTCGGGATCGCGAAGATGACGAACTCGACCCGGCTCACCGCGACCGGCCAGACCATGGGCACGGTGCGCTACATGTCGCCGGAGCAGGTCCGCGGCCAGGAGGTCGATCTCCGGACCGACATCTACTCGCTCGGCGCGACGCTGTACGAGTCGCTGGTCGGCGACACGCCGTTCGGCGGCAGCACCCACTTCGAGATCATGACCAAGCACCTGTCGGATGTGCCGCGGCGGCCGAGCCGGCCCGGGGTGGAGATGCCGGCGGCGGTCGAGGACGCCGTGATGCGCAGCCTGGCCAAGCGCCCCGAGGACCGGTTCGACAGCGCGCGAGAGATGCGCAAGCAGCTCGAGGGTGCGCTGCGCGACGCCGACATCGGGCTGGTCGAGACCCAGAGGCTCGAGCGAAGCGAGATGGGGGGTGGGGACCCTGCCGGCTTTGCCGGCGGGGCGGGGGGCAAAGCCCCCCGTGGGATCGATCGCGAGGAGCCGGCCGCGCTGCGCTCGCCCGCGGACCCGGCGCGCGCCGTCCAGCGAAGCGAGATGGGGGGTGGGAACCCTGCCCGCCTTGCCGGCAGGGCGGGGGCCAAGGCCCCCCGTGGGATCAACCCGGCGGCGTCGACCGCCGCGCTCGCGGACGAGCTCGAGCCCGGGACGACCGCGGGCGACCGGCCGAGCGCGCGGCGCCGCCGGGAGCCGCGGGCGGGGGGGCGCGGGCGGCTGGTGCCGTGGCTCGCGGTCGCGCTCGCGGTGCTGATCGGCGGCGGCGCCGCGGCCCTGCTGGTGACCCGGCGCACGCCGCGGTTTCACTCGACGGTCGCGATCCAGGGAGTCGCATTCACCCGTGGGATCACCGCCGGCACGCTGCGGGTCGAGACCGACGGCGCGGTCGACCCCGACGATCTCGCCCGGCTGTACGCCGCCACGCTCGACGCGCTGCGCGCCTACGTCCGCAGCGAGCGCGCATCCGGTGTGGCGGCGCTGGACATCGCCGACCCGGTCGACGTCCTCCTGGCGGTGCCCGCCGCGGCGCTGTGCGAGCCGACCGCCTACTTCGATCACCAGGCGCCGTCGAACTGTGCCACCGCGGGGTGGGCAACCGCGATCGGCGCACGCGGAACACACCGCCTGATGGTGGTGAGCGACCGCGCACAGCTGGGCGACGCCGTCCGGCGCGGCGTGGCCCAGGCGGCTCGCGAGTTCTCGCCGATCGCCGACGAGCGCCTCCACGAGCTCCAGGACCTCACCGCCCGGTTCGCCGGGTCCGCGAATTGACAACCCGTCGAGCGTCCCAAGATAATCACCGAGGAGGGATCCATGTCCCGCACGGTCATCGCCGCCGTCGTCGTCGCCGTGATCGCCGCCCTCACGGGCATCGCGCTGTTCGTCACGTCGACCAGCTTCGACGAGCGCCTGCGCAAGGACGCCGACGCCAAGCTGGTGCGCGCCTACCAGGTCGTCCAGCAGCTCAACCAGCTCGAGGGCATCGACGTCTCGAACAAGGCGGAGCGGCTCGCTGCCGAGAAAGAGTTCGTCGCCGCGATCAAGGCCGACAGCGCCGGCGCGCGCCAGATCCAGGCCCAGGTCGGGTTCCAGAGGTTCACCGCCGACGAGAAGCAGGGCGCGGTCAAGCCCGACATCATCGCGCTGGTCGACGCCAGCGGCAACCTGCTCGCGATGAACGAGGTCCGCACGGTCACCGCCAAGCAGTGGAAGACCGACAAGGGCGAGTCGATCATCCCGGCGCTCAACGTCGTGCTCGGCAAGAAGCTGATCATCAGCGACCTGTGGAACCACGGCGGCGACATGATGAAGATCGGCGTCGCGCCGGTGATCGATCCCGATGCGCCGGTGTCGGCGCAGGACCCCGACGGCCAGGTGATCATCGGCGCGATCGTCGTCGCCTACGCACAGACCGCCCGGGAGGCGCAGCAGGACCGCAACCTGCTGGGCACCGAGATCGCCTACTACGACAACCGCAACGTGATGGCGACCAGCTTCACGACCCAGGCGGCCGGCGCCGAGGACACCGCCAAGGCGCGCGCGCTGACCGAGCTGCTGCGGTCGGGCGCCCTGGCCGAGGGCGGCGCCAAGCAGAAGATCGCGATCGAGGGCGTCGACTACCTCGCAGCGGCGGTCAAGATGCCGCGCAGCTCGACCCGCCGGCTGCCGGCGGACTACCCACCGATGACC
This sequence comes from Kofleriaceae bacterium, assembly GCA_041495365.1. GTDB lineage: Bacteria > Myxococcota_A > Polyangia > Haliangiales > Haliangiaceae > JABFXX01. Next base: position 62,301 of record JBGQCL010000002.1, on the reverse strand, counting down.
GCCGGCGCGGTGGTGCTCGCGCCGGTGGCGGACGCGAGCAACCTCGCGAGCACGGTGAAGCTGTTCATCCTCCTGCTCGGCGGCGGCGCGCTGGCGATCGCGCTGGTCGGGCTCTACCTGTCGAACCGCCGGCTGCTCGCCCAGGTCGACCAGATCGAGCTCGGCGTCAGCGACATCATCAACGGCAACGTCGACCGCACGTTCCGCCCGGTCGGCCAGGAGCTCGACGGCCTGGCCAACGGGCTCAACGTCATGCTCGCCCGCCTGCTCGGCCGGCCCGAGCCCGGCGAGGAGGAGTTCGACGACGACGGCAACCCGATCCTGCAGGGCCGGGTCGAGTTCGAGGACGGCGACGGCGCGCCGGCGGCCGACCCCGAGCTCGCGGCGCTGGCCCAGGAGTCCGAGCCCGACTACTACAAGCGGGTCTACACCGAGTACCTCGCGGCGCGCCGGGCGACCGGCAACCCGGACGAGGTATCGTTCGAGAACTTCATCGCCAAGCTCAAGGTCAACGAGGGCAAGCTCCGGGCCCAGTACCAGTGCCGCGCGGTGCGGTTCCGCGTCGTGGTCAACGAAGGCAAGGTCACGCTCAAGCCCGTGCCGATTTTCGCGTAGGCTGGCGCCGATGACAGTTCGCTTCCATCTTGTGGTGAGTCCTTACAAGCCCAGAGCTCCCAGGTGCAGGGCCGCGCGACGCGACGCGCGGAGGGGTGAATTCGCCGGCTTTGCCGGCGAAGAGGGGGCGGGAAGGCCCCCTATACAATGATCCAAACTGGACTGGCGCGACTGGCGAGCGAGGGCAGCTCGCTGCTGGAGGGCAGGCGGCTCGGCCTGCTGGTCAACGCGACCGCGGTCGACGCCCAGCTTCGCCACGCGATCGACCTGCTGCGCGCGCGGGGGGCTCTCGAGGTTGCGGCGCTGTTCGGCCCCGAGCACGGCGTGCGCGGCAACGCGCAGGACATGATCGCGGTCGGCGCCGCGCGCGACGCGCGCAGCGACCTGCCGGTCCACAGCCTGTACGGCACGGCGGCCGCGTCGCTGTCGCCGACCCCGGAGATGCTCGACGGCATCGACGTCATGGTCTACGACGTCCAGGACGTCGGCAGCCGGTATTACACGTTCGTGTGGACGATGGTGCTGGCGATGCGGGCGTGCGCGGCGGCCGGCAAGGCGTTCTGCGTGCTCGACCGGCCCAACCCGATCGACGGCGTCCACCTCGAGGGCCCGCAGATCGCGCCCGGCTTCGAGTCGTTCGTCGGCCTGGTGTCGTGCCCGGTCCGCCACGGCATGACCGCCGGCGAGATCGCGCGGTGGCGGCACAGCGTCGAGAAGCTCGACCTCGAGCTCGCCGTGATCAGCATGCGCGGCTGGCAGCGCGACATGCGGTTCGACCACACCGGCCTGCCGTGGGTGATGCCGTCGCCCAACATGCCGACCCCGGACACCGCGCTGGTCTACCCCGGGATGTGTTTGGTCGAGGGCACCGAGCTCAGCGAGGGCCGCGGCACGACCCGGCCGTTCGAGCTCGCCGGCGCGCCGTACCTCGACGGCCACCGGCTCGCCGACGATCTCGCGGCGATGAAGCTGCCCGGCGCAGCGTTCCGACCCACCGTGTTCACGCCGATGTTCCAGAAGCACCACCCCAGGCCGTGCGGCGGCGTGCAGCTGCACGTCACCCACCCGGAGGCGTTCCGGCCGTACCGCACCGGCGTCGCGTTCCTCAAGGCGTGCTACGACCAGTCGCCGGCGTCGTTCCGGTGGCGCGCCAAGGCCTACGAGTTCGTCGAGGCGATCCCGGCGATCGACCTGCTCACCGGCGGCGACGCGATCCGCACCGGCATCGAGGCCGGGGCGAGCCTCGACGAGCTCACCGCGCGGTGGCCGCGCGACGAGGGCGACTTCGCCGCCGAGCGCGCCGACTACCTGCTGTACGAGTGACATGGCGCGCGTCGCGCTGTTCGGCGGCAGCTTCAACCCGCCGCATGTCGCCCACCAGATGGTTGCGCTGTACGTGCTCGAGACCCAGCCGGTGGACGAGCTGTGGTTCGTCCCTACCTATGCTCACCCGTTCGGCAAGCCGCTGGTCGACTACGAGCACCGGATCGCGATGTGCGAGCTCGCGGCGGCGGCGCTCGGGCCGCGCGCGCAGGTCAGCCGGGCCGAGGCCGAGCTCGCGGCGCGGCCGGGGTTCGTCACCAGCCACACGCTCGATCTGGTCGACCACGCGATCGCGGCCGGCCACGCGCCGCGCCTGGTGATCGGCGCCGACATCGTGCACGAGGCGGCCCAGTGGCATCGCTGGGACGACGTGGTCGCGCGCGCGCCGCCGATCGTCGTCGGGCGGGGGGGGCACGCCCCGCCGCCCGGGGGGGGCGCGGCCGCTCCGGCACCGTTCACGATGCCGGAGATCTCGGCGACCCACGTCCGTCGCCTCCTCGCGCATGGCGACTCCGGTGTCGCCGGGCTAGTGCCGCGTGACGTGTTGCGGTATATCGCCCACCACCACCTCTACCAGCCGTGACCGCTCGCAACCCCACCACGTTCATCGTCGGCGCCGGTCCCGTGGCGACCGCACTCGCCGGCGCGCTGCGCCTGGGCGGCGTGCCGGTGCTCGGGCTGTGGGCGCGGCGCCCGGCGCCGGCGCGCGCGGCAGGCTCCACCGCCGGCGTCGCCGCCTTCTCGTCCGCGCCGCCGGACATCCTGCTGGAGTCCGAGGTCGTGATCCTCGCGGTGCGCGATCAGGTGATCACCGAGGTCGCGCAGACGCTGCTCGGCACCGGCCTCATCAACAAGCGCCACGTGCTCCTGCACTGCGCCGGTGCCGTGCCGGCACAGGAGCTGCTCGGCCCGGTCGCGTCCCAGGTTGCGGGGGTGGGAACGCTGCACCCGCTGTCGGCGATCGCCGATGGCAAGACCTCGATGCGCGCCCTCAAGGGTACGGTGTTCGGCGTCGAGGGCGACGACGTCGGCCGCGCCACCGCGGCCAAGCTGGTCGGCGCGATCAACGGCGTCGTGCTGGCGCTCGACAGCTCGCAGATGGCCGCCTATCACGCGGCGGCGGCGCTGGCATCGAACTACATCGTCGCTGCGATCGACGCGGCCGCCGCCGTTCTCGCCGGGGCGGGCGTGCCCCAGGAGCGCGCGGCGCAGGCGCTGGTCCCGCTCGCCGAAGGCGCGCTGCGCAACATCGCCGCACACGGCACCACCGGGGGGTTGACGGGGCCAGTGCGCCGCGGCGATCTCGCGACCGTGAGCCGGCACCTGGAAGCGGTGCGCGATCGTCCAGATCTGGCCGAGATCTATCGTGTTCTCGCCCGCCGCGCGGTCGAGATCGCGTCCCGGATCGACGGCCGTGACGCGCCGGATCGCGCGAGCCTCGAGGCGATCCGCGCGCTGCTGAGTCATGGGACACCGGGGACGCCGGGGACGCCCGGGACGCCGGGGACGCAGGGGACGTGACGGCGTCCAGGCCCGACGGCTTTCTGACGGGGTTCTGACGGCGCTCCGCTGGCCACGGCCTTGCGGGGCGGTCGACTCCTACACGATCGGTCCGCTAGGATCGAGGCGATGAAGCTGCGCTCCGTCGTCGTGTCGTCCCTGGCGATCCTCGTGCTCGTGCTCGGTGTCCGGTCCGCCGCGGCCGAGAACCCCAACCAGGTGTTCTCCGGCCGCATCATGATGAGCACCAAGCGGTTCCCGCAGTCGGCGTCCAGCGCCTCGGCCTACGTCGCGGCGATCCGCAAGCTGGCCCAGACCAGCTTCGTCGAGGCCAAGGACACCCACACCTGGAAGATCTACTTCGCGGGCTTCCTCAAGACGCCGCTCAACGACCTCGAGTACGCGATCAAGCTCTACGACGTCAGCGGCAAGGGCCAGCAGCTGCTGGTGTCGTTCGACCAGTTCACCGACGAGCGCGGCCAGAAGACCATCGTATCGAACATGACGCTCGACAAGAAGCAGGTCGGCGTCAACAAGGAGCTGCTCATGGTCATGGAGAGCAAGGGCAAGGTCCTGGCCTCCAGCCGGTTCAAGCTCCTCGGCGAGGGCGAGAGGTTCTCGGGCAAGGTGAACTTCAGCGAGGACGAGGCCAGCGGCAAGAAGACCGACGACTAGCAGGATCGGATCATCGACGGGCGGCGGTGCTCGAGCATCCGGTCGAGCGGGGTGCCGTCGATCAGCTGCATCGCGAGATATGGCCGGCCGTCGTCGAGCTCGCCGACCGCGTAGATCGCCACCACGCCGGGGTGGACGATCCGCGCCGCCGCGCGCGCCTCGCGGGCGAACCGTCGCGCCTGCACGGGGTCGGCCGCGATCTCGTAGGTCGGGACCTTGATCGCGGCCGGGCGATCGAGGCCGAGCTGGCGCCCGCGGTACACCGTGCCGAACGATCCGCTGCCGATCACGCCCTCGATCACGAAGTCACCGATCGTGCGGCCGACCAGGCTGCCGGTCGGGTTCGGATGACGCCGACTCGCTGTGGTGGGGGAATCGCCTCGCCACGGTGTCGAACCAGCAATCAGGTTCACCGATCCCGACGAATCGCGGCGATCCTCGGGATCGGTGATCGCGGTGCTCGCGGGCGGCATCGCCGCGCTGCACGCCGGACTCTGCCGCCACGCCGACGACGGCCCGCAGCGTTACGCGTCAGTCAGCCGCGCGGGCGCCGCATCATCCGTGTCACGCTCGGCGCGGCCTACAGGTGACCGACCGGTCGCGGCTTCGATACGCTGGCGCAGGACATCCAGACTGACTACATCCCCCCCCCCAGCGGATCGATCGGGACTACAGTAATGAGGTAGCCGGAGCGCGACCTCGGTCTGGTGTTCCAGGTCGCATCGCGGGTGTCCGCCACTACACGTTTTGCCGCCCGGCTGCCGAGATCAGCATTCTTCGAAAGAGCGCGTGGTCGGCTCCGAGCGGAACTGTTCTTCACGCCCCCCCCCGCAGCGATTCGCGTCGGGTCGAGCTGTGGCCGGAGTTTGTTGCTCGCCGGCTGTGACCGGTCAGGCCACAGCGCGGAGCGAACCAGCTACAGCGGGCGCAAGCGCACTCTCGACCAGTGCAAGCGCGCGGTCCGTCCGTGACGTCAGCGCCTCGGTGCCGAGCCCGAGGTTGACCTGCATCTCGGCGGCACCCAGGCTGCCGAGCAATACCGACCACGCCAGGTCCGCGATCTCCCGCGCATTAAGCTGGCGATACACGCCGGCATGGATGCCATCGGCGACACACGCCCCGATATGCTCCTGAACGCGATTGATGCCTGCGGATACGGCAGTCACGACTTCATCGGACAGCTGAGGGCGAATCGCTGGTTGAGCCAGCAGACGCAGGATGCGCGGTCCTTCTGGATCTTTCTCAGCCCAGCGGACGAGCGTGTTCCAGGTTTCCCGCAGGCGGTTCGAGACATCGGTGCGCTCGCGGAGCTGACCCATCTCGACGTCGAACAGCGTCAGCGTGTCCTCGATCAGCGAGACGTAGAGGTCTTCCTTGGATCGGAAGTACAGATATATTGCGCCAACAGACAGCTGCGCTGCACGAGCGATGAGCTCGATCGAAGCGCCCGCATATCCGCGCTCCGTGAAGACCGTGCGAGCAGCTTCCTGGATGCGCCTACGACGGGCCTGTCGCTCCTGCGCCTTGCGTTCTTGAGCGTTCGTCATGGCGCCGATGTAGTATCGGTGACGCGTTGGGTCAAGCGAAGTTTTGTAGCAAGCGATCGCCGCTGTCGGCCAGGGCTGGAAAATTTTATGAAAATCATCAGTTTGTGAGATTACGGTTGACTTACGAATCTGCCTCGTTCTCCGCCTATTCATGTGGCCTGGGCCACATCTCGCAACGGCTCTGCAACGAGCTCGATAGATCGCCGAAGCGCGGCCATGCGTCGAACGCGCAATGGCCTCCACCGCCGATCGGATCCGAACTTCCCTCGTGCTCGGCGCAGTCGCGGGCACGATCATCGCTGCCGCACTGATGTCACCTCGGAGCGCCGAGTATCGTGCCTCCGACGGAACGGTGTCTTCCACGGGTGGCACGGACGGAATCGAGCTGTCCGCACGACTCGCCACTCGCCGCATCCTCCCTGGTGACCAGCAGCAGAATGTCGCGGTGACGATCACCACCAGCCGACCGGCCGTTCCGTCGAGCGGGCGCCCGCCGCTGTCGCTCGCGATCGTGATCGACCGGTCCGGATCGATGAGCGGTGCACCGATCGAGAATGCCAAGGCCGCCGCGCTGACGATGCTGCGCCAGCTCGACCGCGGCGACGCGTTCGCGGTGGTGAGCTATTCGTCGTCCGCGCGGACCGTGCTGGCGATGCAGCGCGCGACCGAGGCGAGCAAGGCGGCCGCGCAGGCGGCGATCGAGACGATCGACGCCACCGGCGGGACCTGTATCTCGTGCGGGCTGGACGCCGGCGCCGCGGAGGTTGCACGCTCGCCGGTCACCGGCGGGCTGCGCAGGATGCTGCTGATCTCCGACGGCCAGGCCAACGCGGGCGTGTACGACCGCGACGCGCTCGCCGCGCTCGCCGCGCGCACCGCGGCCGGCGGGGTCTCGATCTCGACCGCCGGTGTCGGGCTCGACTTCGACGAGATGACGATGCGCCGGCTCGCCGAGGTCGCCCGCGGCAACTACTACTTCGTCGAGGACACCGTCGCGCTGTCGACGATGTTCGGCCACGAGCTCGCCACGCTGAGCCAGACCGTGGCGGCCGACCTCCAGCTCCGGGTGACCGAGCGCCCCGGCATCCGCGTCGAGGACGCCTACGGCTATCCCATGACCCGCACCGCCGGCGGCGTCGTCGTGCCGGTCGCCGACCTGCGCGAAGGCGAGGTGCGCAAGATCGTGCTGCGGATCCGCGTGTCGGCCGCGCGGCCCGGCGCGCTCGCCCTCGCCGATCTCGCGCTCGACTGGCGCCGGGTGGCAGGCGGCGCGTCCGGGACGGCGCGCGAGGTCGCGTCGGTCGATGTCGTCGACGATCCGGACGCGGTCGCGGCGAGCGTCGACCCGGCCGCGATGCGGGCGATCGAGCAGGCGCTGTCGGCGCGCGCGATCGAGGAGGCCGCGGCGGCCTACGACCGCGGCGGGCTGCGGGCGGCGCAGCAGGTGCTCGACGTTCGCGCGCAAGCGGTGCGCGCGAACGCGGCGCATCTCGGCCGCGGCGCGGTCGACGCGCTCGACGCGGCGCAGGCCAGGACGATCGACGGGTTCGCCCGCTCGCCGGCGGCGGCCAAGAAGGCTGCGAGCGTGACCGCCCACGAGCTGGCGCGCTGAGCTGCGCGTCGCGCGGCTCGGCACCGCGGCGTGGGTGCTCCCAGGGAGCGCCTCCTCCCAGGGAGCGCCTAAGGAGCCAGGTCGGCGAACGAGACCTGGAGATCGCGGCTGATCAGCACCGAGCGCTGCACGGGGACATCCTCGAAGCCGTCCTTGGGATCGCCGTCGCCTCCGGACACCAGCAGGTAACCGCGTAACGACTCGTCGCGCTCGCCGCGCTCGCCGGTGACCCACAGCCGGCGCAGCCGGAGCGGATCGCCGAGGTGCGCGACCACCATGGATCGCCCGTTGGTCAGCGCGACGTTGCCCAGCCCGGACTCGGCCTTCCCGGCCCGCGCGAGCTCGGCGCCGACCAGCTTGAGCGTCGCCGCGAGCGCGCGGCGCGACGCCGCCGGCGACAGGTTGGCGTCGTCGATGTTGCCCTCGTCGTGCAGCATCGCGAGGAACACGTGGAAGATCAGCTCGGCGGGGGTCCGGCCCTTGAGGTTGCGCCGCAGGTACTCCGGGATGTGCTCCAGGAGGCGCGGCGTGACGTCCTCGGCGGCGCCCCCGGCCGCGCCGCTGAACAGCTGGTTGTCGAGGCCGCTCTGCGCGTACATCCAGCGCCGGAACCGGAACGGCGGCGTGTTGTCCGTCCCTCCCAGGCCCACGCCATCGTCGCGGACGGCCTGCGCGATCACGCAGTCGGTCTTGATCTCGGCGGTCAGCGGCCCGGCGAGATCGACCGGCACCGCGCTCGCCTTCGGCGTTCTCACCAGCAGGACATCACCGCCCTGGACATACCCCAGGCCCCAGCGGCTCACGGGCGGCTGTGCGATCAACGCCGCCCGCACCGGTGCGAGCGCGATCGGCAGTCGCTGAGGTTGGTTACAAATACAGGCGAAGAGTTTCATTGCGGGAGACTCCGCAGCCGGGGCGAGCAGGCCGCCGGCTGCTGATGGTCAACGATCGCGAGGCCCAAGGCGCAAAGAACGACGTCACGAGATCCACCCCAAGGAACGTCACCTCTCGAGGATACCAGGAGTATAGGGGGCCGGTCGGACCTCGCCAATCTCCGCGGCGTAACGTCGCGCCGCTCCTGCGCTCACCCATGCCAAGCGTGTGCGACCTCGCAGCACGCTAACCGATCGATGCGACGAATTTTCGAGGCGACGCTCACAGCGGGCGGGTGGGTGGCGGTCACCGCGGGCGGGTGCGCCTGTTCCGGGTCCGGTGCGGAGGGTGCGGTACGGACCTCAGCGCTGCGCGGCCGGCGCTGCCGCATCGAGCGCCTGCGACAGCTCAGAGAATACCCTGGCGCGCTCGATCTCGTTGAACACCTCGTGCCGCATCCCGACGAGGTCGTGGTACTTCGCACCGGGGATCTTCGCCGCGACGGCGCGCGACCGCGTCGGATCCGCGATCGGATCGTCACCTCCGACCAACCATGTGGTCGGTACGTCGATCCGGTCCGCATGTGCGAACACGTGGTCCTGCGCGGCGCGCGCCTCGGTGAACCAGCGCGCGGTCGCGACATCGAAGCACAGCTTGTCGGCGGTCCGCTCGGCCTGCTTGGCCGGGTCCTGCGTGAGGTCCTCGACGCGCAGCGCGCCGGGCTGCACCAGCTTCGGAGCGAGCCGGCTCGCGATCCGGGCGAGCAGCAGCTGGGACCTCGGCACCGCGAGCCGCAGGGCGAGGAACGGCGATGACAGGATCGCCGCGGCGACCCTGGGCGGACGCTCGTCGGTCAGCGCGCGCAGCGCGATCAGGCCGCCGTGCGAGTGGCCGAGCAGGACCATCGGTGCGTCCGCCGCGGCCAGCGCGCGGGCCGCGTCCTGCATCGCGACGAGGTCATCGAGGTAGATCGCGAACCGATCGATGTAGCCGCGCTCGCCGGGCGACTTGCCGTGGCCGCGCACGTCGTACGAGAACGCGGCCCAGCCGGCGTTCACGATCACGTGGGCGACCTCGTGGTAGCGGCCGCAGTGCTCGGCGTAGCCGTGGTTGATCAGCACCACGCCACGCGGCGCCGCGGCCGGCACGAAGCTCTCGGTGTACAGCCCACCGACCGTCCGGGTCGAGCTGGGGGCGATCGGTCCCGGCAAGGCGTTCATGAAGAGCTTCTATATATCGCAACCGGGACCGCCACCCGCACCCGCCGGACGATGCCCGGAAGTTGCCCCGCGGCGGCAGATCTGCGTACCGTGACGCCATGGGGCGTAACACGCTTGGATTGCTAGCGATTTGTGCGGTGGCCGGATGCGCGATGCACGACGATCACGACACCGCCAAGAGCGCCACCCGGCTCGATCTGGCAAAGGACTTCCTGCGCAAGCACCAGCTGGAGGCCGCCGACACCGAATGCGGCCGCGCATTGGCGTTCAATCCGGCCAACGACGAGGCATACAATGTCCGCGGCCTGGTCGCGATGATCCGTGCACTCGATACCCAGCGCACGCTCGAGATCGACGGCTGCCTGACCGGCGTCGACGCCGAGGTCACGCAGCGCGATCTCGAGGGCCTGCTGCGCAAGGCCGACGACGACTTCGCGGCCGCCGCCCGGATCAGCCCCGAGTACGGCGAGGCGTGGTCCAATCGCGGCATCGTCCACAACCTGCTGGACGACTACCCCGCGGCCGGCAGGTACCTGACCGAGGCGCTGGCCAACCCGATGCGGCTCGACAGCCCCGGCCTGTCCCGCGCGCACCTGGGCTGGGCACTGTTCCATCAGCAGCGCTACGTCGACGCCGCGAAGGAGCTTCGCCAGGCGGTGCAGTTTCAGCCCAAGATGTGTGTTGCAACTTATCGCCTGGCGAGGGTTTACTTCGCTCGAGAGGAATGGGAAAAAGCGGCGGAACTGTTCAAAACCACGTCTGACGATCCGGCGTGCGGGTCGCAGGAAGCCAGCCTTTACCTGATGAAAACGCGAATGCAGCAGGGGCTCGTGGACGACGCGCGACGCGCGCGAGATACCTGTCTGCACCTCTCGCCCAGGAGCTGCGTCGCAGCGCAGTGCCGCGCCGAGAGCCGCGCGCTCGGCGCGCCGGCCGTGGCAGGCCATCCGTAACCGCCCACCGCAGAGCACCGATGGAGCGCCGACCCGAACCCAGCGACAGCCCACATGCCGAGACGGTCGTCGACGCACGGACGCGCCTGGCGCTGTGGTTGCGCGCGGGTCGCGCTCATCGAGGCATGAGCCTCGACGACGTCGCGAAGGTCACCAAGATCCAGCCGCGGATCCTCGAGCGGATCGAGGCGGGCAGGCTCGATGGGCTGCCCGCCGAGGTCTTCGTGCGCGGCTTCGTGAGCAGCTTCGCGCGCTGCGTGGGGCTCGACGAGCGCGAGGCGCTCCGGCGCTACGCCGCGTGCGCGATCGGCTCGCAGGACCTGACGCCGACGGTGCGCGCGCTGGTCGAGGCGATGGCCGACCTGGCGCCCGGCAGCGCGACCGCGGCGCGGGCGACGCCGCGCAAGATGCGTGCGGTCGAGGTCATCGATCTGGCCGGCCCGGTCGTGCTGACTCCGCCGGCCGAGTCGGAGCCCTCGGTGGGCCCGGTGGGCCCGGGGGGCCCAGGGTGCATGATCGCCGAGCCGCCGCCGCCAGCGGGTGCCGGCGCGGCTGCCCTCGTCGAGGGCGATCCACCACCCGCCGCGCCGCCCGCCCCGGCGCCCGCCGCGCCGCTCGCCGCGCCGCGCGCCACGGCCGTCGAGGCGCCGCCGGCCCATCGCGATGTGCCGGACGCCCAGGCGGCATCGCAGGCGGTCGCGCCTGCCGAGCCGGTCGCGGCGAGCGAGCCGCCGCCCACGGCGTCCGAGCCGGCGACCTCGCCGGTCCAGGTCACCGTCGCCCGGTCGCCGTCGACCGAGGCGTTCGCTTCCCGGAAGAAGCGCGGCCGTCGCCACAAGGCCCGCGAGGCGGCTGCTGCGCGTGCCGCGGCGGCGGTGCTGTCCGCGCAGTCCGCGGAGTCCTGCGATGCCGCGAGCGATGACGACGTCGCGCGCGAGCCGGCGGCGACGGCGGCGGCCTCGCAGAGCGCGCCGTGGCGGCGCCTGGTCCGCCGCGCCCCGACCGCATCGACCGCGCCGTCCCGACCGAGCCTGGTGATCGATGACGCGGATCCCGAGAGCGCCGAGCGCATGCAGGAGGAGCGCGCCGAGCGCACCGGCACGCTGGCGCCGCGCCGCTCGTTCCTGCCGCCGATCCTGCTCGACCGCGAGGATCGCTCGGCGCGGCAGGGCGGACTGACGCTCGCGGTGATCCTGCTGTTGATCGCGGCGACGCTGACGCTGTCGTACCTGATGCGGCGGCCGAGTGCGAGCGGTGACGGCATGACAGGGCGCGAGGCGCCGGTGCAGCGGGCCGAGCGCGGTTGATCGCACAGGCGGCATCGCAGGTGCCATCACAGGTGCCATCACAGGTGCCCCCGGAGCTGCCATCACAGGTGCCCCCGGGGAGCGGGCAACCGGGGAGTCCAGCAGGGGCTCCCTCGGGGCCGTCGAGCGATCCCGACGACCTCGCGGATCCGCTCGGCGGCGTGCACGGCGATCCGCTGGGCGTCGTGCTGCGGACGACCCCGCTGCGCGAGTCCGATCTGCTGGTCGTGCTGTACACCGATCGCCACGGCCGGGTGACCGCGGTCGCGCGCGGCGCGCGCAAGTCGCGGCGGCGGTTCGCGGGGGCGCTGTCGATCCTGGTGCTCGCGCGCCACCGGCTCGGCCGGCGGCCGCGCGGCGAGCTGTGGGGGCTGGAGTCCGCCGAGGTCGTCCGCGAGTGGACCCACCTGGCCTCGGACGTCGTCGCGGTCGCGCACGCGAGCTACGTCGCCGAGCTGGTCGATGCGCTGCTCCCGGTCGAGGCGCCCGAGCCGCGCGCGCTCGAGATCATCGTCGCGCTGTGGGATGCGCTCGCCGCGGGTGGGCCATCGCCGGGAGCGCTGCGCGCGGTCGAGATCGCGCTGCTCGATGTCGCCGGCCATCGCCCGGCGATCGAGCGCTGCGCGGCGTGCGGCGGCGAGCTCGGCCCCGGCGCGGTGTTCGATCCGGGGCGCGGTGGCGCGATCTGCCGCGCGTGTGCCGCGCGGAGCCGCACCACCGGCGTGCGGCCGTACGAGCCGGGGACCCGGGAGTACCTCCGCGAGGTGGCCGGGCGAGAGGGGCCGCTCGCAGCCCGGGTGGTCGACGCCGATCCGCGGTTCACCGCCGCCGATCGGACCGCTGGTCGCGACGCGCTGGTCGCGATGGTCACCGGCCTCGTCGGCCGGCCGTTGCGCTCGCTGGAGTACCTGGCCAAGCTCGGTGCGGCCGGCCGCCGCGCCAAGGACTGAGCGGTGTACACTGCGCGTATGGCAGGCCGGTGGGTCGCGCACGTCCGGGCCAAGCTCCACGTGGCTCCATGGGTCCAATCCCGGTCCGGCGGCGTTGCGCTCGCCGGCTGGTTCTAGGAGACGTATGGCAAATCCAGGGTATCCGCCGATGGGTGGTTCGATGCAGCCGGGGGGCCCGATGGGGCCGGGGGGCCCGATGAGGCCGATGGGCCCGATGGGCCCGATGGGCCCGATGGGCCCGATGGGGATGCCGGTCCGGCAGGGCACATCGCACATCGTCCCGGTCGTGGTCTCGGCCGGGCTCGCCGTCGGCGTGTTCTGCGGCCTCCTGTTCGGTCTGGGCACCAAGCACGATGCGGCTGCGCCGTCGCGCGGCGGCACCGGCGCCAAGCAGAGCGAGGAGTCGCAGATCCAGACCGCGCAGGTCAGCACGGGCACGAAGCTCCCTGACAGGCCGCGCACGCCGACCGGCTCGGCCGCGGCGGGGAGCGCGGTCGCCGCGGGCGGAACGACCACCGGCAGCGCGGCGGCGGGCACGGGCAGCGCCGCGGCGCCCGGCCCCGGCAAGCTGAAGGTCGAGATCCAGCCGGACAGCGCCGCGCAGGGGGCCAAGGTCCTCGTCGACGGCATCCAGATCACCGGCACCGAGGTCGACATCCCGTTCGACCCCGGGGTCACCAAGAAGTCGGTGAAGGTCGTGGTCCGGGTTCCGGGCTACAAGGAGATGGAGAAGGCGATCGAGGTCGAGAGCGACGGCTCCGCCTTGATCTCGTTCGACCTCAAGGGCGTCCGCGTGATCCCCGGGTCCGACGACGGCAGCAAGACCGCGGGTGGCGGCGCTGCGGGCGCTGCGGGCGGCGGCGGCACCACCACCGGCGGCGGCACCACCACCGGCGGCGGCACCGCTGGCGGCGGCAGCACCACCGGCGGCGGCAGCAAGAACACCGGCGGCAGCGGTGGCAAGAACACCGGCGGCAGCAAGGGCACCGGCAAGGGTAGCGGCAAGGGCAGCAGCGGGCTGATCGACATCTAGCTAGCGCCGTCCGCTTCGGGCGCATACGCGGCGCGTAACATGGTGCGTCAGCTCGGGATCGCAGCCGTGAATTGACCGACTGCGGTTCTCGGGTTACCCGTATGGCTACGACATGGCGCGCCGTGCTTCCCGTCAGCGACCGTTCTGGGCGGGGCGCGGACGACGGGCGAGGCAGGCCCGGATGTTGCCGGTCGGCCTGCCCGTGCCGCTGCGCACGGTATCGAGCCCGATCCCCAGCGGCGCGGTGCGCGTGCTCGGCTCGGGCGACGTCGCGTTCCAGCAGATCGTCGAGCGCGTGCGCGGCGCCGAGCGCTCGGTCGAGATCCGCGCGTTCCTGTGGCGCGACGACGAGGCCGGCAACATGCTCGGCGAGGCCGTGCTCGCGGCCGCCAACCGCGGCGCCCAGGTCGCGATCCACAAGGACAAGATCGCCGCGGTCTACGAGTACACGGGCGGCAACAAGCAGAGCTTCTTCCACAAGCGGGTCGACCCGATCCGCGGGTTCCAGGCCTGGTTCCTCGGCGCGGTGTATCGCGCGCCGGGCTCGTTCAAGCAGCGCCCGAACTCGCTGTCGCAGGAGATCCTGGCGCACCCCAACATCCGGGTCGAGCACCAGCGCAAGCGGTTCGATCACAGCAAGCTGTACATCGTCGACGACCGCTACCTCGTGCTCGGCTCGATGGGGATCGGCGACAACCACCGCCACGACTGGATCGACGTCATGGTCGAGGTCGAGGGTGCGGCCCACGTGGCCCGGCTGCGCGAGCGGATGGCCGGGCTCGACGAGTTCGATCCGTCGCGCGGCATCGACTTCCTGGTCCACAGCCGCGAGGCGCACCGCAAGAAGTCGTGTCCGATGATCAGCCACCGGCTCGCGCTGATCGACGGCGCGGAGCAGTCGCTGACCGTCGAGATGGCCTACCTGTCCGACCGCCGGTTCACCGCGGCGCTCGCGCGCGCCGTGCAGCGCGGCGTCGAGGTCCACCTGGTCACCGCCGCACAGGCCGACGTGCTCGCCAACATCAACCGCGCGACCTGCAGCGCGCTGATGCGGCTCACCGGCGCGCCGGCCAACCTGACGATCGAGCTCGTGCCGCGCATGGTGCACTCCAAGGTCGTGGTGATCGACCACCAGTTCTGCGACATCGGCTCGGCAAACTTCACGCCGCTGTCGCACGGCGTCTACGACGAGATCAACCTCTACGTCGACGATGCGCCGTTCGCGCGCTCGGTCGAGGCCGAGATCGCTCGCCACTGCGAGGACAGCCGGATCGCCGGGTCGCGGCTGCCGTACCGCAGGATGTACTCCGGCCTGGAGCGCGCGATCATGGCGTACCAGTCACGACGGGGCGGATAGTGGTCTCCACGCTCGACGCCGGCGAGCGCGCCAAGCAGGAGCGCCGCCGCCAGATCCTGTCGGCGGCCAAGGCGGTGTTCGCCGAGGCCGGCTACCACGGCGCGTCGATCCACGCGATCATCGAGCGCGCCCAGATCGCGCGCGGCACGTTCTACCTGTACTTCGAGAGCAAGGCCGCGGTGTTCGACTCGATCCTCGACCAGGCGATGGCCGACCTGCGCGCCCGGCTGCACCGGATCGAGGTCGACGCGCCCGGCGCCCCGCCGCCCCAGGTCCAGCTCCGCGAGCAGGTCGTGGCGACGCTCGAGTACGTCGTGAACGACCGGCCGCTCGCGACCCTGCTGCTGTCGGCCGGCCACACCCCGGACGTCGACGCGAGCGAGCGGGTCGACATGTTCTTCACCGAGGTCCGCGACCTGCTGCGCCGCGCGCTGGAGACCGGCATGGACCTCGGCCTGGTCCGGCGCTGCCCGTCCGAGCTGGTCGCCGCCGCGCTGCTCGGCATGATCCGCGGCGTGATCGAGCTGATGGTGCGCCAGGCCGGCGCCGCGCGGCCGGTGCGGGTCGCCGGAGCGGTGAACGCCGTGAACGACGCGGTCCCCGAGACGGTCAACGCAACGGTCAACGACGTGGTCAGTGAGATGTTGCAGGTCGCGCTGCGCGGCGTGCTCGCGTAGCACGGACTGCCCGTGCGCCCCCGTCATTGGTTCGACCATTGATCCAATTGCAGTAAAAGATCTGGATCTACTCGCATTCGTTCCTAGACTGACGCGTCAGTCGACTCTAGACTGACGCGTCATTCTAGTCCCCTGCGTCCGACGCAAACGTCCTGCGTCAGCGAGAAGCTCATGAGCACACCCGACCAGATCGTGATCGGTATCGATGTCGGATCCACGACCGTGAAGATGACGGTCGTCGATCCGGGCACCAAGGAGATCCTGTGGTCGAAGTACCTGCGCCACGAGACCCGGCAGCCCGAGATGACGCGCGACATGCTGCGCGAGATCCATGACGCGTTCCCGGCGATCACCAAGGATCGGATCCGGGTGTTCATCACCGGCTCCGGCGGTAGCCCGATCGCGCCGCAGATCGGCGCGAAGTTCGTCCAGGAGGTCAACGCGGTGACCATGGCGGTGGAGAAGCTCCACCCCGACGTCGGTAGCGTGATCGAGCTCGGCGGCCAGGACGCCAAGATCATCATGTTCAAGCAGAACAACGAGACCGGCGACAAGACCGCGCAGACGTCGATGAACGACAAGTGCGCGTCGGGCACCGGCGCGACGATCGACAAGTGCGTGCTCAAGGTCGGCATGCCGCGGGAAGAGGTCCCGGCGCTGAAGTTCGATCCGACCAAGCTGCACCACGTCGCCGCCAAGTGCGGCGTGTTCGCCGAGACCGACATCGTCAACCTGGTGAAGTCGGGCATCCCGCGCAACGAGATCATGAACTCGCTGGCCGACGCGATCGTCAGCCAGAACCTCGCGGTCTTGACCCGCGGCAACACGCTCAAGGCCAAGGTGCTGCTGCTCGGCGGGCCCAACACGTACCTGCCGTTCCTCCAGGAGTGCTGGCGGCTCCGGATCCCCGAGGCGTGGGCCGAGCGCGGCTACGAGTACGACAAGACCCGGCCGATCGAGGAGATGATCTTCGTCCCCAAGAACTCCGACCTGTACGCGGCGTACGGCGCGGTGCTGTTCGGGCTGTACGAGCCCGAGTCGGTCGGCCGCTACCGCGGGCTCGAGCCGCTCGAGGAGTTCATCCAGCACGGCCGCAAGAGCAAGCTCGGCGAGTCGGCCGGCCCCGGGCTGGTCGAGACCCCCGATCAGCGCGACGCGTTCGTCGAGAAGTACCGCGAGCCGCACTACGCCGACGCGGTGCTGGAGTCGGGCAAGACCTACCGCGGCGTGATCGGGCTCGACGGCGGATCGACCTCGAGCAAGTGCGTGTTCATCGACGAGAACGAGAACATCATCAAGAAGGTCTACACGCTGTCCAAGGGCAACCCGATCCAGGACATGAAGGACATGTTCGCCCAGATGCGGCAGTGGGCGACCGACCAGGGCGCGACCCTGGAGGTCACGGGGTTCGGCGTGACCGGCTACGCCGGGGACGTGCTCGATCGCTCGCTCGGCGCCGACGCCAACATCGTCGAGACCGTCGCCCACATGATGTCGGCCAAGCGGTGGTTCCCGTCGGTCGACGTGATCTGCGACATCGGCGGGCAGGACATCAAGGTGATGTTCATGCAGAACGGCGACGTCAAGAACTTCCGCCTGTCGAACAGCTGTTCTGCAGGGAACGGGATGTTGCTCCAGGCGATGGCCGACCAGTTCGGCCTGCCGGTCAAGCAGTACGCCGAGGTCGCGTTCGAGGCCCGGCTCGCGCCCAAGTTCTCGTACGGCTGCGCCGTGTTCCTCGACTCCGACCGCGTCAACTTCCAGAAGGAGGGCTACGCCAAGGAGGAGCTGCTCGCGGGGCTGGCGCTGGTGCTGCCCAAGAACATCTGGCAGTACGTCGTCCAGATCCCGCGGATGGCCGAGCTCGGCCGGGTGTTCGTGCTCCAGGGCGGCACCCAGAAGAACGTCGCGGCGCTCAAGGCCCAGGTCGACTACATCGAGAAGCGGGTGCCCGACGCCGAGGTCTACCTCCACCCGCACTGCGGTGAGGCCGGCGCGATCGGCGCCGCGTTCGAGTCGCTGCGCGTGACCCGGCGGCGCGGCAAGACCGTGTTCGTCGGGCTCGACCAGGCGATCGCGATCGACTACACGTCGACCAACGACGAGAACACGCGCTGCAACTTCTGCCCGAACAACTGCTCGCGGACGTTCATCGACACCAAGACCCTCGACGGCAAGACCGCGCGCTACATCAGCGGGTTCTCGTGCGAGAAGGGCACGGTCGAGAACGTCGACGCGCTCAAGGTGCTCAACAAGGAGCGCCAGAAGCGCATGAAGCAGTTCCCCAACCTGGTCGACTACGAGGCCAAGCTCGCGTTCAAGAGCTTCCTTGACGCGCTGGGCTCGCCGAAGATGCCGGAGGCCGGCGCGCCGGTCGACGACGTCGTGATCAAGAAGACCCTGCTCGGCGCGATCCGCCGTCACCCGGTCCAGCGCTCGTTCCAGCGCGCCACCGCCGAGGTCTGGGCCAAGCGGCGCGACGTCCGGATCGGCATCCCGCGCGTGCTCAACCTGTACTCGACCGGCCCGTTCTGGCGGACCTACTTCGAGCTGCTCGGCGTCGACTCGCGCAACGTGGTGTTCTCGGACGAGACCGGCGAGGAGATGTGGCAGGCCGGCTGCAAGTACGGCTCGGTCGACCCGTGCTACCCGTCGAAGGTCTGCCAGGCCCACATCCACAACCTGCTGTTCAAGCACCACGAGAAGAAGCCGCTCAACTACATCTTCTTCCCGGCGATCACCCACATCCCGACGTTCATCGTCAACCAGATGGACACCGCGAGCTGCCCGGTGGTGTCGGGCACGCCCAAGGTGATCCGCGCGGCGTTCACCAAGGAGACCGACTTCTTCGCCGAGCGCAGCATCAGCTACCTCGACACCGCGGTCACGCTCAACGAGCCGCTGCTGTGCAAGAAGCAGATGTTCGACGAGTGGGGCCCGCTGCTCGGGCTCACCGCCGACGAGAACGACTTCGCGATCGACCAGGCGTTCAAGGCGGTCCAGGCGTTCGAGGACGAGATGGAGCGCAAGGGCAAGGAGATCCTCGACGAGGTCACGCGCGAGAACCGGGTCGCCCTGGTGATGCTCGGCCGGCCGTACCACAACGATCCGGGGCTCAACCACTCGGTGCTCGAGGAGTTCCAGGCGCTGGGCTACCCGATCCTGTCGATGCGGTCGCTGCCGCGCGATCCCGAGACCATCCGCAACCTGTTCGCCGAGGACCTCGCCAAGGGCATCATCCAGAGCGGGCTCGACGTGTCCGACGTCTGGCCGGAGAACTACTCGACCAACTCGGTCCAGAAGGTGTGGGCGGCCAAGTACGCCGCGCGCCACGCCCACCTGGCGTGCCTCGACCTGTCGAGCTTCAAGTGCGGCCACGACGCGCCGACCTACGGCCTGATCGACTCGATCATCGCGTCGGCCGGCAAGGCGTACTCGGCGCTGCACGACATCGACGCCAACAAGCCGTCCGGGTCGATCAAGATCCGGGTCAAGACCTACGCCCACACCCTGATGCTGCTCAGGGAGAAGCTGGAGGACCGCGCGACCAAGCAGCAGGAGCTCGACCGCGCGGTCACCGAGAAGAAGCTGGAGATGATGCTCGCGCTGCAGCGCAAGCTCGCCGGGGTCGGCCGCACCGACGACCGGCTCGACCGCGAGATCACCCAGCTCGGTGAGCGGGTGTCGGCGTGGCGGGCGGCCGACGAAGCGGCGCGGCCCAAGGCCAAGCGCGCGGCGGCGCTCAACGTGATGCGGCAGTAGCTCGACCTCGATCTACCCTCGGATCCAACCTCGATTTCACCTCCGGAGAACGTATGACCACGACCAACGACAACAACGGAAGCAACCTCGACGCGATGTCGCTCGAGGCGATCGAGGCCGAGCTCAAGCAGTTCGAGCTCGAGGAGCGCAAGCGCCTGGGCCTGCCGATCGAGGGCGCCAAGCACTGGTTCGACGAGGTGCCGCGCACGTTCACCCGCGACCAGCGCGAGCACACCACGGTGCTGGTGTCGGGCCTGACCATGGCGCACGACCTGTTCGTCCAGGCCGCGCTGCGCGGCATCGGCTACAAGGTCCTCGCGATGGACACGCCGGACAACGACGCGCTCCAGTACGGGCGCGAGTACGGCAACCGCGGCCAGTGCAACCCGACGTACTTCACCGTCGGGAACCTGGTGAAGTACCTCGACGGCCTGCGCAGCCGCGGGATGTCCAAGGACGACATCGTCAAGAACCACGTGTTCGTCACCGCCGGTGCGTGCGGCCCGTGCCGGTTCGGCACCTACGTCACCGAGTACCGCAAGGCGCTGCGCGACTCCGGGTTCGACGGCTTCCGCGTGCTGCTGTTCCAGCAGACCGGCGGACTCAAGCAGGCGACCGGCGAGGGCGTCGGCCTGGAGATGAACCCCGCGTTCTTCTGGGGCCTGATCCGGGCGATCATGGTCGGTGACGTGCTCAACGCGCTGGGCTACCGGATCCGGCCGTACGAGGTCGAGCCCGGCGCCGCCGACCGCGCGCTCGAGATCAGCAAGAAGATCATCTCCGACGCGTTCGAGCACAGCACCTCGCTGCCGCTCGCGCTGTTCAAGGTCCGCCGCGAGCTCGGCAAGGTCAAGGTCGACCGTACCAGGGTCAAGCCGCGGGTCGGCATCATCGGCGAGTTCTGGGCGATGACCACCGAGGGCGACGGCAACTACGGGCTGCAGCGGTTCCTCGAGGCCGAGGGCGCCGAGCCCGACATCCAGATCGTCACCGCGTGGCTGCTCTACATGATCTGGCAGGGCCGCTACGACACCGTCCAGCGCGCCGAGCTGCGCGGCGTCGACGGCGGCAAGGACGAGAAGGGCGGCAGCAAGTTCAGCCTCAAGGGCGTCGACGTCCGCAAGCGCCGGGCGTCGCTGTGGGCCGGCGAGAAGGTGCTGCGCGGCCTGTTCCAGACCATCGCCACGGCGATGGGGCTCAACGACTACCACCTGCCGGACATGAACCAGATCGCCGAGGTCTCGCACGCGTTCTACGACAACAACCTGCGCGGCGGCGAGGGCCACATGGAGATCGGCAAGCTGATCCAGAACGTGGCCTACTCCAAGGTCAACATGACCCTGTCGGTCAAGCCGTTCGGCTGCATGCCGAGCTCGTCGGTGTCCGACGGCATCCAGTCGTTCATCACCGAGCTCTACCCCCAGGGCATCTTCCTGCCGATCGAGACCAACGGCGACGGCGCGGTCAACGTCTACAGCCGCGTCCAGATGCAGCTGTTCAAGGCCAAGCAGCAGGCCCAGAAGGAGGTCGACAAGGCGCTGGCCGACGTCGGCATGACGATGGACGAGGTCCGCGCCTACCTCGCCAAGCACCCGGCGATGACGAGCGCGTTCCATCGCGCGCCGCACAAGGCCGGCTGCACGGCGGCCGACCTGGTGTACGAGGTCGGCGCGCGCAAGAACCGGTTCGCCTACCTCAAGGAGCGGGTGATCGCCCAGGTCACCGGCAAGGCCGAGAAGAGCCACGCCGAGGCTCACGAGCGGCTGCTCCAGATCGCGCGCAACGCGGCGGCCCGGACCCGCAAGAAGAACTCGATCGTCAGCGTCGCGCCCGAGCTCGACCCGGCCACCGTCGAAGACGCCGCGCGCCCGCCGGTCCCTGCCGGGCGCAAGAGCCTCAAGGTCGTGAACTGATCGCCCGGGTCGACGATGGTTCGCCTGATCGATACGCTTCGAGCCCGTGCTCGTGAGGCGCTGCGCGGAAACTCGGGGAGGGACTCTCAGGCAACCAGAGAGGCGGCAGGTGCAGGGCCGCGCGACGCGACGCGCGGGGGGGTGAATGGCCCGGCTTCGCCGGGCCAGAGGGGGCGGGAAAGCCCCCTCTGGATCGATGCGCTGCGCGCCGAAGCACATCGCACGATCGACCGGATGCCCGGGAAGGCGGGCGACCTCGCGCGCAAGGCCAATGCCGCGCTCGGCCGGCCGCTGGCCGACGCGGCCGAGCTCGCGGATCGCCGCGCGTTCGAGGCGGGCACGACCGCTCCCAGCTCGGCGGCGGCGCCAGCGCCGGCTGCCGGCGCGCCGCGCGAGGCCGCGCCGGTCGTCGTCTATCACATGGACAAGACGCGCCGCGACGCCGCCCGGCTGACCGAGGTCCTCGATGGTGCGGGCATCCCCTACAAGGTGATGAACATCCAGGAGGACCCGGCCGCGCAGTCCGCGGTCCGGCGCGATAGCAAGGGGTTCCGCTTGCCCGTGGTGTTCATCGCGGGAGAGGTGATCGGCGGGCGCGCCGAGCTGACCAACCTGGCCGCGTCCGGCGCGCTGAAGAAGCGGGTGTTCGGCTAGGCCTGCCATCGAGCCCCGCGCGTGGAGGCGGGTCCGTGCTAAGGTCGGCGCCGCGGATGATGGCAGCCCAGCACAAGGTCCTGCTCATCGACGACAGCGAGATCAGCCTGCACTTCGTGGCCGGCGTGCTCTTGCGAGCGGGCTACGACGTCCGCACCGCAGACGACGTCGACAAGCTCGAGGGTGTGCTCGGCGAATGGCGGCCGGATGTGATCCTGACCGACGTCAACATGCCCGGCATCTCCGGCATCGAGCTGTGCCGGATGCTCAAGTCCAACTACGAGACCGCCCACGTCCCGGTGGTGCTGTTCTCCGCGGTGCCACAGCACGAGCTCGAGGGCATGGCGCGCGACTGCGAGGCCGATGGCTGTTTGTCGAAGGCCAACGGGCTCGACCGGCTGCCCAAGGAGCTGCAGCTGCTGATCGAGACCGCGCTGTTCTAACAGCCTACTCCGGCCGGCCCCACATGACGCGGAACAGGCAGGCGTCGTCGTCGCGCGCCTCGCACGCCTCGTGGTCGACCGCGACGCCGCGCCCGCCCGACAGGACGACGAGCTGCTCGAGCATGCCGGTGGTCCACATGCACAGCTCGGGGTTGCGCGGCGTGCCGGTGATCCGGACCACGGTCTCGTTGACGTGGATCGGCATGCTGGAGACCGTGCCCCAGCTCTGGTAGCGGCTCCACACGTTGCGGATCGCCGACAGCGTCCGCTCGGGGACCAGGGTCGCCGCGCTCGCCGGAAAGAACCGGCGGAACGACGCCCGCACCGTGGCGCGCGCGATGTCGTGGGCCAGGCGGGCGCAGTCGCGCTGGATGTGGTCCGGGGCGATGGTGAGCAGCCGGATGAACAGCTCGGTCGGCAGCCACGCCAGCGGCGCGGTGTCGGTCAGCGCGCGCGCCAGCTCGATGTGCTCGCCGCCGATCGCGTCGCGCAGCCGCTCGGCCTCGCGGACGCCGAGCGCGCGGGTGACCGAGCGGAACACCACGCCGCGGGTCCTGGGCACCGCGGCGCTGCTCCTGGGGAGCACGGTGCTCGCGACCCAGCGCCCGCCGTCGGGCTTGGGCACCGGATCGACGCCGAGCAGGGCGGTGCGCAGCGCGCGCGCGAACGCCCCGGCGGTCGGCGGGCGATCGGCCGGATCGCGGCTCATGCCGCGGGTCAGCACCTCGTCGGCCGGCTCGAGCTCGGCGCGGATCACCGACGGCGGCACCAGGTCCTCGCCGTCGCACTGGCGCTGCAGCACACCCTCGCCGTCGCCCCACGGCGGGGTCAGGGTCAGCAGCGTGTAGGCGGTGGCGGCCAGGCCGTAGGCGTCGGACCGCGGCGTGGCCTCGAAGCCCTCGATCACCTCGGGCGCGACGTAGCCCGGGGTGCCCGCCGACTCGGCGAACTGGCCGTAGCGCCGCGCGATGCCGACGTCGAGCAGCACGCTGCGGCTGCGGAACGGATCGCGGATCACGTTGGCCGGCTTGACGTCGCGGTGGATGATGCCGCGCTCGTGCAGCGCGTCGAGCGCCGAGGCGACCTGGTCGACCACGGTCACCAGCTCGCCGATCGGCATCAGCGTGCCCTCGATCCGGTGGCGCTCCACTGCCTGCTGGAGGCCCTCGCCCTCGAGCAGCTCCATCACGAAGTAGGAGTCGCCGCCGGACTGGCCGAAGTTGTAGATCTGGACCAGGTTGGGATGCTCGAGCCGCGCGAGCATCGCGGCCTCGCCGCGCAGGTGCTCGACGAACGCCTTGTCCTCGGCGAGGTCGGGGCGCAGCATCTTGATCGCGACCGGGCGCTCCAGCGCGAGGTCCTCGGCGCGGTACACCACGCCCATGCCGCCGCGGCTGATCTCGTGGAGCAGCCGGTAGGTGCCGCCCAGCGTGGCGCGCATGTCCTCGCCGAGATCGATCTGCTGGGTCGACAGGCGGGGCGCCGGGCCGGTCGATGCGCGCGCGATCGGGCGGTCGCTGCCCTGCGCCTTCTTGGCTGCGTGGGCGGCGCGGGTCACCAGCACCGCCGCCTCCTCGTTCTTCTGCAGCGCGGCGAGCCCGACGGTCGCCGGGATCTGCAGCGCGCCGCCCGTCGGCAGCTCGAGCGGCCGGTTGGCGATCGCGGCGCGGAACCGCTCGGCGACGCGCTGCGCGCCGTCGAGCGGCGTGCCGGGCAACAGCACGGCGAACTTGTCGCCCGACCACCGGCCGACGACGTCCTCGGTCCGGACGTTGGCGCGGATCGCATCGGCGACCCGGCAGAGCACGCGATCGCCGATGCCGAGGCCGTGGCGGGTGTTGATCTCCCGGAGATCGAGGATATCGATCAGGACCGCGGTCAGCGGGAGGCCGGAGCGGTGCGACGACGAGACGTGCATGGTCGCGAGCTGCGCGGTCGCGGTGCGGTTCCAGATCCCGAGCAGCTGATCGAGGCCCGGGCCGTTGACCACGCGGTCGAGCTCGTCGGTGGTGCGCTGGTGGACCGCGCGCCAGCCGAGCTCGGTGCCGAGCCGCGACGCGATCGACTGCAGCACGGTGCGGTGCTCGCGGCTGAACAGGCGCGGCCGTGTGATGATCAGGCCGACGAAGCCGTGGCTGCCCAGCGGGGTGTCGAGCGGCACCGCGAGGTAGCTCTCGCACGCGCCACCCTTGATCGGCGACGGCGCGATCAGGCTGGCGCCGGTCGCCGTCGCGATCCGGCAGTAGTCGGCGGTCTGGTTCCAGGTCAGCGAGTCCCAGGTGTGGGAGCCGACCGCCGCGCCGGTCGAGTCGCCGCGCACCGAGATCACGCAGCGATCGACGCCGAACCCGACCGCGAGCTGCGCCGCCGCGGCCTCGAGCGCGTCGTCGAGCGGGCCCGACAGCACCGAGATCGTGAGCAGGCGATCGAGCGCGAGCGGCCGGCGCTCGGCGAGCGCGTGGTCGGTCAGCACCAGGGCGTGGCGCAGCGCGGGCTCGACCACGATGACGTCGGCGCCGGGCGCCGGCTCCTGCGTGGTGTCGCGGATCACCTGGAACAGCGTGGTGCGATCGCGGTCGCGCAGCTCGGGGACCTCGACCAGGTCGGTCAGCCGGCGCAGCACGTCGTCGGCCTCGCCGTACTCGCGATCGATGATCACCGCGCGCGGGTGGCTGGCGGCGATCGTCGCGAACAGCTCGTCGGCGTCGCGCGCGACGAGGTAGAGCTGCCCGGCGGTGGCGCCGGCATTGACGACCTCGCCCCGCACCAGGGGATCGCGAGACAGTACGACGAATCCGCTATTCATGACGGTGGCGCACGCTCCCCGCGCCGGTTCTCCCGACGACGCGTCGGTATGTCTCGCCTGCAGTTCAGCAGCATCTTCCGGCAGAATCAATGGTCGTGAAGCTCGGCGAAACGGATCGCGCTCGCCGCGCGTCGGCGCGCGCGGGCCGCGCGTCGGGGCGGCGCGCTGATCCGCCGCGCGAGTCGTCGCTTCGCGTACACCGCGCGGGGCGCCGGCCGTGGGGCGCCGGCCGTGGGGCGGCGCGGACCCATGGGCGCGCCCAGCTCTCCGCGGTCAATCGTAAGAACCGTTACACCAAGCAGCGGTGCCTCGCGGTTCGCCGACGCGCGGACAGCGGATTACGCATCGATCGATTCCGGCGATCGTCGTGCAGCGTTTTGCGGCATCAATGTTTTGCGCTCCCGTCGGAGCCCCGCGCTACATTCCTCGCACGTCGACGATGGCTGAAGCACGTTCGCTGCAGAATGTCCTGGTGGTGGATGACGACGAGCGAATCCTCGGCTCGTGGAAACGAGCGGCGCGCGAGCGCAACGTGTTCACCGCGATCGATGCTGCGACCGCGCGGCAGCTGGCGAGTACCGAGAAACCGGATCTCGCCATCGTCGATCTCCGGCTGGGCGCCACCTCCGGCATCGATCTGATTCGCGACCTCAAGCGCGATCTCCCGGATCTGCTGGTCGTGCTGTGCAGCGGCTACCTGTCGGTCGCCGCCGCGGTGGCCGCGGTCCGCGCCGGGGCCGATATCGTGGTGTTCAAGCCGATCACGTTTCGCGAGATCCTGCAGCGGATCGAGCAGAACGCCGAGGAGCCCGATCTGGAGGACACCCCGACGCTGGCCCGTGCGGAGTGGGAGCACATCATGCGCGTGCTCGCCGACTGCAATGGCAACGTCTCGATGGCGGCGCGCCGGCTCGGGATCTACCGCAGCTCGCTGCAGCGTCGGCTCCGCAAGTACGCACCGCGCTCGTGATCCCGGCCCGGCCGATGCTGCGGATCCGGCCGGCCCGCAGCGAGAACGCCGCCACAGCGAAGGGGAGGGAAGGGTGAGATGGCAGGAAGGAGTACCGTGTAGTCGCCGGGTCCCAGCAGACTGCATCGGTCGTTGTGCTGCGTTCCGCTGCGATGGACAGGAATTTGATCAGCTATCGTCCGATCCTGTGTCACCATGCGCCGGGTGACTGGCGGGCCGCGGGTGGCCGGCAGGCGGCACGACCAGCACCAGCATCAGCATCCAGAGCTTCCGGGGTGGCGGCAATGGAACCGACGGTGGCGTTCGTGCGCTTCGATCAGAAGGTGAGCCATGGCGGCAGCCAATAGCGAGCGGTTCATTGTCCGCGCCGAGGTCCGGGCAGGGGACGACACCATGGTCTCGTACGGCTTCGATCTGACGGCGAGCTCGGTGTTCGTGGTCACCGAGTGGCACGCTCCGATCGGCACCCAGGTGTCACTTCGCCTGTCGTTCCCGCGGATCCTGGAGCCGATCGACGTCGTCGCCAGGGTCGCCGACATCCGGGTCGCGGGGGAGCCCGGCGAGCCCGGCGGCGTCCGGATGGCGTTCGATGACAGCGAGGTCGGGTCCCGGTTGATGTCGTCGCTCGAGCGTGCCGGCAACGCCGCCGATCCCGTGGCGGATCGCCCGTACCGCGTGCTGCTGGTCGACGACAGCTGGCTGATGCGCGACATGTTCGCCTACGGCACCGCGAAGTTCTTCGACCGGCCCGGCGCGCTCGCGATCGACCACGCCGAGGACGCCGAGGAGGCGTGGGGCAAGCTCGCGAAGTCGACCTACGATCTGCTGATCGTCGACTACTTCCTGCCCGCCGAGGACGGCGCGGCCCTGATCGCCCGGCTGCGCGCCGATGCCCGGCTCGCCCGCACCCCGATCGTCGCGATCAGCGTGGGCGGCCGCGATGCCCGCGAGGCGACGATCTCGGCCGGCGCCGACGTGTTCGTCGACAAGCCGCTGGTGCTCCGCGACCTGTTCAACACGCTGCGCGTGCTCGCCGAGCGCCGCGAGCGGTCGCGGCCGCCGGCGGAGCGCAAGGCGATCCTGGTGTTCGACGACAGCCCGTTCGCGCTCGCGCTGACCCGCGCCGCACTCGAGGCCGCCGGGTTCACCGTCGCGATCGCCGCCGATCTGTCGTCGTTCGAGCGCCAGCGCGTCGCGTTCGATCCCGACCTGATCCTGGTCGACGTCCAGATGCCGGAGGCGTTCGGCGATGACGTCGCGTCGACGCTGCGCGGCTGGCATGGCGTCCAGGTGCCGATCCTCCTGGTGTCGAGCCTGGACCAGGGCGAGCTGGAGCGCCGGGCCCAGCGCGCTCAGGCGTCGGGCTACATCTGCAAGGGGGCCGGCATGTCGGAGCTGGTGCGGCGCTGCCGCGAGCTGCTGGAGGTCGCGCCCTGACGGGGCGCGGACGGTAGCGGCGCCACGGACCCGAAGCGAGCGAACGATGGACGACCTCAACGCCAAGTTCCTCCCGCAGTTCCTGCAGCTCGCGCGATCGCGGTTGGCTGCGGCGCTCCAGGCCGTGGCCGCGCGCGACCACCTCGCGGCGACCACGACCGCGCGCCACCTCCACACCCTCGCCGGTGAGGCCGGCCTGCTGGGGCTGCGCGACGTCGTCCCGCTGGCGCGCGAGGCCGAGCAGAAGGCCAGGTCTCTGGGCGCGAGCCGGACCGACGCAGACGCCGAGCTGCTGGTCGACACGCTGCGCCGGCTGGAACAGGTCATCGAGAGCATCGGGGCGACATCCACGTCGCAGTGAGGACAGTCATGACCAGGCTACGGTTGACGTTGTTCACCGCAGTAGAGGGTCGTACCACCGCACGGATCGCGCGGGCAGCCGGAGCGCCGGCGTGACCGCGGATCTCGGACAGCGGGTCGAGGGGCTGCTGCGGGAGAACCGGCTGCTGCGCGAGGAGCTCGACGCCAAGGCCGCGCTCGCGGCGCGCGCGGTCGCGAGCTTCCAGCAGCGCACGCTGCTCATGGAGATCACGCGCCAGCAGAACGAGGATCTCGATCGGCTGGCCGCCGAGCTCGCGCGCGCCAAGAAGGTCGAGGAGGAGCGGGCGCGCGAGATCGAGGCTGCGGCGCGGCTCAAGAGCGAGTTCCTCGCCAACTTCTCGCACGAGATCCGGACCCCGCTCAACGCGATCACCGGGTACTGCG
Source organism: Kofleriaceae bacterium (assembly GCA_041495365.1). Taxonomy (GTDB): domain Bacteria; phylum Myxococcota_A; class Polyangia; order Haliangiales; family Haliangiaceae; genus JABFXX01. The sequence goes on along the minus strand of JBGQCL010000002.1, from coordinate 33,909 downwards.
ACCTGCTGATCCGCGACGAGGGCAGCCGGCTCACCCCGCACGGCCGCCGCGACCTGTCGGTGATCAAGGCCAACGCGCGTACGCTGCTCGCGCTGATCAACGACATCCTCGATCTGTCCAAGATCGAGGCCGGGCGCGCCGAGGTCGTCAAGGAGGCGATCTCGCTGCCCGACCTCGCCGAGGAGTGCCTGGCCAGCGTGCGCGAGCTGCTCAAGGGCAAGGAGGTCACGCTCGGCTCCGAGATCACGGCGGGCTCGGTGTTCAGCGATCCGCTCAAGCTCCGCCAGGTCCTGCTCAACCTGCTGTCCAACGCCGCCAAGTTCACCGACACCGGCGAGATCGTGCTGACCGCGGAGCCCCAGGGCGCGACCCTGGTGATCTCGGTCGAGGACACCGGCTCGGGGATCCCCGACGACCAGCTGCCGTTCATCTTCGACAAGTTCCGCCAGGTCGACGGCTCGGCGCGCCGCAAGATCGGCGGCACCGGCCTCGGCCTGGCGATCGTCCGCGAGGTCGTCCACCTGCTCGGCGGCACGGTCAACGCGACCAGCACGGTCGGCCGCGGCTCGAAGTTCACCGTGGCGCTGCCCGGCGCGATCGACGTCGCGGCGACGCCGCGCGTCGCCAGCGCGCCCGGCCTGGCGCTGCCGCCCGGCGACGGCCCGTTCTCGGTCCTGATCATCGACGACGATCCGATGGTGCAGCACCTGGTGCGCGGCCAGCTCGAGGCCGAGCAGTTCCGCGTGATGTCGGCGGCCGACGGGGTCGAGGGCCTGACCCTGGCGCGCGAGATGCGGCCCACCGTGATCATCCTCGACATCCACCTGCCGCGGCTCGATGGCTGGACCGTGCTCGCCGAGCTCAAGACCGATCCGGTGCTGTCGCAGATCCCCGTGATCATGATGTCGGTCGAGGAGCAGCGCGCGCGGGGGTTCTCGTTCGGCGCGTGCGAGTACCTGGTCAAGCCGGTCGAGCCCGACCGGCTGGTCAGCGTGGTCCGCCGCGCGATCCTGCCGGAGGCGGGCGACGTGCTGATCGTCGACGACGACGCGCAGACCCGCGAGATGGTGTCGCGCACGCTGCGCCGCGCCGGGTACTCGACGGTCGAGGCCCGCGACGGCGAGGAGGCGCTGCTCCGCGCGCGCGTGCTCGCGCCCGGCCTGATGATCCTCGACCTGCTGATGCCCGGGGTCGACGGCTTCGAGGTCCTGCGCACGATCCGCAGCGAGGGCCTGCGGATGCCGGTGGTGGTGCTGACCGGCAAGAAGCTGGTGCCCGAAGAGGAGCGCACGCTGCGCGACGGGCTGGCCCGGGTCGTTCACAAGGGCGGCAGCGCGCTCGACCACGTGGTGCGCGAGGCCAGGCAGCTGCTGGTCGCCCGGCGCGTGGTCGAGCGCGGCCGGCTGCCCCGGATCCTCTACGTCGAGGACTCGCCGCAGAACCGCGACATCGTGCGGCGCTACCTCGCCACCGACTACGAGGTGATCGAGGCCGAGGACGGCGAGCACGGCATCGAGCGCGCGGTGCGCGACAGCCCGGACCTGATCCTGATGGACCTCTCGCTGCCGCGGCTCGACGGCTGGGAGGCGACCCGCCGGATCAAGGCCAACCCCGCGGTCAAGCACATCCCGGTGATCGCGCTGACCGCGCACGCCGGGCGCGAGGACCAGACCCGCGCGACCGAGGCGGGCTGCGTCGACTACATCACCAAGCCGCTCGAGCGCGACCTGTTGCTCGGCGCGATCAAGAAGCACCTGGCGGGGGGTCGGGCGCCATGACGGGCGCGGTCGAGCGGCACCGCGTCCTGGTGGTCGACGACGACCCGATGCAGGTCGAGCTCGTCGAGCGCGGGCTGTCGCGCGACGGCTTCGAGGTCCGCGGCGTGACCTCGATCGCCGACATGGTGATCGAGGCCCGGCGGTTCGCCCCGCGCATCGTGCTGATCGACGTCAACATGCCGGACGCCCCCGGCGAGCACGCGGTGGCGGTCGCGCGCGACGCGGCGCCCGGCGTGCGGGTCGTGCTGTACTCGTCGTGGGAGGAGTCGCGGCTGCGCGTGCTCGCGAGCCAGCTCGGCGCCGACGGCTACATCTCGAAGAGCGACTCGGTGACCGCGTTCGGCCGCCGGCTGCGCGCGATGCTGGCGTAGCGCGGGGCGCTTGCTCAGCCGAGGATCTGGCGGACGCGGGCGACCAGCGCGTCGAGGCCGTCGGTCGATCGAGAGGGGGCTTTCCCGCCCCCTCGGGCCGGGCGGAGCCCGGCCATTCACCCCCCCGCGCGTCGCGTCGCGCGGCCCTGCACCTGCGAGCTTCGCCCTTATCTCATTGTGCTTGTTTGATCAGCTCAGGATCTGGCGGACGCGGGCGACCAGCGCGTCGAGGCCGTCGCTCTTCGGGATGTAGCCGTCGACCCCGGCGTCGGCGGCGAGCCCCGCGAGCTCGCGCTCGTCGATGCTGGAGAACAGGTAGATCGGCGTGGTGACGCCGCGCTGGCCGCGCAGGGTGAACGCGACGTCGTCGCCGTACAGCTCGGGCATCTGGACGTCCATCAGGATCAGGTCGAAGCCCTCGATGCCGTGCTCGAGCAGCTCGTCGAACGCCGCGCGCACCGTGACCTCGAAGCCGGCGCCGTCGAGCGCCTGCGCCGCCGATGCCCGGATCAGCAGGCTGTCATCGACCAGCAGGATGCGCTTGCCCGAGGTCACCATACGATCTCGTCGCACAGCGCGTTGAGCCGCTCGGGCAGCTGGTCGAACCCGTCGACCTTGGACACGTGGGCATCGGCGCCGACCGCGCGCGCGACCGCCGCGAGCTCGTGGTCGGGCGCGCTCGAGCACAGCACGATCGGGATCCGCGCGGTCGAGACCTGGCGGCGCAACCACCGGCAGAGCTCGGCGCCGTTCATCTCCGGCATGTACAGATCGGTGACGACCAGATGGGGCCTCCAGCTCGACAGCACGGTCTGGAACGCACGCAGCGACCCTACCGCCCGGACATCGAAGCCGGCATCCGTGAGCACGGACTCCGCGTAGGCCAGCGCGATCTCGCTGTCATCGATCAGCAGCAACCGGCGGCTGTCGGCACGGACCTCCACGCCCGACGCATGGTAGCGCGATCACCGGCGCCGGATCGCGATTCATTGCATGCGTTCCATCTATCACGCTCCGGGCCGCACTCCAGGCCACGCACCCTGGTCACGCCGACGTCCACGCTGGTCCTTCGTCGGTCCACGCGCGCTGTCCGCACTCGATCGTACGCGGTGTGGTATGGACCGGCCATGTCGGAGTCCAAGCGCCATGACCAGAAGTGGACCGCACAGGCGATGTCGAAGCTCGTGTCCGCGCTGAACCGCGCCGACGAGATCGGCGGCGAGCTGCGCGACTACCTGCAGGACCGGAAGCAGAAGCTGGCCCACGATCCGCGGGTTGCGTCCGCGCGCAGCCAGATCGCGCGACTTCTGGGCCGCCAGGACCCACAGCACCGGCCCCCCGGCACCGGTTCCGCCACCTCGGCGTCACCGCCGGCACCGTCACCGTCCCCACCACCTCCAGCCCCACAGCCGGCGGCCGCCGCGTCGGCGCCCGTCGAGGCCGGGCCCAGGGGGTTCGGCGATCCATCGATCAAGGCGCAGATCTTCGGCAAGCGCAGCTGTCCGTGGTCCGGCCGCGCGATCAGCTTGCTCGAGCGTCACAAGGTCGACTTCGACTTCGTCGATCTGGAGGAGCCGGAGCACGAGGCCAAGCAGGTCAAGCTCACCCACGAGACCCGGCAGAACACCGTTCCGTACGTCTATCTGCGGGGCAAGTTCGTCGGCGGGTTCAACGCGCTGTCGGAGATCGAGCGGCTCGGCCAGTTCGAGGTCGCGCTGATGTCGAAGGAGGAGCTCACGCGCGCGCCCGCTCACCTGCGCGGGGTCGAGATCGTCCCGCGGCCGAACACCGACGAGGTTGCCCCGGCCGAGGTGGGAACGCCGCCCGACGCCGCCGGGTGACGCCGCCGCGGCGCCCCGGCGAGGGTGCGACGTAGGCGTACATTCGCGAGCGATCCCGGGCGACGAGCGCTCGGAGGCGCTCATGGAGCGTCACCACCAGTTCGCGTTCTCGGTGACGCTGCTCCAGATCGCGATCGCGCGGTCGGCGATCGCCGCGCTGACCCGGCGCCAGCTGCTGTGGTACCTCGGCCTGGCGGTCAGCGTCGGCGGCGTCGTGAAGTTCGTGCTCGGGATGATGATGTCGTAGGGCCCGGCGGGTCAGTACTGGTCGTGGGCGACCACGGTCAGCGGGCCGGCGCCGGCCTGGGCGAGCGCGTCGCCGGCCTGGTCCGCGGTGGTCACCGCCACGGTGACCGCGGTCTCGGGCCGGAGCTGGCGGCGGCAGGCGGCGCGCACGTCGGCGGCGGCCAGCGCGGACAGCGCCTCGGGCAGCCGCGCGGTGAACCCGGCGGGCAGGCCGAACACCGCGTCGCGCACCGCGAGCTGCATGCGCTGGCGCGCGGTCGCGACGTGGAACGGCATCGCGCCGATCAGGTAGCTGCGCGCGAAGTCGACCTCGTCGTCGGTGGGGCCGTGCGCGGCGTAGTCGGCGAACAGGTCGAGGGTGAGCGCCACCGCGGGGCCGGCGACGTCGATCGCGGCGGCCATCCAGATCTCGAACCAGTGGGGCAGCCGCGACCGCCGCAGCGCGCAGCCCGCGCCATAGCTCCAGCCGCGCTTGACCCGGATCTCCTGCATCAGCCGCGAGCTGAACATCCCTCCGAACACCGCCTCGGCGACCGCCAGCTCCGCGGTGTCCGGCCCGCCGTAGCGGGCGGCGAGGTGGCCGATCCGGAGCTGGGCCTGCGTGCGATCCGGCTTGTCGACCAGGATCACCCGGCGGCCGGGCGGCGGCGCGGCCGGGACCGCGATCGCGGGGTCGCGCGAGACGGACGCCGGGAGCCGCTCGGTGAGCCGGCGGACGATCCGCCGCGCGCTGGCCTCGTCGACGTCGCCCGCCAGGCCGATCACCAGGTTGTCGGCCGCGACCTCGCGGCGCCAGATCGCGATCGCCGCGTGGCGCTCGATCCGCGCCAGCGACGCCTCGGTGCCGAGCGAGGTCCGGCCGTAGGCGTAGCCCGGGCAGCACAGCCAGTCGAACCACCGGGTCGCCAGCGCGCTGTCGTCGTCGCGGATCTCGTCGAGCACCTGCGGGGTCTCGCGCAGCAGCCTGGCGTGCTCGTCGGCCGAGAACCCGGGATCGGCGAGCACGTCGGCGGCCAGGTCGATCACCGCGTCGAGGTGGCGCGCCAGCGCCAGGCCGGACAGCGACACCGCGTCGCGCGACACCGAGATGTCGAGCGCGGCGCCGAGGCCGTCGAGCATGTCGTCGAGCTGGGCGCGATCGCGGCCGCCGGCGCCGCGCCGGGCGAGCAGCGCGGCGTGGCGGTGCAGGCCCTCGATACCCGGTGGATCGAGCGAGGCGCCGCCGCGGATCGCGACCTTGAACCACACCAGCGGCGTGTCGGGCGACGGCTCGACGATGATCATCGGGTCACCGGGCATCGCCGTCCTGCTCGTCGCCATCGTCGTCGCCATCGTCGTCATCGTCGTCGTCATCGTCGTCGCCCTCGCCATCGTCGCCCGCCGGCGACTCGGGCTCGGCGATCACGACGGTGCGGTGGTCGGCGCGCAGGTAGGCCCGCACGCAGCGCGCGACGTCGTCGGCGGTGACCGCGGCGAGCCGCTCGGCGACCGCGTTGACCTTGCGGAAGTCGCCCAGCGCGGTCTCGTAGTGGCCGAGCGCCTCGGCCTTGCCGTCGACGTCGACCAGCGAGGTCCAGAAGTCGGTCTCGGCGATCGCCTTGGCCTTCTCGACCTCGGCATGGCGCGGCGGCCGCTCGGCCATCGCGGCGAGCTCGCGGTCGATCGCCGCGAGGATCTCGTCGGCGGTGTGGCCGCGCGATGCGGTGACCGCGAGCCGGAGCAGCGACGGATCGCGAAACGGCGTGAGCTGGGCGTCGACCGACGACGCGGCCTCGCGGTCGATCACCAGCCGGCGGTACAGCCGCGCCGACGGACAGCCCGCGAGCAGGGTCGCGACGATCTCCAGCACCGCCCAGTCGGGGTCGTCCTGGCCGGGGGCCTTGTAGCCGACCAGCAGGCGATCGGTCGCGATCGGCTTGGGCGCGCGGACCACGCGCTCGCGGGTCTGCTCGGGCTCGCGCACCGCCGGGACCGCCGGCAGGGTCGCCGGCGCGATCGCGCCATAGCTGCTCTCGACCAGATCGAGCACCGCGGCCTCGTCGAACTCGCCGACGCACACCAGGGTCGCGTTGTTGGGCGCGTACCAGGTGCGATAGAACGCGCGGATATCGGGCAAGGGCAGCGCGCGGATGTCCTCCATCCAGCCGATCGTCGGCCAGCGGTACGGGTGCGCGGTGAACGCGTGCGCCATCAGCTGCTCGTCGAGCCAGCCGTCGACGTCGTCCTCGACCCGCTCGCGGCGCTCGTTGGTCACCACGTCGCGCTCGGCCTCGACCGGGGTCGGCTCGAGCACCAGGTGCTGCATCCGGCCGGACTCGAGCCGGATCCCGAGCGGCAGATCGCGCGCCGGCAACGACAGCCGGTAGTAGGTCCAGTCGACCCAGGTCGCGGCGTTGGACTCGCCGCCGGTGCGCTCGACCAGCCGGTCGAACTCGCCGGGCGGCAGGCTGTCGGTCGGCCCGAACATCAGGTGCTCGAACAGGTGGGCCATGCCGGTCGCGCCCGGCCGCTCATGGCGAGAGCCGACGCGATACCAGGTCTGCAGCGAGACGATGGGCGCGCGGCGATCGAGCGCCGTGATCAGGCCCAGGCCATTGCCCAGCCGGAACCGGCGCGCCGCGATCCCGCGACTGATCTCTGCCTCGGCCTCGAGGCGCCACGACGTCGTCATCGGTGATGGATACCACGGCGCCGGGAGCGCCGGGCGGCCGTCGCGCGCGGCGAGCGCCGCTAACCAAAACTCGGCTCGATCGTCAAGTCCGCAGCGCGTGCGATCGCGCGCAGCGCGGGCTCGGCGCGAAACAGCTCGCCGGGCGCCCGCATCCCGATCGGCCCGGGGCCACGCTCGGCGAGCCGGCGCGCCGACCACGCTGCGATCGCCGCGGTGGTGCGGTACAGGTCGCGGCCGTGCACGACGACCTGCGTCGACGCGAACCCGCGTCGGACGACGGCGACCACGGCGAGCCGGGTCGCGCCGTAGTCGGCGTCGGGGGCGGTGTAGGGCGCGAGCACGTCGCCCGCAGCGCGCGGCAGCAGCGCCACGGCGCGCGCGAGCACGCGCAGCGCGGTGGCCGCCGCCGGGCGCCGGCCCGCCGACACGTAGGTCGCGACGCGCTGCGCGGCGACATGGCGCGGGATCGTGATCACGGCGCCCCCGGGGTAGCCGACCGCGTCGCGCTCGCCGCCGAGCGCGGGGCCCGGATTGATCGCGCGGTGGTCGCCGGCGCGCCCCGGCTCCCAGCGGTCGCGCCACCACACCAGCGCGCGCTCGCCGATCGCGCCGAACAGCGCGCGCTGGCTGCCCGCCGACAGCGCGAGGTCGTCGAACGCGTAGGCGACCGCGATGTCGTCGAGCGGGCGGTCCTCGGCCCGCCGCGCGGCCGGTGCGCTCCGCACCGCATCCCCGGGGTCGCCGTCACCGGCGCCGGCGAGTTGCTCGGCCGCCCACGCCGCCGCGAGGTCGCCGAGCGCGGCGTCGACACCGGCCCCGGGCAGCGCGACCAGCCCGGCGCGGCGCACCGCCGACTCGCAGCGCTCGTACAGCGCGCGCAGCACCGCCTGCTCGCCGCCGACGTCGACGTAGTGCGCGCCCGCGGTGAGCGCGGCGGCCAGCACCGGCTCGGCGGTGTCGCGCAACGGGCCCGCGGCGTTGACCACGACGCGCGCGCCGGCGAACGCGGCGGCCAGCGCCGCCGGATCGCCGAGCGCGGCCGGGGCGATCTCGACGCCTCCCGCGGCGCCGGCCGGGCGGGGCAGGGCGCGGGCGAGCTCGGCGAGCGCGTCGCGCCGGCGGCCGACCAGCCGCAGCGGGCCGCCGCCCGGATCCGCCGCCAGCGCCTCGCACAGCCGGCGGCCGACCACGCCGGTCGCGCCGAACACCGCGATCCTTGGGATCCCACGGGGGGCGCCAGAGCCGTCGGGGTCCCCACCCCCCCGCTCAGGGAAGGTCATAGCGCAGCCCGAGCCGCAGCGCGTGCTCGATCCGGTCGTAGCTGCCCGCCGCGCTGGCGATCGCGTAGCCGTTGCGCGTCGCCGCGCACGCCGCGGTCGCGTAGTCGTGGTGGCTGTCCATGCAGGCGACCCGGAAGCCCGGATCGAACTCGCTGCGGGCGACGCTCACCGTCGGGAAGTACTGCAGCCCGTATGACAGCTGGGCGATCAGCCCGCGCGACACCCGGAGCTGGGCGCCGACGTCGAGCGTGACCGAGGCCGGCGACACGGTCAGCGGCGAGGTCCGCGCGGTCGACACCGCCGAGGTCTCGAACCCGGCGCGCGCGCCGAGCAACCAGCTCTGCCCGCGATCGACCTGCTCGACGCCGGCCCACCCGGCGAACGCGTCGTGCATGCCGCGCGGCCGCTCGGTCCACTCCGGGATGCCGTTGGCCACCGACGTGCTGCTGTACGCGCGGACGTCGTAGGCGCTCAGCCGCGACAGGTCCTCCCACCGCCCGCCGATGTGGAGGTCGAGCCCCATCGGCAGCCGTGCGCGGAGCTCGGCGTCGGCGCTGGCCGGGAGCTGGATCTCGACCACCGACTGCTCGCGCAGCTGCGCGGCGTCGTCGGGGCCGGCGAGGTCGCGCGCCGCCCTGTCGATCGTGATGTGGCCGGCGAGCTCGGTCTCGACCCCGAACCCGGGCGGTGAGTGGTAGCCGATCCCCAGCCACACGTCGTGCGCGATCTGGACCAGGACGCCGATGTTGACCTTGAGGTTCGACGTCGACAGGGTCGGCGACTGCACGTCGACGTCCCACTTCTGGGCGGCGTCGGGGTTGCCGATCCCGCACGGTGCGCCTCGGCACAGCACCCCGCCGGGGCCGGGCGCGCTCTCGAGCGCCGAGTCGCGCGTGTACTGCAGCCGGAGGAACGTGTTCTGGTACGACAGGCTCGCGCCGACGAACAGGATGTCGGCGACCTTGTAGCTCGCGCCGACCGTCTCCAGCCAGTCGCGCTCGCCGCCGCCCGCCACGTGGTACGCGAGCGCGGTCTTGCCCGACGGAAAGGTCTCGGGCGGCGCAGCGTGGGCTTCGACCCCCAGGGTCAGGCTGTCGCTGGCGAGGTGGTGGATGAACGCGAACATCGCGCCCGGGCCGAGCTCGACGTCCTTGACCCGTCCACCGGGCGACGTGCCGTCGGGCCCGTGGTCGAGCGCGACGTGCAGCTGGTCGACCACGCCGGTGAAGGCGACGTACAGCTGGTTGACCGAGCCGAGCCCGAGCGCGGCGGGATCGACGTCGACCGACGTCGCGTGGGGCATCGTGGCGCCGGTGAACACCGCACGGCCCGCGGTCGGGTCGCTGCGCGGCGACGCCGCCGCCGTCGCCGCGGCGCACGACAGCGCCAGCGTGAGGATGCGTGGAACGATCATCGCGCGGAACGTATCACCACGTTAAGCTCCCGCCATGCTCGCGCGCGTGTTGCTGATCGCCGTGGCGGCCTTCACCTTCGGCGCCGCCGGCTGCGAGAAGCTCGATCACGAGAACATCGACAGGTGGGCGCACACCAGCAAGGGCCCGGCGAAGCTGCTCCACGCCGTGACCAGCGACAGCGCCGACCCCGATCTGGCGGCCCACGCCGCCGCGAATCTGATCCGGCACGACGACGATCGCGAGGTCTACGCCGCGTTCGAGACCATGCCGGCCGCCCGCCGCACCCAGGTGATCACCCGCCTCGCGCCGCGGCTGTGGGACATCGCGCGCGTCGAGAGCGAGCGCGAGCTGCCGGGCAAGTCCCAGGCCGGCGCCAAGGACGCGCTGGTCCACCTCCGGCGCTGGGCCGACGAGCCGACCCGGCAGCAGATCGACCGCTACCTGATCGACTGGTACTGCGCCGCATCGTACGAAGATCGCGCACGCGCCGGCTTCGCGACCGGCGCCTCGGTGATGCGGCTGGTCGGGCCGGCCGCCGGGCGCAAGCTGATCGCCGTCGTCAACGGCGTGCTCGCGGCACCGGGGCAGGACCGGGTCCGCAACCGGGTCGGCGACCAGCTGCTGCTCGGCCTGGCCGCGACCGGCACCCCCGACGCGGTCAAGTACGTGCTCGATCTCGCGCGGATGGACCGCGGCGATCCGACCCTGGCGAGCCGCGGGCTGTCCGCGCTGTACAAGGCCTACGTCGCGCCCGACGGCTTCGAGCCCGCCGACCGCGGCGCCCTGGTGCCCAACCTGCCGGCGCTCGTGACCATCGCCCGCGACGACCGGATGTCGGGCCGGCCCGCCAACGACGCGGTCGCGCTGATCCAGGCGGTCGGTCCGCCGCGCTGCCTGGCCCCGCTGGTGGGGATGCTCGGCGCGCCTCACCCCGACGCCCGGTTCAAGTTCGTCGTCGTCCAGAGTGCCCTGCGCTGCGGCGGGCCGGCCGCCGTCGTCGACGTGGTCCGGGCGCTGCCGGCCGGTGCATATGCGCAGGACGAGATCGACGGGGCGATCTCGGGCGAGATCGCCCGGATGACGCCGCGCGACCAGGCCTAGGCCGCCGCCCGGGCGCTCCTCGGGGTGCCCTCGACGCTGGCCATCTGGGTGGGGATCGAGGCGCTGGGTGCGATGAAGGCATCCGACGACGCACCTCGGGTCGGGGCGCTGACCTCCCACCGCGAGCCGCTCGTCGGGTACTGGGGGCCGCGAGGGCAGGGCAAGCCCGATCCGACCCTGGGGCAGCGGGCCCGGGAGATTTCGACCCAACTCGGCGGCAAGTGACCGGTCGATAGTCGCGTCCGCTCGTGGGATGTAGTATCGTAGAGGACAGCCGGGAAGAAAGGGCAAGAGGCCCATCCGTTTCGTCAGTTCGGGAGCAGCCAAGCGAATGGATCAGAGCAAGAAGACAATGCGGCACTTCTACTGCCGCGATGTCCTGTGGGAGACGTTCGAGCAAATGGCGAACGACTTCGATTGCTCTATCGACTACCTCGTCAACGAGGCGATGCGGTACTACGCGCGGTCGAAGAACTACCAGTCGCCTGGCGGGCCGCCGGTGACTCAGGGTGCACCCGCGGTCAACCCGGGCATCAACAACACCGGCGGGCCGACCTCGTACTCGGCCGGTTCGGCCAAGCCGGGCAACGGCATGCGCGGCCAGCCGGGCACGCAGCCGCCTCCTCCAGGCGGGGCAGGCGGGGCAGGCGGGGCAGGCGGGGCAGGCGGGGCAGGCGGGGCAGGCGGCGGCGCCGGCATGCAGGGCATGCGGGGCCGCGCGCAACCGCCGACCCCGGGCTACCAGGGGCAGAACAACCTCAACGTGAGTGCGCGTACAGCGTCCCCGACCGGTGTTCCCGGTGGCGGTGGGATGAACGCCATGCATCCATCGGTAGGGGCGCCGGCCCCAGCGGTCCAGCCTTCACCGACCGGAGCCTCGCCGATGCCGATGGGCGTCGGCGGCGGGCCGACGCTGTTCTTGATCTACAACGGCCAGCGCTACCCGGTGACCAAGGACCAGTTCATCATCGGCCGCGGCAGCAAGACGTCGGATCTGCCGATCAAGGACGGCAACATCTCGCGCAAGCACGCCGCCGTGATCCGCCGCAACGGCACGTTCTACATCAAGGACCTCGGCTCGACGAACGGCATCGACTACAAGGGCATGCGCATCGACAACAAGCGCATCGACGAGGGCGACGTCTTTCATCTGTGCGACTACGAGCTGCGGTTCACGTACCGCGCCGACTGAGCTCGGATCGAGCCGAGATCTTCGGAGGTCGCAGCGGCCGTCGAGATGACAGCCCCGGGTGCTAGCTTGGCGTCGTGGATGCCGAGCTGAAGCGTCGCGTCGAGGCGCTGCGGCGGCCGCTGGAGCTGGCGGCTGCGGACGGCTTCGCCGGCGTGCGCACGGTGCGCGGCCTCGGCCACGCGCTGCGCGCGGCGTGCGACGGCGTGCTCGCGCGGATCGCGGCCGACCAGCGAGCGACGGCGGTCGCCGGGCTCGACACGTGGCGAGCAACGCTCGGCCGGTGGGAGCAGCTCGACGAGCAGCAGCAGGCGATCGAGGTCGCGCGGGGGATGCGCCTGCTGGCCCGGCTGCCGCGCCCCGCAGGGCCACCGCCGGCGGCGACGCCGACGTTCGCGCTGCCGCCGCTGCCGGCGGCACCGGGCGGAGACGCGGAGCGTGCGGCGGAGGCCCGCGCCGTGCCGGCCGATGGCGCCGAGGCGAAGCGTGGCGCGCCACGACAGGAGGTCGGGCGCGCGGCTCCGGGCCGGAGGCGCGACGCCGCGCGCGGTGAGGACGGTGACGCCGGCGGCGCGGCAGCCCGCGCTCCCGCGGCGGCCCGCGCTCCCATGGCGGCGTCGCGTGCGCGGCCGGCCGCCGAGCCGGTCGAGCACGTCGATCCGCTGGCGGCGCCGACTCACTCGCTGCCGGGGATCGGGCCCGCGTTCGCCGAGAAGCTCGCCGAGAAGGGGCTGACCACGGTCGAGGACCTGGTGTGGCTGGTGCCGCGCCGCTACGACGATGTGCGCGACGCCCGGCCGCTCGCCGAGGTCACCGGGCTGCCCGACGGGCAGCGCGCGACGTTCGCGGCCCGGGTCGCGAGCGCGCGGATGGTGTTCGCGCGCGGCCGGCGCTGGGCCGAGGTCCGGCTCGGCAGCGTCGGTGGTACGCCGCCGGCCACCGCGCTGGTGCGCTGGTTCAACGTGTTCGCCGGCATCGACAAGCGGATGCCGCCGGGCAGCCGGGTGACGCTGTCCGGCGTCGTGCGCTCGCGCGGCGGGCGGCTCGAGCTCGCCAACCCGGACATCCTCGCCATCGAGCTGGAAACCACCGACGCGGCGGCCGATGCGCGGCGGCCGCCGCCGGCGATCCTGGCGCGCTACCCCGACGTGGCCGGCGTGCCGCCCGGGCGGCTGCGCGCGGCGTGCGCGGCGGCGTGCGTGCGGGTCGCCGGCTGCGCCGAGGACGGCGTGCCGCCGGTGGTCGAGGCCGCGGCCGGCCTGCCCGGGCTGGCCGAGACGCTGGCGCAGCTCCACGCGCCGCCGCCGGACACCGCGGCCGATGACCTCGCGGCGCTCAACCGCGGCGACAGCCGGTGGCAGCGCCGGCTGGCGTTCGGCGAGCTGTTCGCGCTCGGCGTGGCGATCACGCTGCGCCGCCGCGAGCGGCGCGCCGACGCCGCGGCGCCGTGCCCGCGCGACCCGGCGCTGGCGGGGGCGCTGGCCGCGGCGCTGCCGTTCGCGCTGACCGGCGCGCAGCGCCGCGCGATCGACGAGATCGCGGGTGACCTCGCGCGCGACGCGCCGATGAACCGGCTGCTGCAGGGCGACGTCGGCGCCGGCAAGACCGCGGTGGCGTTCGCGGCCGCGCTCCAGGCCGCGCGCGCGGGCCGGCAGACCGCAGTGATGGCGCCGACCGAGCTGCTCGCCGAGCAGCACGCCGAGACCTGGCGCGGCTGGGCGAAGGCCTGCGGGCTGCGCCTCGAGCTGCTCACCGCGTCGACGCCCAGGGGCGTGCGCGCATCGATCCTGGCGCTGGCCGCCGCCGGCGGACTCGACGTCGTGCTCGGGACCCACGCGCTGCTCGCCGAGGCGGTCGGGTTCGCCGGGCTCGGCCTGGTGGTGATCGACGAGCAGCACCGGTTCGGGGTCGCCCAGCGCGCGAAGCTGCGCGACAAGGGCGACGGGCAGGGCGCGCCGCACCTGCTGGTGATGACGGCGACCCCGATCCCACGCACGCTGGCGCTCACCGCGTACGGCGACCTCGATACGTCGGTGCTCGACGAGCTGCCGCCCGGCCGGACGCCGGTGGCGACCCGCCTGGTGGCCGGGGCGCGCGGCACGGCGGCCGCTCACAAGCTGATCGCCGAGCGGGTCCGCGCCGGCGAGCGGGCGTACATCGTGTACCCCAAGGTCGCGCCGGACGATGACGCCGACGCCGACGACAGCCGCAGCTGGAAGGACGCGACCACCGGCGCGGCCGAGGTCGCCGCGGCGCTGCCCGGCGTGCGCGTCGGCCTGGTCCACGGCCGGCTCGACGGCGCGACCCGCGATCGGGTGATGCGGGCGTTCAAGGCCGGCGAGCTCGACGCCCTGGTCGCCACCACCGTGATCGAGGTCGGGGTCGACGTGCCGGCGGCGACCGTGATGGTGATCCACGACGCCGACCGGTTCGGCCTGGCCCAGCTCCACCAGCTGCGCGGCCGGGTCGGCCGCGGCGGCGGCGCGGCGCACTGCCTGCTCGTGTCGCACGGCGCGCTGTCCGAGGACGCGCGGCGCCGGCTCGACGCGATGGTCGCGACCCACGACGGCTTCCGGATCGCCGAGGAGGACCTCGCGCTGCGCGGCCCCGGCGAGCTGCTCGGCCCCAAGCAGGCCGGCGTGCCGCGCCTCCGGTTCGGCAACCTCGAGCAGCACACCGAGCTGCTGCTCGAGGCCCGCCGCCATGCCGAGGCGGTGCTCGAGGCCGATCCGGACCTCGCCCGGCCGGCCCACGCGGCGCTGCGCCGGGCGCTCGCCCGCCGGATGGCGCGCTCGGTGTACGGCGCCGAGAGCGGCTGAGCCGCCTGCATCAAGAACGCCGCGCGGCGCGGCGCGCCCCTGTCATCGACCTACGGCCGCGCCACCTGCGCGGCGAGCCACGCCAGGTACGGCGGGTGCCCGTCGGCGAGCGGCAGCGCGATCACCTCCGGCACCTGATACGGATGCAGCTCGGCGATCTTCGCAGCCAGCGCGGCGTAGCGCTCGGCGGTGGTCTTGATCACGGCGAGCGTCTCCGCCTCGTCGCATACCTGGCCCTCCCAGCGATAGATCGATCGCACGGTCGGGACGACGTTCACGCACGCCGCGAGGCGATCTTCCACCAGCACGCGGGCAACCCGCGCGGCGGTGTCGGCGTCGGGAAATGTGGAGAGCACCACGAGCGGAACAGCATTCGACACGGGTGCCTGTTACCACGTCGCGGCCCCTTCGAGCAGAGCGGTCGCGATCGGCACGTCGGTCGGTTCGATCGAGCGCATGCGCAACGTCGCGGCGCGCTGCCTGGCCACCGCGTGCCGGGGTCCTCAGGTCGCGGTCGCCGTGTCGGGGCGCCGGCCGGGGTCGTCGTCGGCGGCGCGCGGCCGCTGCGCCGGTCCGTGGCGTCGGGTACAGTGCAGAGGGATGGGCTGCACCAGCTGCAAGAGCAAGTCCGGCTGCGATCACCGCAAGGGCGAGATGATGGCGTCGGTCGATCAGGCGCTCGCGCAGCTCTACCCGACGCGGACCTGGGGCGAGCCCGACGATCGCCAGGTCGGCGGGCCGGCCGCCGACGAGCTCGCCGCGCTGGCCGACGAGCTCGCCGGCGAGCTCCGCGCGGCGACCTTCGTCCAGCCCGGCCGCGACGACGAGCCGTGCGACTACCTCTACGTGCTGTGCATGGGCCGCTCGCCGTGCGCGATCCAGGTCCGCGATCACGGTGTGCCGGCGCCGGCGGAATGGGCCAGCCTCGAGGGGGAGAGCGCCATCCGCGAGCTCTACCTGCGCCTGGTGGTGAGCCAGCGCGCGCGGGTCGCCGCGGTCCAGCAGGTCGCCGTCGAGGTGGTGCCGGCCGGGCGCGGCTACCTGGTGAACGAGCGGCCGCGCGCCGGGGTGTACGACGCGCCGCTCCTGCCGCGGATGCAGAAGCTGGTCGCGATCCTCCCGGCGTACGAGCTCCTGCACGTCGACTTCGGCGAGATCGCGCACGCGCCGCCGGGCTACCACGGCGGGGTCTGGCGCGAGCTGTTCGGCGGCGAGCCGGCGATCGCGAACTACCTGTTCTACCCCCAGCCGACGACGATGGTCGCCACCGGGTTCATCTCCGGATGAGCGACGCCGAGATCGCCGACGAGGTGCGCGCCGCCCTGCGGGAGCTGGTCGGCGAGATCGGCGCGGTGTCGGCGCGGATCATCGAGCACGACGATCTGCGCACGGGCGTGCCGGCGCGGACCCTGGCGCTCGGCGGCGGCGAGTACCTCCGGGTCGAGCTGCCGGCCCGCCACGGCCGCGAGGTCGAGGTCGAGGTCGAGGTCGAGGCCGCGTTCGATCGCACGGTGCGCCAGCTGCGCGCGATCCGCCGGCGCTGGGAGATCTCCCGGCTGCCCGAGGTCAGCATCGCGCCCGGGGCGCAGCCGACCGCCGGCCGGGTGATCGAGCGGATCCATGGCTACCTGGGCGCGCTCGCCGGCATCGATCGCGCCGGCAACGCGCTGGTCACCCACGGCAACCAGCTGATCGCCGCGGCGCGGCCACCCGACGAGCTGGAGGCCGCGCGCTGGCCGTTCCTCGCCCGCCGCGCGCTCGCGAGCCACGCGCCGCACAGCTCGCACGGCGAGGTCGTCGACCCCGACGCCTACGCGATGAGCTTCTGGTACGACGCGGCGCTGATCGTCCTGCTCGCCGAGCCGTACGCGCTCGACTTCGTCCGCTACCGGGCGCGCCAGGTCGCGCGCGAGCTCGCGCACCTGCTGCCGCTGCTCGAGCCCGATCCCGAGGCTCCGGCGGTGATCGGCCGGCCACCGACCGGCCCCTGACCGGCCTGCGGCCGCGCGGTCACGGCGGGCCGAGCGCAGCGGTGTACAGGATCTGCGTCCACGCGCCCCCGGCGGGCGGCAGCAGCATGGCGTCGTGCGGCCACATCAGCCACCGGCGGTCGATCGTCGGCACCAGGTCGCCGCCGGCGGCGCCCGGGACGGCGAGCTTGGTCACCGAGGCGTCGGCGGGGACCTGCGGCGCCGGCACGCCGAGGTCGGCCGGGATCGCCGGCAGCCGGGCCACGGTCGCCGACGACGGGAGAACCCAGTCCCACTGGAAGTCACCGCCGATGCGCTCGACGAGCGTGATCGTGCCGCCCGCCGCGCCGGTCCACGCGATCCGGGTCGGGTCCGTGATCGTCATCGAGTCGAACAGCGGCAGCATGTCGCGGGCGCTGAAGCTGGGCAGGGTCGTGGTCGACAGCGGCACGATCAGCTCGCTCGTCGTGCCGTACTGCACCGGCAGCCCGCCGAACACGATGACCTCGAGGCCGTTGCCGCCAGGCGCGGCCTCCACGCCCACGGTCGCCGCGCCGCCGCTGGGTACGACGCTGTCGAGCCGTGGGGTCAGCGACGTGAGGTCGACGCCGGTGAGCGCCACGACCTCGGCGGTGACGCCGGCCGATCCGGCCGGGAGGTCGGTGAGCTCGAGCAGCTCGGTGGGCAGCAACTGGTAGCTGCCGGTGACCGGCTGCGTCGCGCCGTCGTGCAGCGTGACCGTGCCGGCGTCGAGGTAGCGGTCCGCAACGCCCGACCCGAACGCGAAGCCGACGGCGTGGACCGCGACGCCTTCGCACGCCGGGGAGTAGGTGAACTGCACCCTCGGCGAGCTGGTCAGCGGCGGGGCGGCGCAGTGCCCGGGCAGCCGCACGGTGTACTCGGTGGCACCGCTGCTCGGCGGCAGCGCGAGCGTGACGCTGTGGTTCTGGTTGAACGCCGGCCGGCCGCCGAGCTCGATCGTCCCGGCCGGCGGTGGCTGCACGGTGTAGCCGCGCCAGCCGATGCTGCTCTTGTAGATCACATGACAGGCGATCACCCCGGCCACGGCGAACTGCGCGTGGCCCGTGGCGTCGGTCACGAGCCGGTCCGTGCCGGTGCCGCGCTCGACCAGCACCGTGGCCCCGGCGATCGGCATCCCGGCGGGCTCGGCGAGGTACTCGTCGCTGGTCACCACCAGCGTCACCGTGTCGCCGGTGGTCGCGTCGGATCCGGCGTCCCCGCCCACCGGCCCGGCGATGTCCTGGAAGCCGACCCGGCCGCAGCCGGCCAGGGCGATCGCCAGGGCGAACCTCGTCGTCGTCATCACATGCACGGAACACCACACAAGGCCTGCCGGGAACGCGACCCCGCAACGCCCGCGACGCCCCCCGGGCAGCTGCCGGCTAGTCGCCGAGCAGTGCCTTCAAGACTGACGCATCGCCTTCCAGCGCGCAACGCTGCAGGTAGAGGCGAAGGCCGCGCTCACCGCCGAGCTCCTCGCCGCCGCCGGCCCGGCCCGGCCCGCCGTGCAACAGCGCGGGCAGCGCGGTCCCCGGCCCGGGGCTCTGCGACGCCATCTTCGACGACCCCAGGTACAGCCGGCCGGCCCACGGCGCGGCCGACCCGACGAACCGGGTGACCCAGTCGCGGTCGTCGGAGTACGCCGCGCTGACCAGGCAGCCGTCGCCGCGCGCGACGAACGCGGCCGCGGCCGCCGGATCGCCGGGGTAGGCGCCCAGCGTGATCACCGGGCCGAAGACCTCCTGGTCGTGGAGCGCGGCGCAGGTCATCGGCGACTGCGTGGCGCGCACCACCGGCCCGATGAAGAAGCCCTTGCCGGGCGGGGCGCCGACCGGGCCGGGCGGGGCGATCTCGCCGGTCCCGCCGAAGATCGCGTCGGTCTGGGCCGCGAGGCGCGCGATCCCGGCGCGGACGTCGTCGCGCTGCTGCGCGGTCGCCAGCGGGCCCATGCCGACGCCGTCGTGCGCGGGATCACCGATCGCGATCCGGCCGAGCCGCTCGCGCAGCGCGTCGGCGACCTCGGGCAGCTGCTCGGCGGGCACCAGCACGCGCCGGATCGCGGTGCACTTCTGCCCGGTCTTCTGGGTCATGTCGCGCACGACGTCGAACAGGAACAGCGCGCCGGTCTCGCCGGTCAGCTCGACGTCGGGTGCGAGCACCGCGGCGTTGAGGCTGTCGGCCTCGAGGTTGAGCCGCGCGCCGTGCGCGACGACGGCGGGGTGCGTGCGCAGCAGGTGCGCGGTGGCGGCGCCGCCGGTGAATGCGACCACGTCGCCGGGGCCGAGCGAGTCGAGTAGCGCACCGGCCGGTCCGACCAGCAGCTGGAGCGCGCCCGAAGGCAGGAGCGGCGCGAACAGCTCGACCATCCGGTGCGCGACCAGCGCGGTCGCGGTCGCCGGCTTGGTGATCACCGGCATGCCGGCGAGCAGCGCGCACGCCAGCTTCTCGCACAGCCCCCAGCCCGGGAAGTTGAACGCGTTGATGTGCACGGCGACGCCGGCGCGGCGCGCCCACACGTGCTGGCCGCCCATCCGCGCGGTGCGGCCGACCTGGATCGGCTCGCCGTCGGCGAGCAGCCGGGCGCCACCGAGCCGGGCGCCGAGCTCGGCGTAGTGCGACAGCGTCGCGGCGCCGCCGTCGACGTCGAACTTCGCATCGCCCCGGGTGTTGCCGCCATTGGCGACCGCGAGCGCGATCAGCTCCTCGCGCGCGCCGTGCAGCGCCTTCGCGAGCGCGCCGAGCAGCGCGCCGCGCTCGGCGAACGTGAGCGCGCCGAGCTCCCCCCCGCCGGTGGTCCGGGCGTAGCGAAATGCGGCGGCGAGATCGTGGCCTCCGGTGTGGGCCTCGGCGAGCACGGCCTCGGTCGCGGGGTTGACCAGCGGCACCGTGGGTCCCGCTCCCGCCGACCACGCGCCCGAGAGGTAACTGGCGAGCAGCTGCATGGCGAGGTCTTACCTCACTCTTGCTGCCATGAGCGACCGTCATCCCAACATCATCAACGCCGATCGGCTCGAGGGGCCGACCTCGCCGAGGCCAGCCGGGCGGGCTCCTCGGCGATGCCGGCCCGCGGCGCGCCGCCGGTGGGTCCGATGTATCGTCGGCGGGTTCGATGAGGTCCCCTATGCCCGGGGGTTCACCATGGTGCTGCTGGTGTTCGGCACCGGCAGCATCGTGTACTTCGCGTCGACCGTCACCGCGTTCATCATCGAGGGCGATCTGCGCAACGTGCGGTTCGCGTCGCGGCTGAAGAAACGGATGAAGCGCATGACGGATCACGTCGTGGTGTGCGGCGCCGGGCCGGGTGCGACGCTGCGCGAGGCGCGGGTCCGCGAGCGGTTCGGGATGACCGTGCTCGCGGTGCGCGGGAGAGACAGCCAGTCGTGGATCTACAACCCCGACGCCGACGAGCGGCTCGGTTCCGGCATGACGCTGGTCGTGCTGGGCTCGGCCGAGCAGGTCGCCGAGCTGCGGCGGCTCGCCGCGTAGCGCGCTCGGGGCCGCGCCGTGCTATCAGCGAGGGGCGTGGCAGACGGGCCTCGGCTGAGCACGAAGATCAACCGCGGTGTCGCGTGGGCGGGCGCGGCCCAGGCGATCATCGCGGTCGCGGACCTGGTGTCCCAGGTGGTCGTGGTCGCGCTCTGGGTGTCGTCCGACGACCTCGGCCTGTCCGCCGCGGCGACCGCGTTCTATGTCCTGCTCGACACCGCCGCCGACTTCGGCGTGACCTCGGCGCTGATCCAGCGCGACGACCACACCCCCGAGGCGGTGTCGACCGTGTTCTGGTTCAACCTGCTGGTGTCGACCGGGCTGCTCGTGCTGCTGCTCGGGATCGGCCCGCTGTACGGCCGGTTCGAGCACAAGCCGGTGGTCGGCTGGCTGCTGATCGCGTACGGCGGCAAGCTCGTGTTCCAGAACGTCTACGCGATCCCGTTCGCGATGCTGCGCCGCGAGCTGCGCTACGCCGAGATCGCCAAGGCGCGGGTCGCCGTGCACCTGGGCGAGAGCATCGCGCGGATCGTGTTCGCGTCGCTCGGCTACACCGTGTGGTGCTGGACGCTCGCCGCGCTGACCCGCAGCGTGGTGTTCGGCGTGATCATGCAGTGGCGCCACCGCTTCGTGCCCAGGCTGGTGTTCCAGCCCCGCGAGGTCCTGCCCTACGTCCGGTTCGGGCTGCGCACCGCGGCGAGCCAGATCCTCTACCGGCTGTACACCAGCCTCGACTACGCGGTCGTGCTGCGCATGTTCGGCGAGCGCGCCAACGGGATCTACACGCTGGCGGCGTTCATCGTGCTCGAGCCGGTGCGGACGATCTCCAACGTCGTGATCGACATCGCGTTCCCGGCGTTCGCGCGGCTGCGCGACGACCGCGACGGCCTGGTCCAGCAGCTGTTGCAGTTCACCCGGCTCAACCTGATCGCGGTGCTGCCGTTCGTCGTGCTGATCCTGCTGGTGATCCCGGAGTTCCTGCGCGTGTTCTACGCCGGCGGCAAGTGGACCGGCGAGGAGCTGGCGCTGTGCGGGCAGGCCGCGCGGATCCTGTGCATCGTCGGCGTGCTCCGCGCGCTCAGCTTCCTCGGCCCGCCGCTGCTCGACGGCATCGGCCGGCCCGAGCTCACGCTGCGCTACATGGTGGCGGCCACGCTGGCGGTGCCGGCGATGTTCGTGATCAGCGGGCTGGTGCTCGGCGACCGGATCGGGTTCCTGTCGGTCGCGGTGGCATGGACGGCGGGCTACCCGCTGGCGTTCGCGGTGCTCGCCTACCTGGTCGTGCGCTCGATCGATCTGCCGGTCCGGCCCTACGTCCGGGCCTCGGCGGGGATCTTCGCATGCTGCGGGGGTGGCGCGCTCGCCGGGCTCGCGCTGTGGCCGGTGCTTGCGAATGTTTCCGATGGTGTCCGGATGGTCGCGGTCGGGCTCGGCGTGCTCTCGGTGACGGCCGCGTCGCTCGCGGTGTGGCAAGGGATCACGCCGCGATCGATCGCCGCGGCGCTGCGCGGTTGATCGATCGATCTCCGCGCGTCGCATCGCGCGGTTTAACTCGAGCTCAAGGGGTGTCAAAAACTCAACACCGCAACGCAGTCCGTGCAGGTGCAGCGCACACCGCGGTTGTGGTAGTCCGTTCGTATGGACGTCTCTCGCGGCATCGCCGGGCCGGCATGCTCGCCGGTCGTGCTGCCCGGATCGCCGGCGTTGCCGCCCAAGCCGCACGCCTCGATCGTCGTCGGGTCGCACAACCGCCTGGGCTGTCTGTGCGAGCTGCTCGAGCGGTTCCTCGCGCAGGACTTCACCGACTTCGAGGTCATCGTGATCGAGCAGAGCACGCAGGCCACCGCCGAGCAGCACCGGCGGCTCGCCGAGCTCGCGGCCGATCCGCGGATCCGGGTCTACCTGCGGCCTCCGCTCGGCGGCGCCGGGGCGCGCAACGAGGGCTGCCGGCTCGCCCGCGCCGACATCATCGTCGCGTTCGACGACGACGACCTGCCGGCGTCGAACGACTGGTTATCGAAGCTGTTGCGTAACTTCGACGACCCGCACTGCATCGGGGTCAGCGGCCGGCACATCCTCGAGAACGGCCCCAACCCACCGTACGCCAACATGGAGCGCGCACGGCGCCGGGTGCTGAGCTACTCGCCGCTGATGTGGCAGCGCTGCTTCCCGCGCAGCGACGTGCGGTCCGAGAAGATCGAGAACCTGATGGGCGGCAACTCGGCGGTGCGCCGCAGCGTGCTCGAGCGGTTCGGCCTGTGGGACGCGTTCGCCCGGTGCGAGAACGAGAACTCGCTGTGGTTCCGGATCCGCAACCGGCTCGACCCCGGCGAGTACCTGGTGTTCGATCCCGAGGCGACGATGATCCGCCGGCTCGACGTCGAGGGCGGGATGGCCAAGCGCAAGATCGGGGTGTTCCGCTTCGGCTGGGCGATGTTCGAGTACTTCCACAAGATCGTCGGCTACTACCACCCGGTGCGGTTCCTCGGGCTGTACCCGGTCTACTTCGGGTTCTTCTTCTGGGTGATCTGCACCTGGGTGTGGAACGAGAGCGAGCGCTACCGCGGCAACCACGTGCGCGCGCTCGCGGTCCTGGTCGGCTTCGCGCTGCTCCAGCCGGTGACCTGGACGGCGTGGCTGGGCCGGCTCGCGATCGACCGGATCCGCAACGGCCCCGAGAAGCGCGAGACCGAGTTCGCCCCGTATCCTCTGGCCGAGGCGATCGCGCACGAGCCGGCCGTGGCCTGACCCGGATCAGCGCCGGCGGAGCGGGGCGAGCAGGGCGGCGACGTCGTCGAGCGCGGTGCGCCGGGGCGGGACCTCCAGATCGATCAGCAGGCGGTCGACCTCGGCGAGGCGCTCGGGTGTGCGCGCGATCGCCGCGAAGATCGTCGCGACGTGGTCGGAGTGATCGTGCGCCCGGATCAGGCCGAGCGAGTGCATCGCCAGGCCCTCGGAGCGCAGCAGCGCGCCGAGCTCGCGCACCGTCCACTCCTGGATGTGGGCGGGGTTGCCGGGCGGGCCCGCGTCGCGCAGGCCGCGGGTCAGGTGGCGCTCCGGCGTCGACAGCAGGATCAGCTCGGCGTGGGCATGCGCCGCGCGCAGCTGGGCGAGCAGCTTGTGCGGATCCGGCAGGTGCTCGATCACGTCGGCGTTGACCACCACGCTGCCGGCGAGCTCGTCGGCCGACACCGGCAGCGCCGCCTCGCCCTGCAGGTCGTGGTCGCGCCAGTCGAGCGCGGGCGCGCTGGTGCGGGCGCGGCCGAGGTTGGCGCCGTGGTCGATGCCGATCGTCGCGACGCCCGCGCAACCCGAGGCCAGCGCGATCAGCTTGGCGCCGTTGCCGCATCCGACGTCGATCACCCGGCGAGCCGGCAGCGCTCGGGCCAGGGCGCGCGCCGCGAGGTAGACGTCGGGCTGCCACTGCTTGCGTTGCGCACCAGGCGGCTGGTGGGCGTACTCGGGGGCATCGCGGCGCCGGTAGCGCGTGGCGGTCCAGCTGGGGGTCGGCACGCCCGTGGCGTACGACAAACCGGGGCGCCGCGCGAGCCCGGGCGCAGCTTCCGGCGGCCGCGCCGCGTCAGTCCTTGGGCATGGGCCCGGCGCGGCAGCGCTCGCCGGCGGCGGTCACCAAGACGACCGCCTTGCGGCACGCGGCGGCGATCGCGCGCTGCGCGTTGGGCTCGGGGTTGGCCTTCTTGCCCGCGGCGAAGTCCTGCTGGGCGCGCTCGCGCCACGCGTCGATGTCGTAGCGGTCGTCCTCGTCGAGGTGAGGGCACTGCTTGTAGAGCCCGAGCGCCGTGAGCAGCGCCTCGCACTCGACGTCCATCGTGCCGAGCGTGACCTCGGTCGGGGCGGCGATCGGCTCGCCGGGCGCCACCGGCGGCGGCTCGCCGTGGCACGCGGCGAGCACGAGCACCCCGAGCGCCAGGGCACCGGCGCGCGGCGCGGCGGGCGAGCAGAGGCGGGCCGCGAGCCGCGGGAAGATCGGGCGCATGGTCAGCGTCAGACCGTCTTTAGCACGATCGGACGCCGCGTCTGCGCCGCGTGATCACTCCCTGCGCAGGAACTTCGGATCGGCCTTGCCGGGCGCGGCGACCCACATCATCGACCTCGCGATCGCCTGGGGCAGCTGCACGCCGGGGAATGCGGCCCACAGCATCAGCGCCTCGTTGCCGTAGCGCACGATCCCGGTGTGGCTGCTCTTGTCGGCATCGGTCTTGGGATCCAGGTCGCTGAACCCGAGCCGGCGGCGCACCAGCTCCAGGTCACCGGGGTGGCCGGTGAGAAACGTCCAGCCCGGCCCGAGCTGGCGCTCGTGGACGTACGCCTTGAGCGCCTCCGGCGAGTCCTCCTCGGGCTTGAGCGTGAACGAGTACATGAACATGTCGCGGCCGATGTGGTCCTTCAGCAGCGCCTGCGCGCGCTTCAGGTTGGCCGTCACCGGGCTACAGATGCCGGTGCACTGTGCGTACATGAAGTTCATCATGACGCACTTGTCCTTGATCAGGTCCTCGTAGAGCCGGACCTTCTTGCCCTCGTGGGTCACCAGCGTGACGTCCGGGAAGTACCGGCGCCGGATGGCCTCGCGCGGCGACACCGTCCCCCACTGCCTGGGGCTCGGTGCGTCTGGGGTTTCCTTGGCCATGGTGATGTCCTTTCTTCGGCCGCCGTGGCTCAGGGGGTCGAGTTGGTGTCGCCGCCGGGCGCCGGGACGATGTCCCACCGCAGCATCATCGCGTGGTCCTCGTGGACCACGTTGTGGCAGTGCATGGGGTAGCGCCCGGTGAAGTCGCGGAACCGGAAGAACAGCGTGGCGGTCTCGTTGTGCTGCAGCCGCATCACGTCCTTGCGCGCCACGTCGGTGTTGAGCAGCGGCAGGTTCTGGCTCATGATCTGGTGCTCCTCGAAGTGGATGTGCACCGGGTGCATCCAGCCGCCGGAGTTGTTCTGCAGGGTCCAGCGCTCGACGCTGTTCTGCTGGACCTGCAGCCGGACCTGCGAGCAGTCGTTCGACATGATCTGGCCGTTGATCTGCCACATGCCGTTGCCGCGCTCGAACCGGAAGCTGCGCGACACCCGCGGCGCCGCGGCGGTGCTCGGCAGCGAGTAGAACGTCGGGCTGCTCGCCGGATCGACGCTGGCGTCGGCGTGGGTCACCGTGGTGCCGACCCGGAACTGCATCAGGAAGTTGCCGGCGCCGGCGGCCAGCGTGTTGCCGGTCGGGCCGCGGCCGTCGGTCTGCTCCATGCGGTTCTCGAAGTACAGCGTCTTGCCGGCCCACTGCTTGAAGTCGATGATGACGTCCATCCGCTGCGCCACGCCCATGATCGTGTTGGTGACGCTGATCGGGTGGGGCAGCAGGTTGCCGTCGGTCGAGATCTGCCAGAACGGGATCTGGGTGTTGCTGCCCTGGTCGGTCAGGAACACCTGGTAGAACCGCGACGGGCCGCTGTTGAGCAGGCGGAACCGGTAGCGCCGCGGCTCGACCTGGAAGAACGGCTGGATCTTGCCGTTGACCAGGAACTTGTCGCCGAGGATGCCGTCGGTGTTGAACAGGTCGAACAGCAGCAGGCCGGTGTTGGGGTCGAACACGCGGTCGGCGAGCATCAGCGGCACGTCGTAGAGCAGCGGCGTGTAGAAGTTGCTCGACGCCTGGACGCCGGGCAGCCGGAACCCGGTGGTCTCGTTGCCGGTGTCGGACTGGTTGTACAGGCAGTAGAACCCGGTGAGGCCCTTGTAGACGTTCTGCGCCGTGAAGTCGACGCGGTGGTCGTGGTACCACAGCGTGCTCAGCGCCTCGTTGATGTCGCCGTTGGTCGAGACGTGGGTCGAGCCGAACCCGGCGAGCGCGTGGGGATAGTGGTGGTCGTAGAACTGGCCCGGCGAGAAGAAGTCGCACGGGAAGCCATCGCTCTCCGACGGCGTGTGCGCGTTGTGCAGGTGGGTCGTGACCGTGTTCATGCCGAACCCGCCGTTCTGCGAGTTCGGCGGCAGGTCGTTGAAGTTGCGGATCAGCACATCCTGGCCCGGGCCGTAGTGCCCGTAGTAGGTGGGCGCCGGGTACTGGCCGTTGAAGCCCCAGATCGGCTGCGCCGGCAGGTCGGGGGACATGATCACGGTCGCGGCCTTCTGGTGAGTCTCGAACTGGATCGCCGGCGGGAACGTGAAGTGGCTCGGATAGGCCGCGAACGCCTGGTGCGGCCGCGTGCGGCCCTCGCCGCCGGTGGTGTTGGGCGCGATCGTCGGGGTCGGCCCGGTCAGCGCGGTGACCCGCTGGTGGATCGGCATGATCGGCATCGCCTCGATGAACGCCCGGGTCGGCGGGCTGGTGATGACGGTGCCGCTCCCGCTGCCACTCCCGCTGCCCCCGTCGCTGCCGCCGCCGCTCCCGCCGCCCTTCGCCCAGGCATTGCCCGAGGCCCACTGGCTGAGCCCGTTCTTGAGCACCAGGTAGCCGCCGGCCCCGATCAGGCCGGCCCGGATCATCTCGCGCCGGCTGAGCTGGGCCTTGATGATCTCCAGGCGGTTCTTGCGAGCGTTCGCGAGGGATTTCTTTTCACGAAAGCGAAGGATGTGCATGGTGACCTTCCGGGATAGTGGCCGTGCGGCCTCAGATTTCTGCGCAGCGAACGATTTCTCACGTCAGAAATGTGGCGTCCACGAAAAGCCCTTAAAACAACGAAATATTGGTTGTTGGTGAAATCGGCATTATCTGGCAGGGATTCGCCAGAACCCGAGCAACAATCGAGTGCTGACTCCCTTCCTGAAAATCGCTTTCGGTATCGCTCCGCACGTGACGTGATTCGGATCGGGGCAGAATGACCGAGTGCGCGATGTAGGGTACTCGAGCCCCTGATGACCGGGCGCAGCGTCGCCCGCGCTGTGTACATATTTTGCGCAACGGGATCGCTCCCAGGGAGCGCGCGCGCACGTGGGATAAAGACCCATCCTAATCGAACCTTAACTATATTATGAATAATCCTCAATCTCGGACTTGGGTTCATCTATCCGGAATCACAGGACTCCTCGGGAACATCCGCCTGGACCGCGCGGGAGTGTCGGGGGGATGCGCTAGATCAGGGCGTTCGCCATGACCGGATTCACCCATCTTCATCTCCACACCCAGTACAGCCTGCTCGACGGCGCAATCCGGGTGAAGGACCTGTTCCCCAAGGTCAAGGACCTCGGAATGGACACGGTGGCGGTCACCGATCACGGCAACATGTTCGGTGCGATCGATTTGTATACGGAAGCCAAGCAGTCTGGAGTGAAATTGATTTTCGGTTGCGAAACGTATGTCGCCTCGACCGATCGCCATGACCGCACCAATCGCCGGAACTTCCACCTGATCCTGCTCGCCAAGAACGACGTCGGTTACCGGAACCTCTCGTTCCTCAACTCCAAGGGCTACCTGGAGGGCTTCTACTACAACCCGCGGATCGACAAGCAGCTGCTGCGCGAGCGCAGCGAGGGTCTGATCGGCATGTCGGCGTGCCTCGGCGGCGAGATCGCGCAGACCCTGGAGAAGAACGGCGTGGCCGCGGCCGAGGAGGTCGCCCGGGAGTACGCGAGCATGTTCGCGCCCGGCGACTTCTACCTCGAGCTGATGCCGACGCCGATGGCGGAGCAGGAGACGCTCAACGGCGAGCTGGTGCGGATGAGCAAGAAGCTCGGCATCCCGCTGGTCGCGACCAACGACTGCCACTACGTCAACCGCGCCGACGCCACCGCGCACGACGTGCTGATGGCGATCCAGACCGGCAAGAGCCTCAAGGACGAGAAGCGGCTCAAGCACGTGGTCGACAGCTACTACATGAAGTCGCCGTCCGAGATGGACACCGCGTTCAAGGACGTCCCCGAGGCGGTCGAGAACACCGCCGCGATCGCCGCGCGCTGCAACGTCAAGCTCAAGCTCGACGAGACGTTCCTGCCGGCCTACAAGGTCCCCGAGGGCGAGACCCTCGACTCGTACATCGCCACGCTGATCGACCAGGGCCTCGAGCGCCGGTTCCGCGAGCTCGCGAGCCGCGGCGTCGCGTTCGATCCGGATCGCTACCGCGAGCGCTGCAAGTCCGAGCTCGCGGTGATCCAGAAGATGGGGTTCTCGGGCTACTTCCTGATCGTCTGGGACTTCATCCACTGGGCCAAGGACCACGGCATCCCGGTCGGCCCGGGCCGCGGCTCGGGTGCGGGCTCGGTCGTGGCGTGGGCGCTGCGGATCACCGACATCGATCCGCTGGAGTTCAAGCTGCTGTTCGAGCGCTTCCTCAACCCCGAGCGCGTGTCGATGCCGGACTTCGACGTCGACTTCTGCATGAACCGGCGCGGCGAGGTCATCAAGTACGTCCAGGACAAGTACGGCAAGGACCAGGTCGGTCAGATCGCGACGTTCCACCAGCTCAAGGCGCGCGGCGTGATCCGCGACATCGCGCGGGTGATGGAGATCCCGTTCGCCGAGGCCGACAAGCTCGCCAAGCTCGTGCCCGAGCCGGTCCAGGGCAAGTCGCCGCCGGTCCGCGAGGCGATCGAGCAGACCCCCGAGCTCAAGCAGCTGTACAACGAGAGCCCGCTGCACCGCGAGCTGCTCGACCTCGCCGCCGCGCTCGAGGGCCTCAACCGCAACGCCGGCATGCACGCGGCCGGCGTGGTGATCGCCGAGAAGCCGCTGTGGGAGTACGTGCCGTGCTTCCGCGGCCAGAACGACGAGATCGTCACCCAGTTCGCGATGAAGGAGGTCGAGAAGGCCGGCCTGGTCAAGTTCGACTTCCTCGGCCTCAAGACGCTCACCGTGATCCACACCGCGGTCAAGCTGATCAACCAGCAGCGGCCGCCGGGCCCCCGCCCGGAGGGCGGAACAGAGATCGACGGGGAAGGCCGCGAAGCGGCGTTCGACATCGACCGGATCCGCAAGGACGACGTGGACGTGTTCAAGATGATCGCGCGCGGCGACACCACCGGGGTGTTCCAGCTCGAGTCGAGCGGCTTCCGCGAGATCTTGAAGAAGCTCAAGCCGGACTGCCTGGAGGACATCGTCGCCGCCGTCGCGCTGTACCGTCCGGGGCCGCTCGAGGGCGGCATGGTCGACGACTTCATCGACCGCAAGCACGGCAGGAAGCAGGTCGAGTACCCGCACCCCTGGCTCGAGCAGGTGCTCGCCGACACCTACGGCGTGATCGTGTACCAGGAGCAGGTCATGCAGATCGCCCAGGTCCTGGGCGGCTACTCGCTGGGCGGCGCCGACCTGCTGCGCCGCGCGATGGGCAAGAAGAAGCCCGAGGAGATGGCCCAGCAGAAGGAGACCTTCCTCGCCGGGGCGCGCAGCAAGGGCGTCGATCCCAGGATCGCCGACCAGGTGTTCGAGCTGATGGCGTTCTTCGCCGGCTACGGGTTCAACCGCTCGCACTCGGCGGCGTACGGCTGGATCACGTACCAGACCGCGTACCTCAAGCACCACTTCCCGCACGAGTTCATGGCGGGCCTGATGTCGTGCGACGCGGACAACGTCGACAACATCGTCAAGTTCATCGCCGAGGCCCGCGCGATGGGCCTGGTGGTGGAGCGCCCGGACATCGACGAGTCGCTGTCCGACTTCACCGTCACCGCGCCGGCCGAGGGCAGCGACAAGATGATCCGGTTCGGGCTCGGCGCGGTCAAGGGCGTCGGCGGCACCGCGGTCGAGGCGATCCTCGAGGCCCGCGCGCGCGACGGCCGGTTCACGTCGCTCTACGAGCTGTGCCGCCGGGTCGACACCCAGCGGTGCAACCGGCGCGTGCTGGAGCAGCTGATCAAGGCGGGCGCGCTCGATGGCCTGCCGGGGTCGGTCGAGCTCAAGGGCGGGCGTGCGCAGCTGCTCGGGGCGCTCGACTCCGCGCTCGAGCGCGGCGCGTCCGAGCAGCGCGACCGGCGCAGCGGGCAGACCTCGCTGTTCGGCTTGCTCGCGGCCAGCGAGCCGATCCGGGCCCCCGGCGCCGCGCCGCCGTCCGGCGCCGGCGAGATCTACCCGGACATCGAGGCGTGGGGGCCCAAGCAGCTGCTCGCGTTCGAGAAGGAGGCGCTCGGGTTCTACATCTCGGGCCACCCGCTGGACCGCTATCGCGGCGACCTCCAGCGGTTCGCCACCGCGACGACCAGCGACTTCGTGCTCGGCTGGCGCGGCGTCGGCGACCAGTTGATCGGCGGCATCGTCAGCCAGTACCGCGAGATGATCACCAAGAAGGGCGACAAGATGGCGCGGTTCATGCTGGAGGACGCCGAGGGCACCTTCGAGGTGATCGCGTTCCCCAAGACGTTCGAGAAGGTCCGCCACGTGCTGGTCAGCGACGAGCCGATCCTGTGCACCGGCCAGGTCAAGAACGAGGGCAACGCCGAATCGCCCGAGTGGAAGATGCTGCTCGAGTCCGCCACGCCGCTGTCCGAGCTGCGCCAGCAGAAGACCTCGCGGGTCGACATCCACCTCAACGCCGACCAGCTCACCCACGACCAGATCGACGAGCTCAAGACCATCCTGGCCAACGCCACGCGCGGTGTCTGCCAGGCGGTGCTGCGGCTCAAGATCCCGCAGCGCTCGGAGACCGTGATCACGCTGCCCGACGCCTGGGCGGTGGCGCCGACCGAGGACTTCCTGACCCGGATCGAGCGCCTGTTCGGCGACCGGGTGACGACGCTGGCGTAGTGGGACTCGTCAGTCCAGGCCGAGCGCCTCGAGGTCGTCCTCGTCGAGACCGAAGTAGTGGGCGGTCTCGTGCAGCACGGTGATCCGGATCTCCTCGGCGAGGTGCTCGGCGTCGCTGCACGCGCGCGCCAGGTTGCCGCGGAACAGCAGGATGTTGGTCACGGTCGGTGCGAGCCCGCCGTCCTCGGACATCGGCGTGCCCTGGAACAGCCCGAGCAGGCGCGGGTCGAGACCGTCGGCGATCAGCGCCTCGGACGGCGTGTCGTCGATCAGGATCGGCACGCTGGCGAGCCGGGCGCGGATGTCCTCGGGCAGCTCGGCCAGGGTCTGCAGCGCGATCTGCTCGACGTCGTCCTCGCTGATCGCGAGCGGGCCGGGCCCGGCGGCGAGGTCGAGCCGGCGGACCTCCTGCCAGGCGGCGATCATCGCGGCGCGGTCGCTGGCCGCCTCGTGGACCTGGCCGAGCAGGTGGAGCGCGTCGGCGGTGAGCTCGGAGTCGGCGCGCGCGATCTCGATCCAGCGCTTGGCCGCGGCGGGGTCGTCGGCGGCGAGCGCGAGCTCGGCGAGATCCAGCGCGAGCTCGCCGTCGTCGATCGCGGAGCTGGCGAGCTCGCCCAGCGCGTCGCGGGCGGCCGCCGGCTCGCCGCGCGCGACCAGCGCCTGGGCCTTGACGTAGATCGCCTCGATCAGGTCGGCCTCCTCGTCGATGAAGTCGAACGCGGCCGCCAGGGTGTCGAGCGCGGCGTCGGGGTCGTTCTGGGCCTGGAGCTCGAGCCGGGCGATGCAGATGATCGGCATCGGATCGTCGGCCCGCAGCTCGCGGAGCAGGCGGTACTGGGTGAGCGCGTCCTCGGTGTCGCCGGACGCGTCTGCCACCGCGGCGGCGAGCGCGACCACGTCGGGGTTCTTGCGGTCGATCCGGCGGCAGCGCTCGACGATCGAGGACGCGGTGTCGAGCTCGCCGGCCTCGAGCGCCGCGAAACCGCGCTCCAGGTCGGCGTGCAGGCGTTCCGTGCGGGACATGGCTGTTGCGTACCGCGATTTGCGGCGATGCACAGCCCTCGCTATCGTCGAGCGGTGCCGATCATCCTCGAGAGCGTCGTCCTGGCCTGGCTCCTCGTGCTGGCCGCCTGTCCAGGGCGCCAGACCCGCCGGACGCTGGTCCCCGACGTCCCGACGACCGGCAGCGCCGAGGCGCGTGGCCGGTTCCAGGACGCCCGCGCCAAGTTCCTGCGCGACGGCCGGGACACCGGCGAGTTCGAGCGTATCGTGCAGGATTTCCCGGAGGATCCGATCGTCCCGTGGGCGGAGCTCTACGCCGGGATCGCCGACGTCAAGGCGCGCAAGTTCGGCGATGCAGTCAAGCGGCTGACCGAGGTGCAGGAGGCCAGGACCGATCCCGGGCTGACCGCCCGCGCGCGGCTGTACCTGGGGATCGCCAGGAACTACGCGGGCGATCCCGCCGGCGCGCTCGCGCTGCTCCGATCGGGCGAGCCGGCGATCGAGGACGACGCCGATCGCACCGAGTACCTCGCCGCGCTGGCCTATGCGACCGCCGCGGCCGGCGATCCGCCGATCCGCTCGCTGGCGATCTTCGACGAGCTGTACCGGCGGGTCACGCCGACCGAGCGCGCCGCGCTGATCGCGCGGATCGAGGAGGTGGTCGCCGCCGCCGATCCGGGCCTGGTCCGCCGCGCGTTCGACGAGCTGCCCGACCGCAAGGGACCGAGCTTCGCGATCGTCGCGAGCCGGCTCGCGGTGATCGCGGGGCAGAGCGGCAACGCGCGGGAGGCGCAGCGCATGCGCGATCTCGCCGAGCCGGCCCGCGTCGCGCTCGGCCTGCCGCGGTCGGTCGGGGCCGAGCTCGCCGCGAGCGGTCCGGTCGGGACGCTCGGCGCGGTGGTGCCGCTCGGCGGCAAGTCGAGCCGGGTCGGGGAGGCCGCCGCGCTGGGCATTGCCCTGGCGGCGGGCGTCGGCGATGGCAAGGCGATCGCGCCGGTCGAGGTCCGCCCGGCCGGCGACGCCGACGCGGTCGGGCTGGCGATCGACGACCTCGCGCACGCCGGCGTGATCGCGATCATCGGCCCGACCGACAAGGACGCGGTCGATGCCGCCGGTCCGCGCGCCGAGGCGGTCGGCGTGCCGCTGCTCAGCCTGAGCGGCCGCGCCGAGAAGCACGCGACGCGGCGGACGGTCTATCACATCGTGCACTCCGGCGAGGCGCGGTCGCGGGCGCTGGCCCAGCGCGCGCTCGGCCGCGGGGTCGGCAAGTTCGCGGTGCTCGCGCCGGAGAGCGGCTACGGCAAGGCGCTGTCGGCGGCGTTCGCCGAGGAGGTCGGCCGCGGCGGCGGCACGATCGTCGCGACCGTGACGTACAAGGCCGACACCAAGTCGTTCGCCCAGGTCGTCGGCAAGCTGCCGGGCGGCTGGGACGCGCTGTTCGTCCCCGAGGACGCCGCGACGCTCGCGCTGATCGCGCCGGCGCTCGACGCGGCCGGGCTCAAGCCGCGGCCGGCCGGCACGAAGAAGCTGCGCAACGGCCGGCCGATCGTCCTGCTGTCGACCGCCGAGAACCTGACCGCGGCGTTCGCCACCGACGCCGGTCGGCACGCCGAGGGCGCGCTGCTGGCGCCCGGGTTCTACCCCGACGACCAGGACCCGGCGAGCAAGCTGTTCGTCGACCGCTTCGTCGCCGCGTACGGCCGCGCGCCCGGCTTCATCGAGGCCTACGCCTACGACGCCGCGCAGCTCGCCGCCGCGGCGGGCGGCGGTGGCCGGGCCGGGCTCGCGGGCGCGCTGCCCAAGGTCCAGATGGCGGGGCTGACCGGCACGATCCGGTTCGACGCCGAGCACCGCCGGGCCGATCCCGGCGTGATCTACACGGTCGTCGAGGAGACCGGCGGCTACGCGATCCGGGTCGCGCGGTAGCGAGCGGGGAGTGGCGGGGCGGCCCCGCGAACAGGCTCGCGGCACAAGGGCCGGCATGGGATAACCCCGGCATGTCGTTCGATCCCGGAAACCGCCTGATCGCGGCGATCGACGCGCC
>JBGQCL010000001.1:0-85072 GCA_041495365.1 Kofleriaceae bacterium | reverse complement strand
GCGTCGGTCTCGGCGTCGACCATCGAGTCGACATGGTGGCCGTCGGATCCGGTCTCGGCGTCGTCCTCGCCGACCGTCTCCTCGAGCACCATGTCGTCGCTCGACAGCGCGATCTCGTCGACCTCGAGCGACATGTCGATCGCGTCGGCCGGGTCGTCGGCAACCTCGCCCAGGCCGACCAGGCCGTCGATCTTGCCGAGCAGCTCACCGTCGGCGAGCGAGCGCTTGTCGAGGTAGTCGTCGGCGTGGATCTTCAGGCTCTTGTGCTTGGCGAAGCTCTCGGGGGCGACGCTCGAGGTCACCAGCATGATCGGCACGTTGCCAAGCGCGCCCTTCTTGCAGCGCTGGAACACCTTGAACCCGGCCTTGTCGGGCTCCTCGACCGCGACCATCACCAGCGCGGGCGGCGCGGCCTGCGCGAGCGCGAACGCGCGATCGGCGTCGGGCTCGGCCGCGACGTCGAACCGATAGCGCCCCAGTTGCTCCGCGAGCGAGGCGCGAAACCCGGGATCGGCGTCGATCAGCAGGATGCGGCGGTTCACCGCCGGGGATCATACTCGACTGGGGGCCGACCGGGGTCGCCTGGGGGGCGGACCCCGCCCGGCGGGGCCGCGGCTACCGGGTCGTCTGCTGCGCCCGCTCGATCAGGTCCGTCGAGACCACCAGGCGGAGCAGCTCCTCGGCGGTCATGTGCTCGGATGCGAACACGTAGCCGACATGGTCGACCGGGTCGATGTAGGTCACCGCGGGTATCCCGTTGGCGTCGTGGACCCGCAGCACCAGGTCGCCCACCTGGTAGGCCTGGCCATCGCTGAGCTCGTTGCTCCGCAGGTCCTTGAGCACGACCGCGGTCAGGGTCAGCCGCTCCGACCCGAACGCCACGAGGTACTGGAGCAGCGCGGCGTCGTGGTTCGCGATGCCGTTGGGCAGCAGCCGGACGCCGAGCAGGGCGATGCCGGGCTGGGCGAACTGCGGGGGCTCGACCGGGGCGAAGTTGGCGCGCAGCCACGGCCCGGTGCTCGAACCCTGGACCTCGAGCGGAAGCCGCTGGCGCTTGACCACGGTCGCGACGTCCGAGCTCGCCGGCGAGTGCGGCGTGCTCGGGCCGCTGAACACCACCAGCAGCGCCGCGGCCGCGGCCGCGATCGCCGAGCCGGGCAGCAGCCAGCTCGACCATCGGCGGCGCTCGCTGCGCACCGCGGCGGTGTCCTCGGCGTCGAGCGCGCGCGCGATCCGCGCCCTCAGCAGGGTGGGGGCGGGCGGCGGGACCAGCGCCTTGCGAATCAGCTCGAGGTCGGCGCGCTCGGCGTCGACGCGGTGGCGGCAGCTCGCGCAGTCGAGCAGGTGCAGCTCCAGCTCGCGGCGCTCCTCGGCGACCAGCTCGTCATCGAGGAACGTCATCGACAGGGCTTCGATGCTCTGACACAGCGTCATGATTGCGAACCCTCACGTACCGAACGTGCGGTGCGGTACTTCTCCAGATCGATCGTCTCGTCCTGGTGCTCGCGGGCGTCGGGCGAGTCGCCCGCCGCCTGCCGGGCGTCGCGTCGCGCGCCCTTGATCTCGGGGATGTCCGGGGTCTCCGGCTTGACGTAGCCCTCGGCGATCGCGAAGTCGCGCAGCGCGGCGGCCAGCAGCTTGCGGCCGCGGAACAGCCGGCTCATCACCGTGCCGACCGGGGTCTCCATGATGTCCGCGATCTCCTTGTACGACAGGCCCTGGACGTCGCACAGCACCACGGCGGTGCGGAAGTCGTCGGGCAGGCTGTCGAGCGCGCGCTGAACGTCGTCGGACACGCTGCGCTCGAGCAGCGTCCGCTCGGGTGACTGGCGCTCGGCGGCGGTCGCGTGGATCAGCACGCCGTCGGTCGCGTCCTGCTCGGCGCTCGCCGCATCGAGCACCTCGCGGCTGCGCTTGCGGCGCTGGTACTCGTTGATGAACGTGTTGGTCACGATCCGGAGCAGCCACGCCTTGCAGTTGGAGTCCTGCTCGAACGATCCCCAGAACCGGTACGCGCGCAGCAGCGAGTCCTGGACCAGGTCCTCGGCGTCGCGCGCGTTGCGGGTCAAGCGGTAGGCGACGCCGAACAGCGCGTCGGTGTGGACGAGCGCCTGGCGCTCGAACTCTGCGCGCTTCTCTCGTAAGGCCAGCATCCGCAGGTCTCTACCGTCCGCCATACGGCAATTGTTCCCGAAAATCCCCGGAACCCTACCCCCGCAACAACCCAAGTGATTTCAGGTTCTTGATCGGGATCGCTGCGGGCTGCGCGCGGGATCGCCCCCGGCGACGCGCACGGACTGCGCGAGCCGGCGTGCTACGGCCGGCCTGCTACGGCCGGCCTGCTACGGCCGGAATGGAGTGTGCGGCACGCCGAGCGCCTCGGCGACCGCGGCGTGCGGGACGGCCCCGCGGTACGTGTTGATCCCGGTGATGATGTGCGGCACCGCACTCACCGCCTTCTCCAGGCCGTGATCGGCCAGCGTCACCACGTACTTGATCGTGGCGTTGGTCAGCGCGTAGGTCGAGGTCCGGGGCACCGCGCCCGGCATGTTCGCCACGCCGTAGTGGATGACGTCGTGCACGACGTAGGTCGGGTTGTCGTGGGTGGTGGGCCGCGCGGTCTCGACGCAGCCGCCCTGGTCGATCGACACGTCGACGATCACCGAGCCCGCCTCCATGTCCTTGACCACGTGCTCGGTGACCAGCCGCGGGGCGCGGGCACCGGCGATCAGCACCGCACCGATCACCAGATCGCTCTCGTGCACGGCGCGCTCGATGCTGATCGGATCGGAGTACTGGGTCGAGATCCGTCCGGCATAGATGTCGTCGAGGTAGGCCAGCGTCTTGAGGTTGACGTCGAGCACCGTGACGTTGGCGCCCAGGCCGACCGCGATCTTGGTCGCGTTGGAACCAACGACGCCGGCGCCGATCACGGTCACCCGGCCGCGCTTGACGCCCGGCACGCCGCCGAGCAGCACGCCCTTGCCGCCGCGCTCGCGCTCGAGGTACATCGCGCCGGCCTGGACCGCCATGCGCCCGGCGACCGCGCTCATCGGCGTGAGCAGCGGCAGGTCGCCCGGAGTCGGCTCGATCGTCTCGTAGGCCACGCCGTTGACGCCGCGCGCCAGCATCTCCTTGCCGAGCTCCTGCGCCGCTGCGAGGTGCAGGTAGGTGAACAGCAGCAGGTCCTTGCGCATCAGCGCGAACTCGGGCGCGATCGGCTCCTTGACCTTGACCACCATGTCGCAGCGCCAGACCTCCTCGCGGCTCGCGACGATCTTCGCCCCGGCCTTGACGTAGGCCTCATCGGGGATCGAGCTGCCGAGGCCGGCGCCCTGCTCGATCAGCACGGTGTGGCCGTGCGACACCAGGATCGCCACGCCGGACGGGGTCATGCCAACGCGAAACTCTTGCGTCTTGATCTCTTTGGGAACGCCGATGCGCATGGGGGCTGCCGAGCATCGGGCCTCGGTCGCACAAGATCAATCTCCGACGGTCACGAGATCGTGACGCGTCGCGCGAACGACCGGGTCGATCCAAAGGGGACTTTCCCATGACCCCCTCTGGGGATTTCGCGGCGGAGCCGCGAGATATTCACGACTGGCGACCGCGCGTCGCGTCGCGCGACCGGCCGATCCAGAGGGGACTTTCCCATGACCCCCTCTGGGGATTCGCGGCGGAGCCGCAAAATTCACCCCACCGCGCGTCGCGTCGCGCGGGTGATCACCTGGAAGAACTCGCGCTCACCGAGCGGGAACTCGCGCTCACTCGCTCGCCGCGGCTTCCTCGTCCTTGCCGTGGCACTTCTTGTACTTCTTGCCCGAGCCGCACGGACACGGATCGTTGCGTCCGACCTTGGGCCGATCGCGGCGCACCGGCTCGGCGCGGGGCCCGTCGCCGTCGCCGCCGCGCGCGGCCTGCGCCGTGCGCCCACGCGCAGCCCGCTTGTTCTGTGCGGCCACCTGGCGCGCCGAACCGTCCTGCTCGACCGCCGCGGCGGCCTCGTCGTCCGACTTGTTCGCGACGCCGTGCTCCTCGAGGTGGCGCTCCTTGTGCTGGAGCTGCGGCACCTGCGCCTGCTCCTCCTCGCGCTGGATCTGGACCCGGAACAGCTTGGTGACCATGTTGGCCTGGATCCGGTCCATCATCTCGCGGAACATGTCGAAGCCGATCTTCTTGTACTCCTTCTTCGGATCCTTCTGGCCGTAGCCCTGCAGGCCGATGCCCTCGCGCAGCGCGTCCATCGTCTTGAGGTGCTCGATCCACTGCTCGTCGATCTCGGTCAGCGAGAACTGACGCTGGAAGTGCATCAACCAGGCGCGCGATAGCTCCTTCTCGCGCGCGGCGAGCCGGCGCTCGATCTCCGGCCAGATGTGGCCGGCGACCTCGTCGGGCGTGCCCGGCGAGAGCTCGAACTGGTTCGCGAACTGCTCCTGCAGCGCGTCCTCGAGCTCGTCCCAGTCCCACTCGTCGTCCGGGACATCGGGGGACAGCACGCGCTCGATCACCGCGGCCATCCGCGCATCGCACAGGTCGTACATCCGCTCGCGCTGCTGGATCAGCGACGCGGCCACGTCGCGGGTGATCGCGTCGAGCAGCTCGTCGCGCGGCAGGTCGTAGCGCTTCTCGAGCTGGAGCAGCACGCCGAACTGGCGCCAGATCTCGAACCGGAGCACGCGCCAGCCCGGCCGGGTGCCGACCAGCCGCTGCAGCCGCTCGGTCAGCGGCTCGCCGCGCGCGACCAGCTCGTCGCGCTCCTGGACCGCGTCCTTGACCAGATCGACCAGGCCGCGCCGGGGGCCGATCGCGATCGCCATGCCCTTCTTGACGTCGTCCTTGTTGCGCGACAGCGCGAACGGGCCGGGGGTCGTGCCGATCACGTGGTAGGTCTCGCCGTCGACCAGCCGCTCGATCGGCGACTCGCCGCCGGCGCGGTAGACCACCGCATCGCCGGTCGCGAGCGCCGGCTGATCCGGCAGCGTGAGCGTGCTGTCCTTGATCGCGACCTGCGGGTTGAACGGCGGGACGCCGTCGTCCGAGGCGCCGGCCGGGACCAGCCGGTGGACCGCGGTCTGGCCGCCCAGGTACTGCTTGAGCTCGGAGGTCAGCGACTCGATCGTCCAGTCGCCGCTCGACGTCACCGGCTCGGGGACGATGCCCTGCTTGGCCTCGTCCTCGGTCGGCTCGCGGTGGTAGCGGCCCTCCAGGATCTGGCGGCGCAGCGCATAGATCGTCTTGCGCTGCTGGTTCATCACGTCGTCGTACTCCAGCACGTTCTTGCGCTGGTCGAAGTTGCGGCCCTCGACCTTCTTCTGGGCGTTCTCGATCGAGCGCGTCACCATCGGCGACTCGATCGGGACGTCCTCCTCGAGCCCGAGCCGCTCCATCAGGCCGGTCATCTTGTCGAGGCCGAAGATCCGCAGCAGGTCGTCCTGCAGCGACAGGTAGAACCGCGACGCCCCGGGGTCGCCCTGGCGGCCGGCGCGGCCGCGCAGCTGGTTGTCGATCCGGCGCGACTCGTGGCGCTCGGTGCCGACGATCTTGAGGCCGCCGGCTGCGAGCACCTCCTCGCGCTCGGCCTCGCACTGCTGCTTGAACCGGGCGAGCAGCTCCTGGTACCGCGCCTCCTCGTCGAGCCGGGGCTCGATCGAGCCGCGGTACGGCTCGGCCGGGTCGTCGCCGGCCGGCGCGACCGGCTGGGCGCCGTCGACGGTCTCGGCCAGCCCGGCGCGCTCCTCGGCGAGCGCGTCCTTGGCCATCGCCTCGGGGTTGCCGCCGAGCAGGATGTCGGTGCCGCGGCCGGCCATGTTGGTCGCGATCGTGATCACGGACTTGCGCCCGGCCTGGGCGACGATCGCGGCCTCGCGCTGGTGCTGCTTGGCGTTGAGCACGCTGAACGGCAGGCCCTTGGCCTTGAGCAGATTCGCGACCACCTCGGACTTCTCGACCGACACCGTGCCGACCAGCACCGGCTGGCCGCGCTTGTGACAGTCCTCGACGTCGGCGACCACCGCGCGGAACTTGCCGGCCTCGTTCTTGTAGACCAGGTCGGGATGGTCCTTGCGGATCATCGGCCGGTTGGTCGGGATCACGCTGACGTCGAGCTTGTAGATCTGGTGGAGCTCCTGGGCCTCGGTGTCGGCCGTGCCGGTCATCCCGGCGAGCTTCTTGTAGAGCCGGAAGTAGTTCTGGAACGTCACGGTGGCCAGGGTCTGGTTCTCCTCCTCGACCGTGACGCCCTCCTTGGCCTCGATCGCCTGGTGCAGGCCGTCCGACCACCGCCGGCCCTCCATCTTGCGGCCGGTGTCCTCGCTGATGATGATGACCTTGTTGTTCTCGACCAGGTAGTTGACGTTGCGCTTGTACAGCGTGTGGGCGCGCAGCGCCTGGGTGACGTGGTGGACGAGCATGATGTTGCTCGCCGCGTACAGGTTCTCGACCCCGAGCAGCTTCTCGATCCGCTCGACGCCGTCGTCGGTCAGCATCGCCGAGTGCGCCTTCTCGTCGACCGTGTAGTCGACCTCCCGCTTGAGCCGCGGGATCAGCCGGTCGACCTTCTCGTACAGGTCGGCGGACGCCTCGCCCTGGCCGGAGATGATCAGCGGGGTGCGCGCCTCGTCGATCAGGATCGAGTCGACCTCGTCGACCACCGCGTAGTACAGGCCGCGCTGGACCATGCGGTCCGGCGACTCCTTCATGTTGTCGCGCAGGTAGTCGAAGCCGAACTCGTTGTTCTGGCCGTAGGTGATGTCGCAGTTGTAGTTGTTCTGCCGGGCGATGTCGTCGAAGCCGTGCACGATCACCCCGGTGGTCAGCCCGAGGACGCTGTGGATCCGCCCCATCCACTCGGCGTCGCGCTTGGCGAGGTAGTCGTTGACCGTGACCACGTGGACGCCCTGGCCGGTCAGCGCGTTGAGGTACGTCGGCAGCGTCGCGACCAGGGTCTTGCCCTCGCCGGTCCGCATCTCGGCGATCTTGCCCTGGTGCAGCACGATGCCGCCGATCATCTGGACGTCGTAGTGCCGCATGCCGGTGCGCCGCACGCTGGCCTCGCGGACCAGCGCGAACGCCTCGGGGAGGATCTCGTCGAGCGGCGCGCCCCTGTCGAGGCGGCGCTTGAACTCGCCGGTCATCGCCCGTAGCTCGTCGTCGCCCTTGGTCTTGAGCGCAGGCTCGAGCCCGTTGATCCGATCCACGATCGGCTGGAGTTTCCGCAGCTCGCGCTGGTTCCGGCTACCGAAGAGCTTCTGGAAGATTCCCATGGGCGAAGTCCGGGTCTACCACGTTCCCGCTCGAGGATTCGTCCCAAGGGGGTCGCGGCGGCCGGTACGGAGGTAGGTCTCGGAAAGCTGCATGGTTAGCTACCCGATCGGCGGGGTTCTGGGATGGCGATCTCACGGCGATGCGATGGCGCGAAGCTCCAGCACCGGCAGCCTCCGGCCGCCTGCGGGCGCGTCGCTTCGAGCGCGGCCTGTTTCACGGATCGCGCAGCGAGCGTGACGCGCGCCTCTCGTACCGTCGGCTTTCGGGGCGGTTTGCCCGGGCGGAATCGCATCGAGCACACGGATTCCTGATATGGCGCGCCGGCAGCGCAGTCCTGCCAACGGATGTGAGTTTTCGCCAGGATCGGCTTAGGGAATTCTCTGTTAGGTCAAGATCTTACGGAGGAACTGGATGTCAAAGTCAGGATCTCACGCACGTGCCGCGAGCTATCTGCTCGCATCGTCGGTCGCCGCCCTCGCGCTCGGCGCGGCGCCGTCGGCCGTCGCTGCGCCGCTGTCGCCGGCGGCCACCGATCTCGGCCCGACGGCTGCCACCGACACCATCACGGTCTCGCTGGTGCTCAAGGTCAAGCACCCCGAGGCGCTGGAGGCGTTCGTCGCGCTGAGCCAGGAGCCGTTCTCGCCGACGTACCACCGCTTCCTGTCGACCCGCGAGTTCGCCGACCTGTTCGCGCCGAGCCAGGGCGACATCGCGACCATCACGCGGTTCCTCGGCCGGTTCGGCATCACCGTGAACGAGGTGTTCGCCGACCGGCTGCTGATCAAGGCGACCGGCACCGCCGACGCGTTCAACCAGGCGTTCTCCGTCGACATGCATGACGTCCGGAAGGACGGCAAGCGGTTCCACCGCCATCACCACGACCCGGTGATCCCGCTGCTGCTGCGCGACCTGCTGGTCGCCGTCGAGGGCCTCAGCAACGAGCCGAAGTTCACCCACCGGCACCACAGCATCACGGGCAACTCGCCGCTCGTGGCGCCGACCCCGGTGCTGCCCAGGGGCGGGGCGATCGCCACCGGCGTGCCCGGCAGCTTCACGGTCGGCGACACCGCCAACCTGTACAACATCAACCCGCTGTACGCGGCGCACATCGACGGCACCGGGAGCACGGTCGGCATCGTGACGCTCGCGGGCTTCGACCCGGCCGACGCGTTCACCTACTGGAACCTGATCGGCCTGTCGGTCAAGCCCGACCGCCTCACCCAGGTCCACGTCGACGGCGGCGGCGAGATCAGCGCCGACGCCGGCACCGGCGAGACCTGCCTCGACGTCGAGCAGTCGGGCGGCCTGGCGCCCGGCGCCAAGGTCGTCGTCTACGACGCGCCCAACAGCGATGCGGGCTTCATCGATCTGTTCTACAAGGCCGCGTCCGACAACGCGGTCGACACGATGTCGTGCAGCTGGGGCCTCGCCGAGGCGTTCCTGTTCCCCGAGGTGGTCGGCGTCGACAACCGGCCGCAGATGATCGCGTTCCACCAGGCGTTCCTCGAGGCGGCCGCGCAGGGCATCTCGGTGTTCGCGGCCTCCGGAGACAGCGGCGCGTTCGACGTCAACGACGCGTTCAACGATCCGGTCAACAACGTGCTGACCGTCGACCATCCCGCCAACGACCCGGCGATCACCGCGGCCGGCGGCACCACGACCCCGTTCACCGTCAACTTCGGCCCCGGCACGCCCGACTTCGTGGTGGCCAACGAGCAGGTCTGGGGCTGGGACGCCCTCGAGGCCTACCTCGTGCAGAACGTCGACCCCGGCTTCCTCCACGCGCTGTTCCCCGTCGGCGCCGGCGGCGGTGTCAGCACGTTCTGGCCGGTGCCGTTCTACCAGCAGGGCGTCCGCGGCATCCGCAAGACCGAGCCCGGTCAGAGCATCATCTTCGATGACGGCACCGGGCCGGTCGACCTGCTGGACCTGCCGGCGAACTTCGCAGGGCGCAATGTACCCGACGTGTCGCTCGACGCCGATCCGTTCTCGGGATATCTCCTGTTCTCGACCCCGGACGGCGGCCTGCTGTCGGGCTTCGGCGGCACGAGCTTCGTCGCGCCGCAGCTCAACGGCATCATGGCGCTGGTGTCGCAGGCCAACCACGGGCGCCGGCTCGGCCTGATCAACCCGATGCTGTACCGGTTCAAGCGCCAGGT
This sequence comes from Kofleriaceae bacterium, assembly GCA_041495365.1. Classification (GTDB taxonomy): domain Bacteria; phylum Myxococcota_A; class Polyangia; order Haliangiales; family Haliangiaceae; genus JABFXX01. The sequence goes on along the minus strand of JBGQCL010000001.1, from coordinate 75,650 downwards.
CGGGAGCAACGCGCCTCTGGTCGATATCACCGCCGGCAACAACTGGTTCTACGCCGGCATCCCCGGCTACGACCCGGGCGCCGGGCTCGGCGTGCTCAACGTGGCAAACTTCTCCGCCGCGGTCGGGCGCGAGCTCCGCGGTCACTGACGCCGGGAGCGCACGGCGAGCGCTGCGGATCCGGCGAGATCGGCAGTTGATCCCGCCGCAAGGACCGTTCGTCCCGCGAGGGCGACCGTTCGTCATTGCAGATCTTCCGCTGCGCGATGCGACTTTACAGAGCGGTCGGAGTCGTCCACAGTGCGGTCTCCCGTGGAGCGCGACCAGCTCTCGCATGATCTCGCGTCGTTGAAGATCGACCGCGGCGCCCCGCCTGCAAGGCGCCCTGTGCCCCGGTTCATCGCCGGGCTCGCCGTCCTCGCCGTCCTGGTCGGCGCCGGCTACGCGTTCGGCTACCGCAAGCTGCGGTCGTCGCTCACCACGCCCGAGGTCAAGATCGGCGAGGTCGCGCTGGTCTCGCCGGTGCAGTCGCAGGTCCAGCTCACCGCGACCGGCTACGTTGTCGCGCTGGTCTACGCCAAGGTCGCCTCCAAGGTCCCCGGCCGGATCGCCGAGATCCTCGTCGAGGAGGGCCAGACGATCGAGAAGGGATCGCGGGTCGCACGGCTCGAGGACGTCGACTTCAAGACCCAGCTCGCGACCGGCCGCGCCCGCGCCGCTTCCGCGCGCGCCCGGATCGCGGTCGCCCGGGCGAGCGTGGTCGAGATCAAGGTCCAGATCGAGCGCGAGCGGCCGATGGTCGACAAGGGGGTCACCGCGAAGGCGACGCTCGACGATCTCGAGGCCCGGCGGGGCTCGGCCGAGGCCGCGGTGCATGCATCCGAGGCCGAGGCGATGGCCGCCGACGCCGATGTCAAGGCGCTGGAGGTCCAGCTCGGCAGCTACGAGATCATCACGCCGATCTCGGGGACGGTGGTCGACAAGCTGGTCAAGGTCGGCGAGGGCGTGTCGCCCGGCTTCGGCACGCCCGGCGTGATCGAGGTCATCGATCTGACGTCGCTGGTCGTCGAGGTCGACGTGCCCGAGGGCCGGCTGTCGCAGGTCGCGGTCGATTCGCCGTGCGAGATCGTGCTCGACGCCTATCCGACCCGGCGCTACCGCGGCGCGGTCAAGGAGATCGGCCGGCGGGTCAACCGCGCGAAGGCCACCGTGCCGGTCAAGATCCGGTTCGTCGACCAGGCCGACGGCCGACCGGTTCCCGGCGGGAAGCCCGATCCCGGCTCGGCCGGCGATCCGGCCGGCGCCCGCAAGCCGGAGATCCTCCCCGACATGGCGGCGCGGGTCAGCTTCCTGACGTCGGCGATCGACCCCGCCGCGCTCGACATGCCGCCCAGGCTGACCGTGCCGGCGGGCGCGGTCGTCCAGCGCAACGGCCGCGACGTGGTGTTCGTCGTCGACGAGGGCGAGGTCCGGATGACCACGGTCGCGCTCGGCGCGGCCGGCGGCGACGGCCGCGAGCTGGTCACCAAGCTCCCTCCGGGCACCAAGGTCGTGCTCGATCCGCCGGCCGATCTCGGCGACGGCGAGAAGGTCAAGGAGAACAAGTGATGAGCGAGACAACCAGCGAGACCGCGAACGGGACCGCCAACGAGCCGTATCGCGGCACCGTGACCACCCCGACGATCGTCAAGCTGTCCGGGATCGCGAAGACGTTCTATCGCAGCAGCGAGCCGATCCACGTCCTGGACGGCCTCGACCTCGACGTGCCCAACGGCTCGTTCGAGGCCCTGATGGGGCCGTCGGGCTCGGGCAAGTCGACGCTGCTCAACATCATCGCCGGCCTCGACCGGCCGACCAGCGGCAGCGTGCTGGTCGCCGGCGCCGATCTCACCCGGCTGTCGGACAGCCAGCTCGCCAGGTGGCGATCGCAGACCATCGGCTTCGTGTTCCAGTCGTTCAACCTGATCCCGGTGCTGACCGCGGCGGAGAACGTCGAGCTGCCGCTGCTGCTCACCTCGCTGTCGCGCGCCGAGCGGGCCAAGCACGTCGCCACCGCGCTGCGGATCGTCGGGCTCGAGGACCGGATGCACCACTACCCGCGCCAGCTGTCGGGCGGCCAGGAGCAGCGGGTCGCGATCGCGCGCGCGATCGTCAACGATCCGAAGATCATCGTCGCCGACGAGCCGACCGGCGATCTCGACCGCAAGAGCGCGGACGACGTGCTGACCCTGATGGAGCGGCTCAACAAGGACCTGCACAAGACGATCTTCATGGTCACGCACGACCCGGCAGCGGCCGAGCGCGCCGGCGTCGTGCGCAAGCTCGACAAGGGGGCGCTGCAATGAACGCGGCGACCTATGTCCACCGCAACCTGCGGCGCCGGCCCGGCCGCACGATCCTCACCGTCCTCGTGGTCATGTTCACCGTGCTGATCTTCTGCGGGATCCGCACGTTCATCCTGTCGTTCAGCTCCGGCGCCGAGCAGGCGCAGGCCGACGTGCTCGCGATCCGCCACAAGGTGTCGATCACGATGCAGCTGCCCAAGCACTACATCGACACGCTGCGCACGGTCCCCGGCGTCAGGGTCGCGACCTGGGCGAACTGGTTCGGCGCCAAGGACCCCAAGGAGCGCCTGCCGTTCTTCGCCGGGTTCGCGGTCGACCAGGACAGCTTCTTCGACGTCCAGGACGCCATGAAGATCACGCCCGACGAGCTCGCGGCGTGGAAGCAGACCCCGAACGGCGCGATCCTCGGCGACCAGCTCGCCAAGGCGTTCAGCGTCAAGGCCGGCGATCGGCTGGTGGTCAACAGCGACATCTACCCGGGCGACTGGGAGTTCAAGGTCGTCGGCATCTACACGCCGGTGCGCACGACGGCCGATCGGACCAGCCTGATCTTCCGCTGGGACTACCTCAACAACGATCCGCGGGCGGTGTTCTCCAAGGAGCACATCGGCTGGATGATCGCCCGGGTCACCGATCCGGCGGGCGGCGCCGAGATCGCCAAGCGGATCGACGCCAAGTTCGATGGCAACGACGACCAGACGCTGACCATGAGCGAGCGCGCGTTCGCGCTGTCGTTCCTCGGCGGGTTCGCCGCGGTGCTCGGCGCGTTCAACTGGGTATCGCTCGTGATCCTGCTGATCATGGCGCTGATCCTGGCCAACACGATCGCGATGAACGTCCGCGAGCGGACCCACGAGTACGGGGTGCTGCGCGCGATCGGATTTCCGCCGGCTCGCATCCTCGGCTTCATCATCGGCGAGTCGCTGCTGGTCGCCGTGGTCGGCGGCGTGCTCGGGATCGGCGTCACCTCGCTGGTGATCAACCACGCGCTCGGTCCGCTGATGGCCCAGAACATGTCCGGCGCGTTCGCGAACTTCTTCACGCCCGGCTGGGTGTTCGGCGTCGCGGTCGGCGCCGCCGCGGCGCTCGGCCTGATCGCCGGCGTGCTGCCCGCGATGCTCGCGTCGCGGCTCAAGATCACCAATGCGCTGAGGAGGGTGGACTGATGATCCTCGTGGTCTTCCTGGGCCTGGTGGCCCTCCTGGTCGTGCTCGCGCTGGTCATGGGTGTGCCATTCCAGTACAACGCCCGCAGCCTGCTGGTCCGCAAGGTCACCACGCTGGCGACCGCGCTGGGCATCGCGCTCGTCGTGTTCGTGTTCGCCGGCGCGCTGATGCTCGGCGACATCAGCCGCGTGCTCGCCGCTGCGGGCCGGCCCGACACCGTGATCATCCTGCGCAAGGGCTCCGACGCCGAGCTATCGAGCGCGATCGGCAACGACTACCTCGGGCTGTTCCGCGGCCCGGCGCAGGTGTCGCAGGCCGGCGGCGTGATCGGCGAGATCGTCGTCGTCGTGATCGCCGATCACATCGACGGCACGGGCTCGTCCAACGTGCTGGTCCGCGGCACGCCCGCCGAGGGCATCGCGTTCCGCCCCGAGATCAAGATCATCAGCGGCCGGGCGCCCAGGCCGGGGACCAACGAGGTCATGGTCGGCTCCGGCATCGCCGGGCGGTTCAAGGGCCTCGCGAACGGCGAGAGCCTCGACCTGCGCCGCAACCGGCCGCTGTCGGTCGTCGGCGTGTTCACCGCCGGCGGCGCGTCGTACGAGTCCGAGGTCTGGGGCGATCTCGACTACGTGCGCAACGCGCTCGGCCGCCAGGCCGTGGTGTCGTCCGGGCGGGTCCGGCTCACCAGCCCGGCCGACTTCGACGCCTACCGCCAGGCGATCGAGACCGACAAGCGGTTCAGCATGAAGGTGATGCGCGAGTCGGACTACAACGAGAAGCAGTCGCAGGCGACGGCGAGCTTTCTCAAGACGATGGGGATCATCATCGCGGTGCTGTTCTCGATCGCGGCGATGCTCGGCGCGGCGATCACGATGAACGGCGCGGTCGCCCACCGCAACCGCGAGATCGGCACGCTGCGCGCGCTCGGGTTCTCGCGGCGGTCGATCCTGACCGCGTTCCTGCTCGAGGCGATCCTGCTCGCGGCGATCGGCGGCGTGATCGGCAGCGCGCTGGTGCTCCTGCTGTCGGCGTTCGTCAGCTTCCCGGTGATCAACTTCCAGACGTTCTCCGAGATCGTGATCCGCTTCCACGCCTCGCCGGCGGTGTTCGCCAAGGCGCTGATCTTCTCGGGCGTGATGGGCCTGATCGGCGGGCTGTTTCCCGCGATCCGCGCCTCCCGGGTATCGCCGATCGAGGCGATGCGCGGCTGACGAGCGAGGGGTGATCGCGCGCGGTCGCGGGACGTGATCCCCTGGACTCCCGCTCGGATGCGCGCGGTAGCGTCACGCAGCTTCGCGGTGCGCGAGCGCCTTCTGATCCCGAGGCTGGCAGTGCTGTCCGGACCGCGCAACCGCATGCTGCTCGAGAGCGCGAGGTGCTTGTCGCTTGTCCGGATTCTGGCCGGATCTCGGATGGCAGCGGACAGGCGCGAAACTACTTCGAGATCATCGGTCCCGTCCACACGCCGACCCGGCTGGTCAGCGAGGATGGCGCCGCGATTCGTAGGGCTGGGTACTTCGCCCGCCGAATATGGGTGACGCTGGCGGTGATTCCAACACCGTCGACGTCGTGCGCGCGGTCGCCCCCGCAAGGATGGCGCCCAAGAGCATTCGACTCATCGTTCACCGCGCGCTTGACGTCAAGCATTGGTTGCTGCGAGCGCCCCACCTCTTTGCACCAGGACACGCTCGACCCAGTGTGTCCGAAAGGCGGACGCACGAGGTAACGTCAATGAACCTGGGTGCGAACGCCCCGAGGCGGCGACCTCGAAGCGCCGGGGCGGCGAACCGCTCCGGTGTCGGCGGGCGGGGTTCCCGGGAAGCGCTCAGAATTGGCCCACGCCCGATGGTTTCACGGTGCAAACATCTCCTGGAGGACGTCGAGCAGGTGGTTGATGGTCGCCGCTGAAAGTCGCCCGAGATGGCGAACCAACCGCTCTCGATCCACGGTCCGAAGTTGATCGATAACAACCTGGCCGTTCTTGCCGGCGAAGCGGCATGGCACGCGAAACGGGTACCGATGCACGGCCGTGGTCATGGGCGCGACAATGACTGTTCGCAGATGGGCGTTCAGGTCGTCGGGGGACACGACCACGCAGGGTCGCGTCTTCTGGATCTCGGTTCCTCGCGTGGGGTCGAGATCAATGAGAAATACTTCACCTCGTCGCGGAAATTTCGTGGCTACCAACGCCATTCGCCTTCGTCGAAGTGCGTTCGGGTTTCAGGATCCAGCAGACTGCCGCCACCAGTGGCGGCCAGTGCGCGCGCCGCATCGGCCCAGCCGGCCCGGACTCTCCCCGTTGCGGCGATCACGACGGTGCTGCCGCGCACTTCGAGATCGACCTCTTCGGTCAGGCCGGCTTGCTCGATGACGGCCTTCGGCAACCGCACGCCGCGAGAATTGCCGATGCGGATGATTTGTGCCTTCATGCGTGATTACTTTGTATGTACGAGGTCTCCATGTCAAGCGAGCTCTCTGGACGCGAACCGGCGGATCGATGGCCGTGGGCCGGCGGTCGTCCTCGAGCAGCTGGGGCCGCGGGGGCCCTGCCTCCGAGGATCAGATCGAGCGCGGTCGATGTCTCGCCATTCGACGTAGCAATGGTCGAATCCCCACGAGCCGTCGAACTGCAAGCAGGACGCTCCATCGGTCAACATGAGCTTCTGTGCCGCGCCGACCCGCGTCGCGAGGCCGCGCGAGCGAAGCAGCCTGGCGAGGAGGTCGGCGTGCGCTGCGAGATCGCCCTTCCCTTCGCGCGCCAGCCGGACCCCAGGGGCAGCACCGGGGGGTGGGCGCGCGGGCCGCGAGCTCGCAGCGCTGCGCCATGCGATCGAGCACCCGCTCGGCCCGAGAAGGTCCGAGGCATGACCGCCGAGCCACGCGGCGACATCCGCTTCGTCGGCCGAGCTCCGGCCCGTGATCCAGCCGGCGACGGCTCACGCGCTCGGCCCGACGCGGCGCGGTCAGCTCCCTTTCGGCTTCCTGGCCTTGTCCGCCGCCGCCTTGTCCTTGACCGCCTTGGCGTCGAGCCCCATCTGGATCCAGTCCTGCGCGTGGTCGTTCATCCAGCCGTCGATCGCATCGCCCTGTGGGTTGTCGGCGAGCGTGCCGTTGGCCCAGTTGACGAAGATGTCGGCGAACCACTCGCCCTTGTCGGTGGCGTCGAGGTGCTGCTGGTAGGGCATGTCGCGCAGCATCGCGTCGTAGCTGGTGCTCTGAGCCTGGGTCCCGGTCCGCATGCCCTGCGCGGCGTACTTGTCCTGCAGCGCTGCGAGCTTGGCCGGATCCTTGGTGATGCCCTCGAGGTCGTCCCCGGTGGGCACGAACCGCGTCACGCCTTGGCCCGCGATCGCGGTGCCATTGGCCATGATGGCCCCGGTGTCGAGCGTGCCCGTGCCGCCGGCGGTGTACGGCGCGAGCGTGCTGTCGCCGGAGGTGGTCTTTGCGTTCGCCATGCCGGCGTTGAACACGTGGCCGAGCTCGTGGCCGAAGTGGAACCGGGTCCCGTTGGCGATCCAGTCGTCGTGGTCGCGGGTCACCGAGTAGAAGTCGACCTGGCCGGCGCTCTGGGTCTTCGCTCCCGAGTTGCCGCCGCCGGTCCCGACGTAGCTCAGCGTGACGCCTCCGCCCTCGTTCATCAGCATCTTGAACGCGGCTCCCGGCGCGGTCAGGCCGGCGTCCTCGAGCAGCCCGCTCTTGTCGGCGGCGCGGAACGCGTTCTCGATCCGGATCGCCTCGGCCAGCATGTCCTCCTCGTAGTCTCCGTTGTTCTTCCAGCCGTCCGGGGTGATCCCGAACGCCGTGAGCGCCGACGCGGCGTCGGTGTTGCTGTCGACGAAGGTCGATAGCACCGCGGCATCCTCGAGCGTGCCGTCGAGCCGTTTCGCGCGGCGATCGAGCAGCGCGCCGCCGTCGGACCAGTCCTTGGCGAGCTGCGCCGTGTCGCCGCGCAGCAGGTCGCCGCCGACGTGGATCACCTGGGTGCTGACGTCTCCGAGCAGCGTGTTGATCTGGCCGATGTACTCCGCCTCCATCCGGGGGAACTTGCCGTTCAGCGCGCCCGCGATCTTCATGTCGATCTCGACGCGCAGCGCCTCGATGCGCGCGGTGATCGCGAGCTCGCGCCGCAGGATCTCCTCCTTCGACAGCACGCCGGCGGAGTCGATCAGGCTCTGGATCTCCTGCTTGGCGTGCGCGATCTCGGCGTCGATCTCGGCCTGGGCGTCCTCGAGAATCTGCCGCGAGGTCGGCCCGCCGTCGCCGCCCGCGTCGACGACCGCCTGGCGCGCGATCGGCAGGGTGGCGACCGACGAGCTCGCCTGCGCGGCGGCGGCGCGGGCCTCGGCGCTCGCGCGGATCTGCGCCACGCGCGCGTCGGCGGCGGCCTGGCGGGCGTTCGCGCTGGTCTCGGCGCCGGTGAGGATCGTGGTGCTGCGCGCCTCGCCGTCGTGCACCGTCGCCTGGACATCGCTGTCCATCGCGGTGTGCGACGTGTGCACGTCGGCGGTGACCTGATCGCGGACGGCCTGGCTCTGGTGCTGCCACTGGCCGCGGATCGTCGTGACCTGCGCGGCGCCGCCGGTCCGCAGCGCGGCGATCTGCGCCCGGGCGTGGTCGTGGCGCGCGGCGGACTGCTGATCGTGGGCGGTCTGCAGCGCCGCGAGGGCGGCCGTGGTGTCCTGCGTGTCGCGATCGGTGTCCGCGGCGAGCTTGGCGGTGCGGCGATCGAGCGCCGGCGCGACCGTCTGATCGAGCCGGGCGCGCGCGTCGGGTGGCAGCGCCTGCCACGGCGCCGCCGGGATCGCCGGCGCGGCGACGCTCGCCGGCGGCCGCGGCGCGCCGGCCGGTGGCGGCGGGCGGTGCACCGGCGCGAACAGCCGCGACACGCCGTGGTCCGCCGCGCTGTGGTCGTGCGACGTCGCGAGCCGCGCGTCGAGCTGGCCGAGTCCTGCTCGCGCCGCCGTGTCGGCGTGCCGCGGATCGGCCGAGCCGTCGAGCGCGACGGGCGGGCGCGGGCCGGCCGAGATCCCGTCCCGCGGCGGCTCGTGCGTCCCGGTGTGATGCTCGATCGTCCGGGCGGGCCGCGCCGCGGCGCGATCCGCCCGCGGGGCGACCGGCGCGGCCGGCACCGGCCCGGTCTCGAGCGCTGCCGGCGGCGGCGGGCTGCCAAGCTGGACCGCCTGGTGCGACGTCACCGCGCCGGCGACCGCCTGGCGAGTCCGCGCATCGAGTTCGCTGAGCCGCGCCCCGTGCAGCGCCATCATCGCGTGGCTCGCGCCGCGCAGCGTGTCGATCGCGCCATGGGCGATGCCCGCCGGGTGGGCCCCGGCGTGAGAACCGCCGGCAGGTGCCCCGCCCGGCGGCGGTGGTCGATGCGCCGGACCAGCGGTGGCAGGCGTGGCGCCGGTCCTCGCTCCAGCGCTCGGCGAACCAGCGGTCGGCGATCCGGCCGGTGGTGGCGCCGCGGCATGCGATCCGGGCGTGCCGGCCTCGCCGTGGCCGGGCGGCTGGCTCGCCTCGCCCGCCTGCGCGGCGTCGCGATCGCCTGCGGCGTGCCCGCCGTGCAAGCCGTCCGTGCTCGGCGGCGCACCGGCCGCGTGCGCCGCCTGCGGCTCGTCGAACACCGCGGCGCCGGTCCGATCGAGCGGCAGGTGCCGCGCCGGATCGGGCTGCGAGCTCGCCGCCGCGGTCACCGCGGGGTGGTGGACCGATGGCGCCCGGCCGCCTGCCTCGACGGCATCCGCGATCGCATCGGCCTCGCGCTCCGCGGCGTCGCCCGGCCGGCTGATCCCGCCGCTCCCCGCGCCGTGCTGGCGATGCTGCATCACGTGCGCGAGCTCGTGCGCCACCGTGCGCCGATCCGGCTGCGTGTCGGCGAACGAGACCTCGTCCCCGCTCGCCGCGGCGTGCGCGTCGATCGACGCGAGCGCGGCCCCCTGTCCGACCCGCACGCGGACCCCGGAGAAGTCCTCGCCGAACGCGGCCTCCATGCCGCGGCGATGCGGCAGCGCGTCTCCGCCGCCTCCGGCGCCGAGCCCATGAGCGGGAGCGCCGCCGGATCCCGCGCCGGGACGGGGCGGCATCGCCGGCGCCACCCCGTGCCACGGAGGCCGACCTCCTGCCGGTGAGGCCGCCGCGTCCGGCGCCAGCGCCTGCGTCAGCGTCGTCTTGCCCGGGCCGCCGGGAGTCTGCTCTCCGGGCGCCGCTCCGCCACGGCCCGGTGCCCGGGATCCCGACTCGCGCCATCCGGCTCGTGTGGTGTCTCGTTCGCGATCGTTCATCGTGCGTACTCCCTGGTGCGGAGCGGAGGCGATCCATCGCGCGAGTTCATCGCGGCGGTCGGCCGGCAGCTCACCCTGGACAGAACGCGAGAACGCTCGCCCGGACCCTTCATCCGGTCGCTGCGGTTTCAGGGTGGTTTCCGAGCGCGGTTTCAGATCGAAGTGATTCCTCGGACTTGGCAACCGTCCGCGGCTCGGGCAGGTCGCGGGAGCCGCGCGCGTATCATCGGTACGTCATCGCCGGGGCCTCCGGACGGGCCGAGGCGCGCGCTGCCTGCGCCGCGGCAACGGCCGGGGCCTGCGCTAACCTATCTATCTATCTAGCTCAGTTCGAGAACCCGCCGAGCTGCGCGGCGCCCTGCGACGCGCGCACCGCCGATCGCGAGAACACCTGGAACGCGCGCCGGATCTCGCCGGCGCTGTTGCCGGGCGTGAGCACCCAGCGATCGGGGATGCCCATCGAGCGGAACACCTTGCGAAAGTCGGTCGTGCCGTCGTCGATGCCCATCGCGGCGATGATGTGGTTCTCCTGCGCGAGCATGTCGGCGACGAGCCCCTCGACGTCGCCCGGCTTGCAGCGCCGCGAGCCGTAGTCGCCACCGTCGGTGATGATCAGCGTCACCGTGCGCACCGCGATGCCGGCCTGCGCGAGCTCCTGCGCCTTCGCGATCACGGTGCCGAGCACGATGCACGTCTGATCGAACAGCGGCGTGCCGAGCCGCGGATCGTAGTTCGCGGCCGTCATCGCCACGGCGTGCTCGAGCGACGTGTACGGGCACAGCACGTGGCCGTTGAGGTAGCGCGTGTGCGCGAGGACCTCGCCGGATTGCTTCGACGCCCGGAGCGCGGCGATCACGAAGTTGTGGCCGTCGCGGACGGCGTCGGTGTTGCCGGCCTGCGCGATCGACGCGGAGTCGTCGGGCATCATCGTCAGCAGCACGACCTCGCTCGCGGTGACGTCGTCGATCGTCACGCCGAGGCCGGCCTGGATCTGCGCGCCGACGTCGACGACGTCGAGCGCGTGGAGCGATCGGGTCGACAGCGCGCCCCGGGCGTGTGCGTCGTCGAGCAGCTTCTTGACCTTGTCGTCGTCATCCTTGGACATGGTGTCTCCTCATAGCCAGCTGGTGATCGGATCGGTCGACTTCACGAGGTGCATGCCGGCGTCGGCGAACCGCTGCAGCGCGGCGTCGGCCTGCGCGGTGAAGTCCGCCGCGAAGCCGCCCTTGCCGTCGGGAACGGTCACCGCCGACATGCAGTCGGTGACGAGATAGACCTTGTGCGCGAGCGCCGGATCCTGCGCGGCGATCTCGGTGAGCAGGTCGTCGATCGTGCTCTTCACGCAGTGGCTCGCGGCCTGGCCGGCGATCACGACGGCGCTCGCGGTGAGCAGCGTGTGCACGAACTGCGTGTTGCGCTGGCCGAGCGGCGCGCCGTCGAACCGCGACGTCACCTCGGGCCGCAGCACCGAGTAGTTCTCGGTCAACGGGTTGCCGCCCTTGACCTCGACGCTGGACTGCGAGGTGCGCGCGAACGCGTGGAACAGCCGCGCCTCGTGCACGATGCCGGCGAGCGCGTGGCCGTCGGAGCCGAGCAAGCAGTGCGGCGGCCACAGGTAGAGCTGGTACTTGCCGGCGCGCTCGAGCTCGCGGCAGTAGTACTCGACCTGCTTGCACAGCCAGGTGTAGTTGCCGCCGCACAGCCACCTCGCCATCGCGGGATGCGGGCGCACCTCGCCGCCGGCGATCTCGTCGGCGGTGATCGTGCGGTGCGCGGCGAGCGGCTGGTCGGCCCGGTCGAGCCAGAAGCTCGGGAAGAAGATCTGGTAGGCGAGGTGAGTGTCGAGCGTCGTCGTGATGTCGGTGATCGTGCCGAGGTTGCGGTAGATCAGCTCGGCGATGCGGCGCGAGTCATCGATCGCGCCGGTGCCGGAGCGGCCGGCGACGTACAGCGTGCCCTCGGGGAAGCAGAAGTCCTTCTGCACGTCGATCAGCAAGAGGTGGACGCGGCGCTCGTCGGCGGCCGCCGGGCGAATCGCGTGCTGCGCGCGCCACGGGGTGGCGGCGGCCGCGAGGCCCGCGGCGTCGGGCCGGTAGCTCCACCCGGCGGCGCGGCGCGGATCGAAGAACACAGGAAGCGGGAGCGGCTTGGTCGTGGTCATGGGATGGGATCTCCTAGGTGAGCAGCAGACGGAGTGCGTCGCGGCGACGGATCACGTCGATGCCGCCGGGGTGGAGCGCGAGCCGATCGCCGGCGCCGACCAGCGGCGCGGTCTCGGCGAACACGCGGGTCTGGACGATCGCGCCCTGCACGACCTCGATCCGCGCGACACCGCCGTCGGTGGGCACGAACAGCTGGCCGCCGGTCGCGCACGCGCCGCCGATGCCGGCGAGCCACGGTGGATCGAGCAGCGTCTCGGTCGCGAGCGTGCGGCCGTCGCCGCCGATCACGACACACGTCGTCGCGTCGGTCGCGACCAGCCACAGCCATGCGCGGTCACAGGCGATCGTGGCGAACGCGTCGACCAGGCGGCCGCGCAGCTCCGGCAGCGCGACGCGGTCATCGAGCACGCCGCGCTCGGGCCGGAACACGAAGCCGACCGTGTAGCCGCCGGCGCGATAGTAGCCGACGCCGAGCTGGTCGCCGACCCACGCGTGGGTCTGGCCGGCGAGCACCGAGCCGATGCGCTCCGGACCCAGCCGGGTGCGGCGCATCAGCGCGTCACCGGCGAGCCAGACCTCCGGGACCGCCGTCGCCACCCCGCCGGACAGGACCGGGACGCGGCGGGTCGCCGGCCGGGGCCGCGTGTCGAGCGCGGTCCAGCGCAGGCGGCCGTGCACCACCGTCGGCGGCACCTGCGCCGCGGTCCGGCAGCTCGGGCAGCGATGGCGCGCGTGCTCGTCGCCGCACGCCGTGCACGCGCGCAGGTGCAGGCGCTCGAGCAGCGCGCGCGGGAACGGCCCGCGGACATCGCGCTCGAACATCGCCGTGAACGCGGACACCAGCTCGTCGGGCAGGATCGCGGCCGGGCGCGCGGCCCGCGGATAGATGACATCCGGGCGCAGCACGCTGATGCGGCGCAGCGGGCGCGCGCCGGCCAGACAAGGCGCGGTGCGCCCCGGCGGCTGATGCACGCCGCCCCACGGCCCGACGCCGAGCAGCGAGCGAAACGCCATCGCCGCGAACGCGAACCAGTCGCTGTCCGCATCGTGCGGCCGGACCGGCACCAGGTGGTGCACGTCGCACAGCCGCGGATCGACGAAGCGCTCGCTGAACATCGCGCACGGGAAGCCGGCGAGCTGATAGCTGTCGACGTCGATCACGTGCACCGCGCGGCCATCGACGAGCACGTTGAGGTCGTTGCAGTCGCCGATCACGACGCCGGCGCGATGCAGGCCCGCGATCGCGTCGTGCAGCGCGAGCAGCGCGGCCACCACGTCGCCGCCGGGCACCGGATGATCGCGTCGCCAGCGCGGCTCGCCGTACGCGTGCAGCGCCGTGCCCGCGACCTTCGGCATCACGTAGCCGGCGACCTCCGTCGAGCGCTTGCCCGCGAGCGCGAGGCCCGCCGGCGCGACGACCGCCGCCGGCAGGTTGCCCGGCAGCGCGCGCAGCTTCGCCGGCGCCTCCGCGATCCGGCGCCGCGCCGCGGCCTGGGCGTCGGGCATGCCCGCGAAGTCGGGATGCTCGGGTGGCTTCCACCACTTCACGGCGCGGCCGTCGCCGAGGTCGTAGACCTCCGCCTCGCCGCCCTGACCGAGCAGCGCGGCGGGTGCGAGCACGAGCTTGTCACCGTCGATCCACACCGTGCGGTTCACGGCGCCGCCTCCACCGCGCGCCGCACCACCGCGATCGCGCAATCGTCCTGCAGCGGTGCCGGCGCGCGCACGACGCGGCGCTCGTGCCAGTCGATGCGCTCGTCGGCGCGCGCCAGGCGCGCGAGCTCGCGGCGCAGCGCATCGGGATGCTCGACGAAGCGCGCGCCGCCGAACCGCGCGAGGTCGCCGTCGCGGCCGAGCGCGGCCGGCAGGTCACCGGCGCCGTCGGTCGCGATCACGATCGTGCGCGCCTCCGCGGGTAGCACCTCGAAGTGCGCCGCGCGCGGCTCGCCGAGCAGGTCGTACGCGAGGTACGGCGGCGCGTTGTCGTCGAACGGACCGAGCGTGCGCGTCGCGCCGTCGACCGCGTAGGCGCCGTCGCCGAGCGCCCACACCGCCGCCGCCTCGCGCGTCGCCGCGACCGCCACGATCGTGAACAGGAAGCACTCGCGCAGCGCGCCGAGCTCGATCACCTGGCCGCCGGCCAGGCGCTGCAGCTCGAGGCCGACGCCGGCGCGCGCGGCCGCCCACAGCGCCGGGTCCGACGGCGGCTCGCCGCGTGCGAGCCGGGTGGCGATCGCGCGGCTGAACAGCATCGCGCCGAGCCGCGCCCCGACCTCGGAGCTGGCCCCGGCCGAGCAGCCATCGCACACCACGGCAACCGCGAGCTCGCCGTCGACGATCGTCGCGGCCGCGTCCTGGCCGTTGCGCGCCGCCCGCAGGTGACGTGCGCCGGTGACGACCCCGGATGCTGCCATGGTGTTCATCTGACACTTAATATGGTGTCGAGGTAACACGATGTCAAGCCGGACCCGCGCAGCCGCGCGTCCTCGCAGCGAATTCCGGCGCGCGCGGCCCGCGAACCGCCGCGCTGCTCGCCGCGCCGTAGTACCCTGCGAGCCGCCATGGTGTTTCCCGAATACGACGACCACGACGCCACCGGGCTGGCCGCGCTGGTGCGCACCCGCCAGCTGTCCGCCCGGGAGCTGATCGACGCCGCGATCGCGCGCATCGAGGCGCGCAACCCCGCGCTCAACGCGGTGGTCCACACCCAGTTCGAGCGCGCGCGCCGCGAGGCCCAGCACGCCGGGACCGGCAGCTTTGCCGGCGTGCCGTTCCTGCTCAAGGATCTGTTCGCCGAGGACGCGGGCGAGCCGAGCACCGGCAGCTGCCAGCTCGGCGCCGCCTGGCGGGCCGATCGCGACTGCGAGCTGGTCGCCCGGTACAAGCGCGCCGGCCTGATCATCCTCGGCCGGACCAACACGCCCGAGCTGGGGATCATGGGCACCACCGAGCCGGCGTTCCGCGGGCCGACCCGCAACCCGTATGATGTGAAGCGCTCGAGCGGCGGCTCGAGCGGCGGCTCGGCGGCCGCGGTCAGCGCCCGCATGGTGCCGGCGGCCCACGCCAGCGACGGCGGCGGCTCGATCCGGATCCCGGCCTCGCACTGCGGGCTGGTCGGCCTCAAGCCGACCCGCGGCCGCAACCCGCTCGGCCCGTTCGGCGGCGAGCACTGGGCCGCCCTGGTCGAGGACCACGCCGTCACGCGCAGCGTGCGCGACACCGCCGGGCTGCTCGACGCCACCGCCGGCCCCGACGACGGCGCTCCGTATCAGGTCCGCGATCCCGTGCGGCCGTTCTCCGCCGAGATCGGCCTGCCGCCCGGCGCGCTCCGGATCGCGTTCACCCGCCAGGCCCTGTTCGCGGACACCCTCGATCCCGACTGCGCGGCCGCGGTCGCCGACGCCGCATCCCTCGCGCAATCGCTCGGCCACCACGTGGAGGAGGCCGTCCCCAGCTTCGACCGCGCGGCGCTGATTCGCGCCTACCTGCTCGTGGTCGCCGCCGGCGTGTCCTGCGATCTGTCGGTCGCGGCGGCGCGCGCCGGGCGGGCTGCGCAGGCGCGTGACGTCGAGCCCGCCACGTGGCTGCTCCACCTGATCGGGCGCACCCTGTCCGCGGCGGACCACGCGGCCGCCATCGACTCGATGCGGCGTGCGGCGCGCCAGGTCGCCGGGTTCTTCACCCGGTACGACATCCTGTTGACCGCGACCACCGCGCGGCCGCCGGTCACCCTCGGTGAGCTGTCGCCGACCCGCTCCGAGCTGTTCCAGATGGGCGTCCTCCGCGCGTTGCCGCTGCGGCGGCTCCTGCTCAAGGCGCTCGACCAAGCGGCGCACGGACCGCTCGCCGCGACGCCCAACACCCAGCTGTTCAACATGACCGGCCAGCCGGCGATCTCGCTCCCGCTGGCGTGGAACGCCGCCGGCCTGCCGATCGGCACCCAGTGGGTCGCGCCGTTCGGACGCGAGGACATGCTGCTTCGGCTGGCCAGTCAGCTCGAGGCGGCGCGGCCGTGGGCCTCGCGCCGGCCGCGGCCGGACGCGACCGGCGCCTGACCGTGCCGCTGCGGTAGGGAACGGGATCCGGCTGCAGCCGTTGCTGTTCCTGACGGAGCGGCGCCGCACTGCGATGTCCGCGTTCCGGCCGGATCTCGGATGACTTCCAAGAAGCTTGAGACTACTTCGAGATCTACTGGTTCCGATACGTTACCTGTTTCGAGGCGTATCCAGGCGTTTCACGGCGCCACGGAAAAGTAGGGACCGGGGTAGGGACGCGGACGCCGCCGCCGCTGCCGGCGAAGTAACGGCGATCGATCCGCTTCAACGCAGCGGCTTGCCTCTGGCGCCTTTGGCCCTCGGGTCGCCATCGCGCCGCTTCCCCTGGCCCGGCTCCGGATGGCCCCGGCCCTTACGCGCGGCCTTGCGCGCGTCACGGAAGCGGCGGTAGTGACCCCGCACTTCCTCCATGTATGCTGCGGCCTCGCTCGTGTTGCGGATGCGCCGCACGCGTTCGATGATCGCGTCACGCTGATCCGGGGCTACCATGAGGTGACGCAAGAGCGCGACGTGCAGGAATGCTGCCTGATTGCCACTGAGGGGCTCGTCGGCCATGGTCATTGCTCCTTACTTCCGATACGGGTCATTGCTCGAATCCGCCGGTCCCGGTAACTCGAGCGGGCAGTCCCGCGGCTGCGCCAGGGACAGCACCGAATCGAAGCTGTTCGCGTTCGCGTCGCGGTTGGTCAGCCTCGAGAGCCCGTACATATCCTCGACCGTACGCAACAGCGAGCTGTGATCGTACTGGCGGTGATCCACGATGCCTCTCGGGATGTACGGGGAGATCAGAACGACCGGCACCCTGCTGCCCAGCTGGCCGAAGTCGAAGGCAGGATCGCCGTACCGGTTCGAGTCGCCGGGCGGGACGGTCCCCGGTGGGGGAACGTGATCGTAGAACCCACCATGCTCGTCGTACATGATGACGATGAGGCTGCTGTCCCAGTGCGGCGATTTTCGGACCGTCTCGTATACCGTCTTGATGAGGAGCTCGCCCTGCGTCACGTCATCGATCGGGTGCTGAGAGTTCCCCCCCGCGTAATCAGCTGGCTTCGCGATGACCCTGCCCCAGTTCGGCTCGATGAACGCGTACGCGTACGGGTAATCGGGATCATTGACGTCTTCGAAAAAATCGTCCGAGAAGCCGCGGAACCGCCCGCCATCCAGCGCGGCCCAGTCCATCCCCGCGATCGCGAACGATTGAGGAAGCTCGTCTCCCTCATAGATGACCCATTCGAAGTCCTCATCTTCGATCTTGTCGTAGATCGTGCCGTTGTCGAAGTGGTATCCATTGACGACATATTTCCAGATAGTATCGAATAGATCAGTAGAGGGGCTCCTGTACAGGCCGCTCGAAGATGCGCAGTGGACGAAGAAGCGATTCGGCCACGTCGGCCCCGGGACCGAGCAGAACCACCGATCGCAGACCGCGAACTCGCGAGCCAGCGCGGTGATGACCGGGACCTGATCGGGGGTGAAACCGGTCAGCGGGAAGCCACCCCCGTAACCGTTCGTGTTCAAGTAGGCGTCGCAGACGACATCGTCCGGCAGTCTTGGCGATCCCAGCGGCGGCTGGGGCCAGGCGCTCGTATCGGGCTGTGGCAGCTGGTTGAGCGTGGGGTAACGACCGCCTGGGTCCAGGCCATGCCCTGGTCCGCAGAGCTGACACATCACGTCCTCGAATTCATGCCCTGGGTCGAATGGTCCCCAGAGGGTCGCCCCGGTCGCGATGGGCTGCTGGAGCCCCGGGAGCCGGTCGAGCCCCGGCGCATCGTCGAACGTCACGCCGTCGATCGGGCGAGGCTTCTGGAACACGGCGTCCAGCCCGACGAGGTTGGCGCGGCCGAGCATGTGGTCGAACGACCGATTCTCGAGCATGAGCACGAAGATATGCTTGATGCGGCCGCTGGGGAGCTTCACGGATCCCCAGCCGAGTAGCTTGGCGATCGCGCCGACGACCTTGACGAGCAGGAAGACAGCGAGGGCCAAGGTGGCTGCAAAGCCGAGGGCCGCCACGATGGAGCCCGAGACGATTGCCCCTATGAGGGAAACGCAAGCGACGACCGCCACCACGACGAGCACGATGGCGACGATGACGAGGGCAATCACCTTGATCGCGGTCCACACGAAGTGAAACAACTCTCTCCAGAACCGGCCGAACGGATCCACCAGCTGCACCGGGTTGCCACGCACGTAGACGTAGCGGTTGAAGATGGAGATCGGCTCGGCGTGGTCGCCGGCAGCCGTGTCCTGCTGGAGGAACCGACCGGAGGCAGGATCGTATTGCCGGGTCCGGTAGTGGTACGTGCCGCTCTCCTCGTCCCACAGGCGGCCGGTGTACCGAACGGCGTTGGCCGGCGATCCGGTGGCGGCCAGCGGCTGCCCGAACGGCGTGTAGTCGTACGACGCCGTGATGGCGCCCACGGCGTCCAGCACTTGCTCCACGCTGCCCAGCTGGCTCTTGAGGTAGTAGTACGCCGAGCCGCCGTCGAGGAAGCCGACCAGTGAGTCAGCGGTGCCGGCGCCGACGTACTGGCGCACCGGCTTGCCGTCCCCATCCAGCTCGAGGAACAGGTCGTCTCCGTCGTAGATCCACCGGCGCGTCTCGTTCCGCGCCGGTTCGTCGCGCCAGACGACCTGTTTCCCGACGCGAAGGCCGGACCCATCGAACCAGTACCGCGCCGCGACCCGCGGCGTCGCTCCGCCGTCCTCGATGCGAAACGCCGTGAGCTGGTTGAACGGGCTGTACTCGAAGACGTGGCGGTCCTGCGGAGCGATCTTCGAGGTCTTCTCGACCAGGTTGCCGCGGCCATCGTATCGGTACGTCCAGCTTCCGTCCTCGAGCAGCAACACGCCCTGCGCGTCGTAGCGGCAGGGTCCGCCCGGCCCCGAGGCGCGGTTGCCGCGCGCGTCGTAGGTGAACTGCTCGTCGACCGGCGTCGCGCCATCGCGCGTGGCGTGAACCAGCTGGCCATCTCCGTCGTAGGAGTACGTCCACCGGCCGCGGGCATCGCTCGCCCCGACACAGTCGCCGGTTGCATCGTAGGACAGCGCCCTCGAGAGCAGCCCTGGGGCCCCGGTGTCGGCGAGCGAAGCGATCCGGCCGGCGCCGTCGTAGGTGAGCCCGGTCTGGACGCGGTTGCCCCGGGTGATCCGCGCGATCTGGCCGCCCGCGTCGCGCTCGATCGTCACGTCGAGCTCGCCGCAGCGGATCGATGCCAGATCACCCGAGTCATCGTAGGTGTAACGCACGGTTGCGCCGGGCGACAGGATGGCCGTCCGCTTCCCGGATGCGTCGAGCTCGAAGCTGAGCGCGATCGGGTCGCGACCCTTGAACCGCACCTCCTGCTTCACGTGGCGCCCGGCGGCGTCGTAGCTGTGGCGGACCTCGACCGGCTCCGACACCGACCGCACCAGCTCGCCCTCGCGCCGCCGCTCCTCCGCGATGGTGACGCTGCCCGACGTCTTGCGTACGTAGCGTCCCTTGAGAGAATAGTCGACCAGGATCAGGGTGCCGTCGGGCGCGGTCTCCGTGAGCTGCCATCCCGCCGTGTCGTACGTCGCGCTCCAGCGCTGACCGAGTGCGTCGACCCGCTCGGTGAGCTTGCCGCGCTCGTCATAGGTGTAGCGCTCGACCTGCCCCGCCGGATCGGTCATGCCGACGAGCCCGCCTGCCCGGTCGTACTCGTAGGCGGTGTGTCCGCGCGGCTCCTCGACGCGGGTGAGCCGGTTCATCGCGTCGTACTGGAACGCCGTGCGTCGCGCGCCTACCGTCTTCGCGATCGGGTTGCCGAGCGCATCGCGCTCGTAGCGCGTCGTCAGGTCACCCGCTTGCTCGCTCTGCACGTTCAGGTGGTCGTCGTAGGTGAAGGTCGTGGTGACGCCGCGCTTGACCCGAGACCGCACCTCGCCGCTCGGCCCATACGCGGTGGACTCGACGACCCGGGCGTCGTGCTGCTCGCTCGTGACGTTCCCCGCAGCGTCGTAGGTCCAGCGCGTCACGCGGCCGACCGGATCGACGTAGCGCTGTTTCAAGCCATTTTCGCCGTACTCGTACTGTTCGCTCGCGTCGATCGCGTGATCGTGAACCGCGGTCGCATCGCCGGTCGCGTTGTAGGTCATCACCACCGGCTGGTCGTTCGGGCGCACCACGGCGGCCGGCAAGCCGTTGCCGGCGTACTGTACGCTGACGGACGCGCCGTCCTGGGTCACCACCTGAGTCGGCTGCCCGTTCTCGACGAGCACCTGGACCCCGTCCTTCGAACCGTGACCGATCTCGGTGTGAGCCGTGGTCGCCGTGATCGGGGCTCCGCCGGCGGCGTTGCCCGCGGCCGTGTCGTCCGGCCGTGTCACCGTGGCGCTCTGGCCGGCCGTCGTCTCGGTCACCACGCGACCGTACTCGTTGTAGGTGAAGCTGCTGGCTACGCCGATCGGATCGACGCGCGACGTGATGCGCCCGGCCGCGTCGCACGTGAATGTGTGACTCGCGCCATCGGGCAGCGCGATGGTGGCGAGGTCGGGCCCGTGGCCGCCCAGCGTGGTGACGCGCCCGCCGTGATCCGTGATCGCCGAGGCCAGTCCGTCCGCCGAGTAGGTGATACGCAGGGAGGCGCCCCTCGGGTAGTCCGCCGCCGTGACGCGACCTTGATCATCGTAGCTGTAGCGCGTCTCGTTCTGGTTCCGATCCAGCGTGGATCGATGGAGGCCCAGCGCGTCGAAGTGTGCGACGGAGCCGTTCTTGTACAGCCGGATCCAGGTCCCATCGGGCTCGCGGCGGAGGCGAGAATCGAAGTACCCGGTGGGACCGGCGAGCTCGGTCCGGCCAAGCACACCGACGGCGCGGCTGATCAAGCGCACCGAGCTGTGACCGGTATCGGCGACAACGAGATTGCCTTCCGGCGTCACGGCGATCCCCTGCGGCCGGGCCAGCGATGCGTTCAGCGCCTGCCCGCCGTCTCCGGTGACCGGGCTGGCATCGCCGGATCCCGCCAGCGCGTCCACGAAGCCATCGGGCCCGACGACGAGCACGATGTTCTGATCGGTCGCGCTGATGAACAGATTGCCGGCCCGATCCACCGCGATGTGTCTGGCGCCGATCAGGCGATACAGTCGGCCGTCGACGCCGGTGTTCACGGTGCCGCCTGGGTTGCCGACGACGTGGCGGTAGAACCCCGCCCGGTCGATCACGCCGATCGCCTGGTCCACGCCGCTCAGGTTGCAGAGCACGTAGAGGTCGCCGTCCGCCGTCACGGCGATCGACTGCGGTGAAGGCAGGCTGACGTCCGAACCGCGCGTCACGGTCGGGTCGTACGCAGCGCTCCCCGTGCCCGCCACGGTCTCCAGCAGGCCCGTCGAGAAGTCGAGTCGCCGCACCCGGTGAGTGCCGCGCTCGGCGAACAGCAGGTTGCCCGAGGCGTCCAGCGCCAGCCCGGACGGGGTGTCGAGCTGGCAACCTGCGAACGGCGTCTGGTCGGTGGTGAACCCAGGGTCGATCTCCTCGCCGGACCATGCGTCGTCGGTCCAGGACTCGACCGTCGGTTGCTGCGACGTGAAGCTACCGCTCTGTCCACTGCTCGGCTTGACGCGACCCGCGATCACCTCGGGCTGGCCGCCCGGCCCGATCCGGAAGATCCGGTGCGTCGCGCGATCTGCGACGAACACTGTACCGTCCGCTGCCACGGCGAGGCCGGCGATCTCGGGATCCACCCGGGTTTCGGCTTGACGCGTGCCGGTGGTGGTCCAACTCGACCATGAGCCGGTGACGCCGACGACCTGGTCGTGACAGTCCGGCCTCGAGCAGTCGACCGTCCAGCAGAAGATCTCGACGCCAAAAAAACTGAACAGACACTCCCGATGCGAACAATCCACCCAGACGCAGACGCTCTGGATGACGTCTCGCACGATCCACTGGCGCTGGCGGTCGACGTACTGGTCCGTGCGGATGACCCGTGGCAGCGTGCGCACGGCGAGCGAGGGCCCCGACACCGTTCCCGTGGGTTCGCCAGCGCTGTCGACCGACCCCCCGATGACGCTGTTCGCGTCGGCGGACAGCGCCATGGCACCGAACGCTCCCGAACCCACGGCTTGAATGGTCTGTTCGACCGTGAACACCTGACGGCCTTCCGGGCCGGTGACGAGGACGTGCGTGTGGCCCAGCGGATAGAGCTGCTGGACTTCCTTGAGCGACCAGCCACGGCCGAACGCGCTGTCCGACAGGTTGTGCACCACGACGCGGCCGGCATCGTTGTGGAACAGGTAGTCGAGCGGATCGGAGTAGCGATACTCGACGCTGAGCTCTCCTCCTGTGTTAGCCAGGCGTCGGACGGCGTCCACCTGACCGAGCAAGTTACGCAGCGCGACGCTCCCGCTGTTCGCGGCCTGCTGGCTGATCCAGTCGTGCCAGCCGCTATCGAACAGGGCGACCTCGGCCACGCGCGCGTACTGCACCATCTGATATGCCCGGCCTGTGACCCTGTAGCGGGCCAGGAAGCTGTAGAGGCCGGTGGGGTAACAAGTGCCGTCCGCCAGGCGAGGCGCGAGGTGATACGTGAGCGCCAGGCTGGCCGGTAGCGACGGGAACTCCTCCCGGCCATCTGCTGCTCCCGGCGGCGGCGCCGGGCCGCGCTTCAGCATCGGTCCCTGGAGCGTGAACTCTCCGGTGTCCACATCGGCGAAGAAGTAGCGGCTCGTGATCGCCTCGGGCCACGCACCGTTCTGGCGCTGGATGGTCGTGTGAACGCTCGCCTTGAAGAACGTGACCGGCTGCGACACGACGCTCGTCGCCACCTCGATCCAGTTGCCATCTTGCCAGTAGCCGGACGGGATCGACGCGAACGGCGAGGGAGCGCCGCCGCTACCGCTCGGGATGTAGGCGTCCGCGAACTGCGTGCCCGCCCCGACCTGGGTCATCCCGCCCGAGGACAGGCTGTTCTTGCGCCACGCGGTCACGTTGAGCGTCGCCTGCTCGTGCCGTCCTTCCAGATCGATCGGCAAGGTCTCGTCCTGGACGATCTCGGTGGGATTCTGGAACTCCTTCATCCCCTTGAACAGGCCGGTGATCACGAGCGCCGGTGCGGCGGCGAGGCTGCTGTAGACGAGCGCCGGCGTGTGCACCGTGTCGTTCACCCGGAACGATGGCAGCTCCACGCTTAGCTCGAGCGCCCCCTTGAGCGCGTCGGCGCCCGGCACTTGGTGGTCCTCCTGCAGGGCCTCGATTCGCGGGCCGAGCGGTGCCGCCGCGACGATGGAGAAGTGCTGGAGCCCGAGACCCGGCAGGCTCTCCAGGTGGCGCGCGTCGTCGCTCACCCGGCCGAACCCGCCCAGCTCCCAGCTCCCGAGCGCGGTATTGAACAGGACGAGCGGGACGATCGTGCCGGCCTCATGACCGGTTTGGTTGGGGAGTGTCACCTGTGCGCGCTGATCCCGCGGGAACGTGGTCCCCGAAGGCTCGAGCACGGCGACCGTCTGCGCAGGTACGAACTCGGGTAGATCCACCGGTAGGCGGTCGGACGGGACGGCCTGCACGGCGATCGCCCGCGGCTTCCCGTCGGGGAACTGCACGCCTGCGTTGGAGACCGTGATCGTCATGTCGGGCGTGCCGGTCGCCGCAACGGTCGTGGCACCGGCGCCCTCGGGAATCGTCACAGCTCGTTCCATCGCGGATCGCAAGAGCCAGATCGGAGTTCGCGGTTGTGCGACGGCGCCGTATGCCGCGCGCAGCCGGAGGCGGGCCGGTTCATGGCCCGTGAGGCCCGCGGGGATCGGGTCCACATCCAGCCAGAGATCGCCGGCGGGGAGGTGGGGGAGGACAAACCGGCCCTGGTGGTTGGTCACGCCCGTGGTGCTTGCCGGCCGCGCAGTCACCGTCGCACCGGACACCGGCTTGCCATCGGCGTCGAGCACGAAGCCAGTCGCGGCCGTGTCGTCGGCGGCGACGCTGTAGACCTCGACGGGGTCCGACACTGACGCGTTGCCGGCGCGATCCACCGCGCGTGCTTCGATCCGGTTGAAACCCCGCGCGAGCGGCACGCGGGCTTGCCAGGACAGGTCCGCCGCGACGGCAGCGTGCACGTTGCCCACATCCACCGTCGCCGGCTCGGAGACGGTGCCGTGCACCAGGAGCTCGGTGTCCGTGGTCGCCACGTGATCGAGCGCGGGATCGATCGCGACGCGGGCGGGCGTCCGGTCCACAACGAACGTCCAGGTGGCTTCCGATCGATTGCCGACCAGGTCGGCGCAACCAACCGTGACGGTGTGTGTGCCTTCGGCGGGAGCGGGCCACGCGATACTCAGCCCGTCCAGCCCCACAGCCGCGCGCGAGGTCGCGTCGGCGCCGTCGAGAAGCACCCGGACCGAGGCCGGATCTATCCCGGCGCGCGCGTCCACGTACCGAGCGGAGATCAGCGCCGTGGCGGCGTTGGTGCGGAGGTCGGGCGCGGGGCGCAGCTCGGTGATGGCCGGCGGCACGGCGTCCGCCACGAACACGAACCGGCCAGCGCTGCGATTCCCGGCACGGTCGGTGAGTGACCACGTCACCGCGTGCTCCCCGTCCAACAGCGGCGACGACGGCGTGACGGCGACGCGGTCACCCGCGAGCGTGGCCCGCTGCGACAGATCGGCGCCATCCAGCCCGAGCGTGAAGCTGGAGACGCCGGACACGTCGGGTGCAAACCGGACCTCGATCGGCGATGCGGCCGGGACGATGCGGGCGGCCGCCGGGACCGTCGAGACGATCTGGGGGGCAACATTGTCCACCCATACCGGGTGCTCGAGATGGGCGGACCGGTTGCCGTTGTTGTCGGCCACCGTGACGCCGAACCGATAGGCGCCGTCGACCAGCGGCTGAGCCGGCCGCACCCGGAGCGTGAACCATGGCACGCGCCCGATGAGCAGATTGGCTACACCGCCCAGCAAGCTCTCGGCGTCGGCCAGGTCAATCGAGCCAGCCTGTCCCGTGAGCGCGTCATTGGACCGGTCGACCACCAAGGCAACGAACTTCGCCAACCTGGCCGACTGGTCGCCGTGCGAGCCACCCGCCTTCTGGAGCAGATCGAGCAGGTCTCTTCGCGTCTTGTCGGTCGTCGCGACGCCAGCGGCGACAAACACGAGCTCTTCCAGCGACCCCGCCGATTGCGGCCAGACGAACTCGGAGAGCGCGGCGCCCGTCAGGGGCACGCTCGCGAGGAAGCGTAGCGCCGCGTCGATCAGACCGGCGGCGGCGGGGGTGGAGATGGCATGGGGGTCGTGCGCCGGCCTGTCGCGCCGCTCGATGACGTCGGCGACGAAGTCGGCGAGCCGCGCGCGCGCGATCGCGTTCCTGCTCGCCGCCAGTGTGGCCTGGGTGTCCGCCAGCGCACCGGTGAGCGCCTTGATCGTCTCGCGGCTGGTCGTCAAGCTCGCGACCTGGGTGGACAGCGCCGGCGGCACGGGGATCGTGTCCGAGCCAGTCCCGGAGACGCGGATTCCGATCAGCACGTTGGCGGCTCCGGCGAGCAGCTCGTTCGCGACGTCCGGTGCGAGCCCACCGGGGACGCGGTTCGATAGGTCGATCACGGTTCCGACGAAGTCTCCGAGCCGGAGGCGCGCCATGGCCGGCGACCGGCGCTCCAGCGCGGACGCCACCTTGCTCAGACCCTCCCGCAGTGCCGGTGCCGCCGTGCCGGCGCCTGCCAGCCGATCGACGGCGGCACGGAGATCCGCCAGCGTGGCGGCGCCTTGCGGCCGCTGGGCGGTGGGCAGCGGTCCGGCGGCGGACAGGGTGAGCAGGACGTTCACCGCGCCGCAGATCACGTGATCCGTCGCGACCGGCGGCAGCCCGATGCGATCGGCACGGCCGCCGAGGCCGCGCTCTACCAGCTCGGCGATCAACGCGCCAATACGGGCGCGCGCATGCACCCACGACGCGAGGGCGAGCGACTGCTCGATGCTGGCGACGAGGCCGGTCAGCCGGCGCGCGATCTCGGGGTTCGCCGGGAGCTTGGCGAGCTCGCTCTTGAGGTCGGCCAACGTCCGCGCGTCGGACGAGCAGCGCACCTCCGGCTGTACCACGGGGGGCGGAGGCGAAGGCAGCGGTGGATCCACCTGCTCGACCACCGCCGATACCAGCTGATCGCCAATCGTCAATTGCAGCGAGGAGACGTCGAGCCCACTCGTGGCATCGCGCGCGCGGATAACAAGCGCGGGCGCGCGGTTGGTCGTATAGACCGGTGTGATATCGGCCTCGATGAGCGGAGGGAGGAAGTCCACGAGCAGCCGGATCCGGAACCGGATTTCGTGCCCGCGCGCAGGGTCCGGCGCCACGGCGAGCGTGAGCCAGCGCCGTCCCGGTTTGAGCGGCTGGTCCGGGGTGAACCTGATCGTGGCGCCGGTCACCGCAACGCCGGGCACGACGAGGTCGTCAATACTCGCCTTGACGGTCCACGGCGTGCTCGCGAGTGGTGTCCCTGCGTCGTCCTCGATGACGCAGCTCACCGTGGGGCGGTCGCTACCGCTGTTCGAGATCGCCAGTTGGCCGATCCGGAACCACAAGGGAGGGGGGGCCGCGGGGCCGACGTCAGTCACCTGGACGATGAACGGCGCAGACTCGAATGTGGGGAGTGCCATGCGACCGTGGACGCCCAGCGCGGTCACCACGTGAGGTCCGTCCCCCAGCCGGCGCAGGTCGAGCGTGACCTTCGCGCTCCGCTGCTTCACCTCCTTGTCGTCGAGAGTCCCACCCACCGGCGTGTCACCGACGACAAACGCGACCCCATCCAGTACGTCGCCCGTCGCGGTGCGCCATGTGACCTCGATGGTGCAGGCGCCCTGAGGCGCGGGAATGACACCCTTCGGCGAGACCGAGAAGGATTCGAAGCCCATGTTGCTCCCCCGAGAAGCGGGCGCACCGACACGGTGAACCCGAGGTCACGAAGTCGCCAGTGTCCGGCCTCGACGAGCGGCAGTGCAAGGGGCGATCGAAGGATGACATCGGCGTACCTGACGTGCTTTGACCGCGGATCCTCTGCCCCGCGCGCACATACACTGGGCTGGTCTGCTTGATCCTCTCCGCACGTATCGCGTGGTTGCGCAAGCCTGCGTGAACCTCGGCGATCCGGTGATCGGCGACGCGCTCGCCGCGGCGGCCGCCCGCATGGTCGCGGTGCGGCTGATCGTGCCGGCGTGCGACAAGAACCCAGATCCACTGCACAACTTTCCGTACGCGAAGAAGCTCGCCGCCGTCGCGGTGCACGTGATGCCCGCGCCCGAGTCCGCCGAGCGGCCGTACATGCACTCGAAGATGATCCTCGCCGACGGCGCGACCGCTTACGTCGGCTCGGTCAACTTCTCGGTCAACTCGACGACCAAGGCGCGCGAGCTCGGCGTGATCTTCGCGAACCCCGGCGCCGCCGCGACGATCACCGGCACATTCGCCGTGGACTGGAGCCAGGCGATCGCGATCCCGGATCCACCGCCGGCGTGCGTCCCTCGTTCGGACGCGCGATGATCGGGGCATGGTAGCGGCGGGTCGTCCGCTAGCGCGCCACAACCAGAAGCTGTCCGTGCAGCGCGCGAGCTCGGTGCGCTCTTACCTGGTCACGAAGGGTATCGCGAAGGACCGGCTCGTCGCGAAGGGCTTCGGCGCGACCCAGCCGGTCGCCGACAACCGCACCTGGAAGGGCAGGTTCCAGAACCGCCGCGTCCACCTCAGGATCACCCAGCGCGACGACGCCGCCGGCGGCGAGGAGCCGAAGGCCGAGAACAAGCCGAAGGCCGAGGCGAAGCAACAGGCCAAGGACGACAGCGCCAGGAAGACCCACGACGCCGCGAGCGACGAGAGCGAGGCCAAGCCGGGCCGGCGTTCGCCCGGCGCGTGATCACAACACGGTCGTGGCGATCGTGATCGCGATGGCCACCAGGCTCTCGCCGGCGATCAGGCCGGACGCGACCGGCACGGTGTACGGATCGAACCGCCGGAACCGGCGGCGGATCAGCTCGGCGACCGCGGTACCGAGGAAGAACGCCAGGCTGTTGGACCACGGCACGACCATCGCGATGCCGATCGCCGAGGGCGACGGCAGGTAGGCGCGCACGGCGCGAGGCGCGGCCTTGTCGAGCAGGGTCAGGCCGACGCCGGCGGCGACGCCGATCGCGATCGCGATCTGCGCCGAGTACGGCAGGGCGCCGACGCCGTTGACGAACGCCTTCGAGACATTGGCCCAGACCAGCGCGCTCGGCGCCGGCCACTCGTCGGTGCCGAGCTGGGCGACCGGGACCACGAGGTAGAACAGCGGCACGATGATCGCCGCGCCGGCGAGCACGCCGAACAGCTGGGCGTAGACCTGGTGGCGCGGTCTTGCGCCGAGCAACCAGCCGGTCTTGAGCGTGGTGAGCAGGTCGGCGGCGTGCAGGCCGATGCCGCCGGTGACGTTGGCCGACATGATGTTGCCGGTGAGGTTCCCCGGCGTGATCACGCCATAGATCATCTGGGTCACGGGACCGAGCGCCTTGGTCGGTGTGACGTCGGTCTCGCCGGTGACCCGCGCGGCGACGAAGCCCATCAGCACCGCGATCGGCACGGCGAACAGCGCGGCCCACACCGGGATGTCGAACATCAGGTGCATGAGGACCACGATCGCGGGCGTCAGCAGCAGCACGCCCGCCGGAAACCACCAGTCGGGCGCCTCGACGGCGGCGATCCCGCCGGCCGGCTCCGCGCGCCGCCGCGCATCGAGCAGCGCGCCCAGGCCGGAGAACGAGCGCGCGATGCTCTTGTAGTCGAGCGCGAACGAGGTCAAGCCGGCTGCGACGAGGATCGCGGCGCCCGGCCACAGCGTCCAGTCGATGATGCCGGCGTAGCTGACCGGCTTGCCACCGAGCGGCTTGAGCAGACCATGCTGGAGCAGCGCCGGCGCGATCACCACGTAGTTGACGATCGCGCCGAACAGCATCGACCAGCCGGTGCGGAACGACATCAGGCCGCCGGCGCCGACCAGCACGAGCTCGGTCTTGACCGAGATCGTCCACTTGACGAGATCGTAGCCGAGGATCTGGAGGCCCGGCGCCCACTGGCCGGGGACCCACCGGAGGTAGTCGCGCACGAAGGTGAGCGCGCCGGCGAGCAGCGCGGCGATGCCGAGCGCCCTGGCCGCCGAGGTGCCCTGGCCGCTGCCCGACGCATGGATCGTGCGCAAGGTCTCGGCGGTCGCGGTGCCGGTCGGAAACGCCAGGCCCTCGCGGTTGATCAGCTGGCGCTTGATCGGGATCGCGACGAACACGCCGAGCGCCGCGATCAGGCCAAACCAGGCGATCAGGCCGACCTTGCTGGGCTGGACCGTCGTGATCATGACGAGCGCGCCGAACGCCGCGGCGTTGCCGCCGCCGGTCATGTAGCCGGCGCCGGAGGCCACGGTGGTCAGCGCGTTGTTCTCGAGCACGCCGAGCGGCCGTGCGCCGAACGCCTCGAGCAGCTTGAACGTGGCGAACGCGAGGATGCACGCGGTGAGCGTGACGCCGAGGCTCCACCCGGTCTTGAAGAACACGTAGACGTTCGACAGGCACATCACGAAGCCGATCAGGATGCCGGCGATCACCCCGCGCAGCGTCAGGTTGGGCTCGTCGGGGCGGTACACGTCGCGCAGCCACGCGGCCTCGGTGTCATCGGTCGCGGGACGCTCGATCGCACCGGGACTGGCCATCACGCGCGCGGCGGGAGCTTCGGATACCACGCGCCGACGTTAGCCCCCGGGATGCAGCGCAGGCAACGGCAAGTTGCGTGTGCTCGGCGCGCCGATCTCCGCGGCGGACATCGCGCGGCTCAGGACCCGCACGTCGTCCATCATCACCGCGCCGCCGGGGCACCCGGCGACGTGGCCGATGTAGAACGGGTCGTGTGCCAGGCCGAACTGGGTCGCCGACACCGTGCTGACCAGGGCGCCGTTGATGTAGAGGCCGAGGTTGGAAGACGCCCGGGAGCCGACGACCGCGACGTGCGTCCACACGCCGGTCGGGATCGAGGTGCCGAGGGAATGCGGTCCGCCGGCGTCGAACACGCGCAGGCCGCTGGCGTTCTGTGCGATCTCCCAGGCGGGGTGGATGCAGTCGCCGGCGCTGCTGCCGAGGAACGTGACGCTCCCGGCGGCGGGGATCTTGGTCCAGAACGACACGGTGAAGCTGGCGCTCGCCAGGTCGAGGCCGGTCGCCGGCGGAACGAACACCGCCGAGTCCGGGCTGGACGAGAACGCCAGCGCCGAGCGGTTGTTCTCGGTGTTCGGCCGGTCCTGCAGCGAGTACGCGGCGCTGGTGATCGCGCCATTGCGGCCGAACCCCGACGAGTCGATCGCGCTGGTGCCATCACGCTCGTCGAGCTTCCAGACGCCCTCCATGCCGGCGAGGCCCGGCGCGAGGGTCTGGTCGCAGAGGGTGGAGGATGGATCCGACTCCCTGCCGAAGCCGTCCAACCCGGTGACGCGGTAGCAGTACTCGGTGGTCGCCGTCAGGTTGACGGCCAGGAACGTCGTCGGGCCGACCACCGAGCCGACCTGCGTGAACGCCGCGTCGCCGCCCGCGGCCTGGTAGACGAGGTACTTCACGGCGGCGGAGGCCGGCTGCCACTGCACCAGGACCCGGGTGTCGGAGATCGCGGTGACGAGCAGACCGCTGGGCGGCTGCACCCCGGCCCCGGTGGTGGCGCAGACCGGCGCCGACACCGCGGTGGTCTCGCCGTCGGTCAGGCCGCTCGCGAGCTCGTAGCAGTACATCGTGTTCGCGGCGAGGCCGGTGGCCTGGAACGTCGTCCCGGGGGCGAGCACGGTCGCGCGGAAGTTGAACGTGCCGCCGGCCTGGGACTCGAACACGTAGTACTTCGCCGCGCTGGCCACCGCCGACCAGCCCACGTCGATCTCGAAGCTCGACACGGATGTGGCGGTGATGTGGGTCGGGATGCGGGGATCGACCGCGAACGTCGTGGCCGACACCGGCGGCGAGGGAGGCGACTCGGCGTTGCCGGTATCGACCGTGACGATCTGGTAGGCGTACGTGGTGTTCGGCACGAGCCCGGTCGACAGCAGCGAGGTCGACGGCGCGAGCACCGTCCCGATGAAGTTGAACGGGCCGCCGGCGGCGGACTGGAACACGAAGTACTTGAATGCCCCGGGCACCGGGGTCCAGGACACCGCGATCTGGGTGTCGGTGACCGCGGTCGCGGTCACCGTATCCGGCGCGCGGTTGATGCCGCCGGTGATCACCAGCGCGAACGGCTGCGCGGAGCTCGGCACGTTGAACGCGCGCACGGTGATCGTGTAGACACCCGGCGCCGGCGCGGCGAGCAGCACCTGCTCGACGTTGTTGAGGCGATCCGGACTGCCGCCGGTGGCCGACTGACCGGCGGCGAAGACGTTGCCCAGGAACGTGCCCGATGGACCGGTCACCTCGAGATCGAGGTCGTTCTCGAGGTTCACGCTCGCGGCGGGCGTCGATGGGAAGTCGGTCCACGCCAGCGTCGCGCGCACCGACTGCCCGGCCTCGACCTGGACGGTGAACGTGCGCGCCTGGCCGGCGCCGCCCTGCGGGAAGCCGGGATCGTCGGTGGCGACCAGCCGTCGCGCCTGGCCGTCGAAGTACAGCGCGTCCTCGAGCAGCACGCGGCCCCAACCCTGGCAGGCGTCGGGCACCGGGCCGGCGCCGCCGGTCATCGACTGGGTCGAGTTGAGCAGCGTGGCCTTGACCAGCGCGGCGCTCGGCGCGAAGCCGTGGCCGGCGTCGGGCGCGCCCATCGGATAGAATCCGTCCGTGTAGTACTGGCGGACCAGCGCGGCCATGCCCGCGGCGGCGGGGCTGGCCATGCTGGTGCCGCTCATCGAGATCGTGTTGCAGTTGTTCGAGCCGATGTTGCGATCGTTGCGCGCGGAGATGATGCCCTGGCCCGGCATGGTGAGATCGGGCTTGAACCGCCCGTCCGCGGCCGGGCCGCAGCTCGAGAACCCGGCCATCGTGGCGGCCTGGGTGCCGCGCCGGGTCGCGCCGACCGAGAGGCCGTTCTTGTTCGTCGACGGGCTGCCGACCGACGCCGCGCGCGGGCCGGAGTTGCCGGCGGCGAACAGGATCAGGAAGTCGGGGTGGCTGAACATGAACTCATCGACGTCCTGGCACGCGGCCGAGTAGTTGTTCTGGACGAACGCGTTCTCGTTGTCGCCCCACGAGTTGGTGTGGATGCGCGCGCCCTGCGCGTACGCCTGCTGGAAGAACGGCTTGAGATCGACGACCGGGCAGCCGATGCCCGGCAGGTCGCCGCAGTCGTCGGTGAGGAACCCGGCGTCCTGCACCACCAGCCTGGCGCCGGGTGCCATGCCGTCGCCGGGGTCGTGGAGGATCGGATTGGCGAGGTTGTCGCCGGCGATCGTGCCCGCGACGTGCGAGCCGTGGTTCTGGATGTCCCACTCGTTGGCCGCGATCCCGCCCGCGCACTCGCTCGGGGTCAGGAAGTCGACCGCGAGCACCTTGCGCTGCGCGGGATCGACGGTGGTGCCGGCGTCACACACGTTCATCGCTGGCAGGCCGTGCGCCGCATCGCGGAAGTAGCAGCTGTCGGCGTCGATGCCGGTGTCGATGTACCCGACGACCTGGCCCTCGCCGTGGATGCCGCGATCGAACACCGGCGTGGTCTGCCCCGCGGCGAGGCCGGACTGGCCGACCCAGACCGTGGTGTCGTTGAGCAGCTCGCGGCGGCCCTCGACGTCGATCCAGAACACGTCGGCGAGCGCGGCGAGCGCGGCGGTCGCGCCGGCGAGCGCCCCGCCGGTGACGCGCAGCCGGACGCGCGAAAACCGCGCGCCGCGATCCGAGCCGACCACGGTCACGCCGGGCAGGCCGGCCGCCGCCGCGGCGACGCCCGCCAGATCCGCGTCGGGGAACGCGGTGATCATCACGGTCCGGGTCTCGGCCGGCGCGAGCTGCGCCGGCTGCGCCAGCTCGACCACGGCGCGCGACATCTTGTACTCGGGCAGGTACGCGCCGGTCCACGACGCGCCGGTCGGCCGCGCCGCGGCGAGGCCGGCGAGGGGGCGGACCAGGAACGCGTCGTGCGGCAAGTACGTGTAGATCTGGGCGGTCGCCGCGAGCGCCGAGAGCTGCTCGACGGTGACCGGGCCGGGAAACTTGACGAGCACGCGGCCAGCGCCCGCCGTCACCGTGGCCTCGGGCGCCACCCGGGTGTCGATCCGCGTGGAGTTCATCGCGATCAGGTAGCGGCGATCGTCATTGCCGCTCGTGGGCTCTGCCATCGGGCCGCATGCGATCAGGAGCAGCAGGTAGCCACACGCAATCCGGGAAGCATTCATCGTTCGCCCTCGTGCGTGCACAGCACCACGCGCGAGCGACCGCGAACAAGTGAGCAGCGCACGCAAATCGCTGAGGGCGACGCCGGTGTGCCCAGAAGTCACACGTGCGCGCGTTCAGGAGGTTTGCATACGTCCCGGCACCCCGGCCGACTGGCTGGTCGGGATGCGTCAGCGCGCTCCGTGCTCCAGGCCCGTGATCGCGCCTGTCCGGAGCGCCAACCACAGCGACGCGGAGCGACGAGGCGGCGACTTCTTCGGCGTGAACGACAGGTTGTAGTAAATGGTCGGCCCACCATCCCACGCGACGCGGAAGCCGTGCCCAAAGGTCGACCTCGTCCCGTACCTTCATCGCGTCGGCGTCGTCGGGGCGGCGGCCGATGACTGCGCTGAGCGCGTCGACGACTGCGAAGTAGCACCACAGCTCGTAGAGCGTGGCGACGTCCTTGAGGCCAAGCAGCCGCTCCGCGGTTGCACGATCGAACGGGATCCTCGCCGCGGCGCGAAGCGCGAGGTGATGCCGAAGAGCCTCCTTGTAGCCGCGACGCCGTTGGAGCACCGACGAGGCTATCGGCACGTGCCCCATGCGGCCGACGTCGTTCCACATGTCGTGGCGCTCGAACGGCCCGAGCACGCGCCGCATCGCCTCGCAGTCGCGGACAGCGCGCGTCCAGAACACTCCGGGCTTGGCCTTGGAGCGCGCCAGGCGATCGACGCGATCGATGATCCGGCGGATCTGTCCAAGGAACTCCAGAGCGAACCGATTCTCCGCGGTATCGAACGTGTGCACGACGCGCGGCAGGTCGATGTAGAAGTCCCGCCCGCCGACCTCGAGATGAACCTGACGCCCGACGAACGCGAAGCCAGCGCCCAGCTCCAGCAGGAACTTCGTGATGTGCGTGATGAGCGCGGCCTCGATCTCGCGCTCCTCGGCCTCGGAGCCGAGCGAGAGGAAGTCGAAGCGGTAGGGATCCTTCAACGTCTCGCGCGCGAGGTCCGACTGCGGCTTGGGCAACCGCTGATCGAAGTTGGTGACCGCCTTGCCCTCGCGCTCTAACGTCCGAAGCTCGATGTGATGCGTGAGCAGCGGCCGGGACCAACCGTGCGTGACGGCGCGCGCCCCGTAGAGCAGCCGCTCCTCGCGCGTCTTCAGCTTGGTGAGCAGCGTGATGTTCTGGCCCCACGGCAATTGTCCAACGAATCGTTGGACAATTACGTCCGGGCCCGCTGACGAGCCGCCCCGGAGAGCTCGGGATCCAGCCGATCCAGGTGGTGACCTCGGCTACCCCAGTGTCGGCCGTATCGCAGACGAGCACGATCGCGAAGACCAACTCGGGCACGACCAGTCCGGTATCACCCTCACTTGCACGCACGCCGCGTTCTTCCACGACGAGCCAGGGCTTGGCGTCGCTCAGCCGCGGCTGACCAGGGGATCGTGCCCACCGGCCATGCCCCAGGACCGTTCCTCACCTTGACAACACCGACGGGCCGACCCGGGGGTCTCGAGACCGGGCTCGTGTTCCCCTCCGAGGCGGGAACCCGGCCGGTCGGCAACGACCAGCTCAACGACGTGTGGCGAGAGGTGCAGGTGATGGCTGGAATCGACCGCCCGGTGACCGTGCACGGCATCCGGCACAGCTTCCACGACCTCGCCAGGCAGCAAGGTGTGCCCGATGCGGTGGTGAAGGCGATGGCCGGCCGTGCAGGTACGGACGTCGCGGTGCGCGGTCAGGACAAGCACCTGCACTACAGCCGGGGCGTGACGGTGGAGGAGATGCGCCAGGCGTGGCTTTGTCCATTTATTCGATTCCCGCACAACAATTCTCACGGCTGCACATTTATCCGGATTGTCTCCCATAATAAATGTGCAGCCGTGAGACTGCCGCGTTCGCCGTCGACGTTCGGCACCGAACGTCGCGCGGTCTGATGACGAGACATCGCAACCCACCGGGCCAGACTACCCAAACGACCCTCCCTTGACAACTTCGACCCGGCGTCCTGATCGCGCTGCTCTACGACGACCTGGTCGAGGTCGAGGCCCTCGCCGTGACCGCCGACGAGGCAGTCACGCAGTTGCCACCGCGCCCGCGAGGCCGGTACGGCCGGATCCTGGCCCGGCTCTACACCCTCGTCGAAAAGACCTCCGGGCGCGCACAGGGCGCGCTGGAGCGGGCGAGGAGCTGGTCGCCCTGCACGCGGCCCACCTGGCGGCCCGAGTCCCCAAGAGGCCTACGGCGCGCCGGGCGCGCTGACCTCGGCACGGGCACCACCTGCTTGTCGCCGGCCTCGCCCTCGCCGCTCTGCTTCTGGACGCCGTCGCCGAGCGCCTCCGTCAAGGCCGACTTGCCGACCGCGCCGGTGCTGGCAGCGCTCGCGCGCCCCGGACCCCCATCATCCTTGTTCGCTCCTAGGTCGTAGCGCATCGGCTCCCCCCTGTCTCCGCTCCTACGGTGATCCGGCCTCGAACCTTCCTCTGTCGCATCGGCATATACCAAGTAATATCAAATACATCAAGCCGCGACATGCCCTTGGCGCGGACTATCGCGGGTGAGCGGTCCTGGATAGGTGGGTCATGATGCCGGCGTGGGCCGAGCGCGATCGGTTCCTCGGCGACTTCTCCGCGGCCAAGCGCGTGGTCACGTTCACCGCGACGCGGAGCAGGATCACCGCGGCGATGCGGGCCGAGATCGGCGCCAGCGAGCACCCGGCGCCAGCGAGCGCCCGGCGTTGACCAACGCGCTCGACCCGTTCAAGCCATACATCGTCGATCCGCGGCAGCAGACCAGCATGCGCCTCGTTGACCGGAGACGATCCTTCGAGGACGCACGAACGAGGTGGCCAAGGGAGCCGCTTGCGCGTCGCGATTCCCGGTAGGTTCCCGCCTGGATGCGCAAGGTGGCCAACGCGCCGCCTTCGGACGCTATACTGTCGGAGTGAACGCGGCCGTGGCCACCCCACCTCCTCCGAGAAATCGCCTCGAGCGATTCCGGGCGATCCGCGCGAGGCTGGATCCATCCGGGGATCCAGGCGCGTTGCTCGATGCGTACGTCGAACCGCACCAGGCCGTGAGCCGGCGCGTGGCGGCCGAGCTGGAGCTGGCCCCGGCGTCGGCCCACCTCATCGTCGGCGGTATCGGGTCCGGGAAGACGACCGAGCTGCTCATGACCAAGCGGCGGCTCCTCGAACTGGACGACGTCATGACCGTCTACGTCGACGTCAGCAAGCGGCATGACATCGCCAAGATGGTGCCGGGCGTCTTGCTCGCGCAAGTCACACTCGCGATCGCAGATGGCGTAGCTGCGATCGATCCGACGAATCCGCATGTCCGCGATGCGCGCGACGTCGCGCACGGAAAATGGAGGGGCCTCGACGAATTTGACATCCACGGTGACGACAGTCACCTGATGAAGTTCGTGCCCGGTGTGCTCCAGCCTCTGCACCCTCTGACAGAGGACGTCGAACGCGCCAAGGCCCCGCTCGAGGGACTCCTGATCCTCGCCCGGCAGCGCGCCCGGCACCTCGTCGTCCTGCTCGATGGGCTCGATCGAATGTCGGACCTGGCCATGCTCGAGAACCTTGTCGTCCAGGACGTCAAGGTCCTCAGCGCGCTCGGGATCGGGGTCGTCCTCGTCGGGCCCCTGCGGGCCCTCTACGGGCTCGACAGGCTGATCGTGCAACGCTTCGACTCGTTTCACCCTGTGCCGTGGATCGACGTGACCGGAAACCCGGCCGGCCGCGCGTTCCTCGTCGACGTCTTGACCCGGCGCGCCGGGGACGCTCTCGATCTACCCGGGATCGAGGCCCTCGTCGACGCGTCGGGGGGGGGTGCTCCGCGATCTCCTTGCCCTCGCCCAGTCTGCCCTGGTCGAGGTCTACATGTCCGGTCACGACCGGATCGGATCGCATGACGTGGACGACGCCGTGGATGCATTCGGTCGCAAGCACCTCCAGGGGCTGCGACCCGCCGAGATCGAGGTTCTTCAGCGCGTCCGCACGCAGGCTGCGTTCGTGGAGACTTCCGAGGACGATCTGGCGCTGCTCATGACCCGGCGCGTCCTCGCGTACGGGAGTGGCGATCGGTCCCGCTACGCGGTCCACCCGACGATCTCGCACCTGCTCGTGCAGCTGGCCGGCGCATGATCCTTCATGTTCGCGCGATCAGCCTCGGCGAGCTCGCCCTGAGGATCCAGGTCCTGCGTGACACCGCAGCCTACCTCGGCTACGTCGCTGCGCAGGATTCCGCCGAAGATATCATCGGCGAGCTGGCCGAGGAGGTGCGCGCGCTCGATCCCACCATCCGGCTGGCTCGACTCGCCGTCACGCGTGGGGATGAGCTTGTCGACTGCCTCGCCCGTGAGCCCGA
Organism: Kofleriaceae bacterium; assembly: GCA_041495365.1. Taxonomy (GTDB): domain Bacteria; phylum Myxococcota_A; class Polyangia; order Haliangiales; family Haliangiaceae; genus JABFXX01. Next base: position 37,971 of record JBGQCL010000001.1, on the reverse strand, counting down.
GGAGATCGTCTTGCTGAACGCCACCGCGCTCATCGGCGATGACTGGAGCACGGTCGATCGACGACGCTCGGACCTGGCTCACCGCGGTGTGGTTGTGTTCGTCGTGACCGATGGCGGGTTCGAGGCCCTGATGCGACACGCCCCCAACCTCGCGAGCTGGCTCGCTGGAGAGGTGTTCGCGGTGGTGCACGAAGACGAAGACGCCACGGAACTCGGCGCGCAGCGCCTCGCCGAGCTCCGGATCTGGGGCCGCTGCTCCGACGAGGAGATCGTGGCCAAAGCCACCGCCGGTAGCCTGCCCCCGGACCCCGAGTACGCGGAGTGGCTGATCCTTCTCGGCCGCGCCGACCTCCTGCCGCCGGCGACGCGATGAGCTGGCGCGACGTCGAGGCGCATACGCAGTCGCGACAGCTCGTCCTGCCGAGCAGCGCGCGCGACCTGAAACGCAAGCTGCGGGCGCTGCTCCTCGGCGCTCGCGACACCGGCGAGCTGGCCAGTCCACACAAGGACATCCACGAGACCCTCAAGATACTCCGCGAGCCGCCGCCAAGCCTGGCTGACAAGCTGAAGGCCCGCAGCCTGCACCAGGGCGCATGCTGCCTCGAAGGCGGGGACCCGAATCGTTTGCGCGACCCAGCCGGAAGACATCTCCGCCGCAGCGACGGCGCGTGGTTCGACTTCTCGATCACGGTCCGCGAGATCGACTCGCAGGTAGAGGTGCTGACCTACCGGTTCGAGATCCGCTTTCCCCCGGGCTTCGGCGCGCCGTTCTTGCGCTTCGATCACAATCTTCCCGAGGTCGTCGGGGGCAAACCGGCCACCGAGCCGCGGTCTCATCTTCACCCCGGATACGACGACCTCCGCGTTCCGACCCCGCAGATGAGCCCCGAAGAGATCATGCGGATCCTCGTCTTCGAACTGCGCCCAGAGCGCGCCAAGCTCAGGACGCCCACGCCGTTCGAGATCGGCTGGTACAAGGACACGCACATGCTCCTCACCGGGTCGGGTTGACCGGCGCAGCGCGCCGATCGTAGTCCCGCAAGGAAGTCGTCCCATGCCTCGTGAGTCGGCCCAACGTTGGTCCGGCAGGACCATCATGAGTCACCAGCCTTGCTGGCTACGACAGCGACGGATCGGCGCTGCAGGCGCGAGCGGCCCCGGCAGCGTCGGCCCGGACCGGCGCCGACAGCCGCTCGATCAGCGCATCGGCGACCCGGCGCGAGGCGAGCAGCGCGACGTGGCCCAGGTTGGGGTACATCAGGGTCTCGGCGCCCGGCAACGCGACCTGCCGCGCACCGGGCACCAGGGCGTCGCCGCGCGACCACACGACGGTGACGCGGGTCTTCGCCGGCGGCGGCGCGGCGGCGAGCCGGGTGAGCATCGCCGAGCCGTACAGGAGCTCGCGCGTCGGGTCGCCGAGGCCGACCGCCGAGATCTCGGTGCCGGTGTGTGGCGAGCCGATCGTGACCAGGTTGGCGACGACGCCGTCGCCGCCGGCGAGCGAGACATAGTAGCGGCCGACCACGCCGCCCATCGAGTGGCCGATCACGTCGACCTGGGCGGCGCCGGTCGCGGCGCGGACCTCGTCGATGAACCAGCCGAGCCGGCGGGCGGCCGCGGCGGTGCGTCCGAGCGTCCAGTACTCGAAGCCGAGCACGGGGCCCAGCCCGCGCGGCGCAGCCGGAACGCCAGCGGCAGGAAGTTGGCGCGGTTCATCGCGTAGCCGTGGAGCAGGACGATCCGCCGCGGGCCGTGGGTGTGCGCACCGGGCAGCGGGAGGAGCCGGCCGGGCGCGCCGCGGAAAAGAGCGCAGACCACGCGACCACGCCCACTCGACGACCGCGGTGCGCACCGGGCGATCGCCGAGATCGTGGTGCGCGAGCGCGCGTCAGGCCCCGTAGCTCGCCCCGGCCTCGTGCAGCATCCAGAACATCGCCGCCCGGCGCCTCATGTCGGCGGCCTGCTTCTCCTTGGCCCTCTCCGCTCCTCTGACCTTCGCCTTCATGGAGCGACCTCCGCATCAGGGATGTCGAACCGCGGAGATCTGGACGGCACGTGACGCGTGACGCGTCGCGTGCCGGTCAACGCGGTACCGGCGAATAAATGTGCGGGTCCCTCGAAGCTGCACATCTATTTGTGAGCGCTGCACAAGAATGTTGGATGCATCATCAAAAAGGACCGATGACGCCGTCGCCCGTGCGCTGGTCGCCAAGCACAACCCCGTGATCGAGGCGGTCCGAGCCGAGGATCGAGCCGAGAGCCGAGCGGAGGGGAAGGCCCAGGGTAGAGTGGAGGGGCTGGCGGAAGCCATCGTCGCCATGCTGTCGGCTCGCGGTGTGCCGACGAGCCCCGTGGAGCGCGACTGGATCCTGGGCGAGCGGGATCCTGCGCGGCTCGGACGATGGATCACTCGCGCGATCGGGTGCACGTCGGTCGCCGAGCTGCTGTCCGATCCGTGATCGCGCACGCGCGGCGCCGGGGCGGGCGCCGGCAGGCGCCGGGGCGAGGGCGCGTGATCGAGCAGCCGGCCGGGGAGCTGTGCGCCGGGCGGTCACCTGACCGCGTGGCGGATCGGCGAGTGCGGCGTCGGGAACATCCCCTCGGGGACGAGCGATACCAGGAACACCAGCACCGCGACGATCAGGTTGTTCCACAGCGTCCCGCGGGTCGCGCCGGACATCGCGAGCGTGGACAGGAACAGCCAGATCGCGAGGGCGGTGTCGACCCAGCGCATCCACGGCATGCGGAGCGCGATCACGCTGGCGATCACGATCAGCAATCCGACGATCCAGGTGTTGGCCGCCGGGCCGGTTCCGTGAGGCCAGAGGAACGTCGAGATGAACAGCCACGCGCCGAGCGCGATCGGGACCCATCCGGACCAGTGGTAGGGCTGGGGCGGGGCTGCGGGCGGGGCTGCGTGAGGCGCCGCCGTGTCCGGCGGGGCAGGGGGCGTCGTGGGTCGCGTCGGCTCGGTCGCCATCATGATGCTCCGGGTGCAGGCTCGATCGAGCAGGCGAGCAACAAGCGCGCCGGGAGACCGCGACGTCGCCGCGATGAGCCGGAGCGCTGCCGCGCGTGCTCCGACGCCACATCGTGATTCCGGCGCATCGCAGATCCGCTGACAACCACCGCAGGCGGTGGACTGTGCGTTGCAATGGCGTTGCCACGGAAACGTGACTCCGCGGCTGTATCCACCCTGGTCCAACCTGGTCTACCGCGGCGCGCTGGTCCTGCTGTTCGCGGGCGCGGCGAGCCTGGTGATCGTGCCGATGCTGTACGTGCGCACGCCGTACAACACGTCGCAGTTCCAGCCCTGGAGTCAGCCGGTCGAGTTCGATCATCGCCACCACGTCCGCGATGACGGGATCGAGTGTCTGTACTGCCACTCGTCGGCGGAGCGCTCGGCCAGCGCGGGAGTGCCGCCGACCGCGGTGTGCATGGGGTGCCACAGCCAGGTCTGGCAGCAGAGCCCGCTGCTCGAGGTCGTGAGGCGCAGCTACTTCTCCGGCCAGCCGATCTCGTGGCGGCGGGTCCACCAGCTGCCCGGCTTCGTCTACTTCGACCACTCCGTGCACATCGCGCACGGCTTTCCGTGCGAGCGCTGCCACGGCGACGTCGGCCGCATGGCGCGCGTCACCCAGGTCGCGCCGCTGACGATGAACTGGTGCCTCGACTGCCACCGCGATTTCCAGGCCGGGGTCGGCAGCGAGCGCGTGACCGACAACGCCTGGACGTCCTCGATGCGGATGTTGTTCAAGCGGGTCGCCAGCGACCGCCGCGTCACCCTGCTCACCACCTGCACCACGTGCCACCGATGAACCGATCCGATCGCTCGCTGCCTCTCGCCGCGGTGGACCCCGATCCGGAGTTCCCGCCCGGCGTCGACCAGCCACCCGCCGAGCTCGACCGCCGCCGGATGATCCAGCTGCTCGCCGCGGGTGCGGCGCTCGCCGGCCTCGGGCCGATCGCCGGCTGCATGAAGAAGCCGAGCGACCGGATCATGCCGCGCGTCGATCAGCGGCCGGAGCTCACACCGGGCGTGGCGCTCGACTACGCAACCGCGACGGTGATGGACGGCTACGCGACCGGGGTCCTGGTCACGACCCACGAGGCGCGGCCGACCAAGGTCGAGGGCAACCCGGACCACCCGGCGAGCCTCGGCGCGACCAGCGTGTTCGACCAGGCGTCGGTGCTCCAGCTCTACGATCCGGACCGCGCGACCGGCGCGCTCGATCGCGGCACGCCCGCCGAGCTCGCCACGCTGGTCCGCCAGATCGCCGGCCGCGAGCGGATCGAGGGCCTGTGGTTCCTGCTCCATCCCCAGAGCTCGCCGCTGATCGAGGACGCGATCGCGCGGATCCGCGCGCGCCACCCGGGGGCGCGGTTCGCGTTCGATACGCCGGTCAGCCGCCGCGCGGTGTTCGAGGGCTCGCGCCTGGTGTTCGGCCGCCCGCTGGAGCCCCAGTACCGGTTCGACCGCACCGATGCGATCGTGGCGCTCGACGCCGACTTCCTGGCGGCGATGCCCAACGCGGTGCGCTGGTCGCGCGACTTCGCGGCGCGCCGCCGGATCGCCGCGCCGCAGGCGGACATGTCGCGGCTGTACGTCGCCGAGCCGCACCCGACGCCGACCGGCAGCCTCGCCGATCACGCGCTGGCGGTGCGCGGCTCCGAGCTGCGCGCGATCGCGGCCGCGCTGCTCGCCGCGGTCGAGGGCCGAGCGATCGAGCGCGCGCTGCCCGCCGCGAGCGCCGGCGCCGAGGGCGAGGGCGCGCGCCGCTGGATCGCCGCCGCGGCGCGCGATCTGCGGACCCGGCGCGGGCTCGTCGTGGTCGGCGATCGCCAGCCCCGCGAGGTCCACGCGCTCGGCCACCTGATCAACCAGGCGATCGGCGCGGTCGGCTCGACGGTCGTGTTCACCCGGCCCGCGGTGATCGAGCCGCTGGGAGACGACCTCGCCGCGCTCGCCGCCGCGCTCGCCGCCGGCCGGGTGCAGACGCTGGTGATCGCCGAGGCCAACCCGCTGTACACCGCGCCGCCCGATCTCGGGGTGGCGGTCCACCTGCCGCGCGTGCCCGAGCGGATCTACGCGGACCTCGCCGAGAACGAGACGTCGCGGGCCTGCCACTGGTTCCTGCCGCTCGCCCACGCCATGGAGAGCTGGGGCGACGCGCGCGGCTACGATGGCACGGTCACGTTCATCCAGCCGCTGATCCAGCCGCTGCACGCCGGGATCACGCTGCTCGAGCTGCTGTCGGCGTTCGCCGGCGATCCCGAGCCCGACGGTCACCGCGCGGTGCGTGCGCGCTATGCGCCCGGCACCGGCGACGAGGCGACCGCCGCGTGGCAGGCCGCCCTGCAACGCGGCCTCGTGACGGGCTCGGCGTTCGCGCTCGAGGTCGCCGCGGTCCGGCTGGGCGACGCCGAGCGCGCGACGCTGGCGGCCCCGCCCGGCGATCCCGCGCCGGGTCCGATGGGTCAGATGCGAGGTCAGATCGAGCTCGTGTTCGAGCCGTCGCCGGCGGTGTACGACGGCCGGTTCTCGGCGATCCCGTGGCTGCAGGAGCTGCCCAAGCCATTCGACAAGCTCACCTGGGGCAACGCGGCGCGGATGAGCCGGGCGACCGCGGCCCAGCTCGGCGTCGGCGATCACGACGTCGTGCGGATCGTCGCCGGCGGGGGCGCGGTGACCGTGCCGGTGTTGATCCTGCCCGGGCACGTCGATCGCTGCGTCAGCCTGGAGCTCGGCTACGGCCGATGGGCCGCGGGGCCGGTCGGCGACGGCGTGGGCAGCAACGTCTATTCGCTGCGCACGTCGGACCGGCCGTGGTTCGCGCCGGCCGCGGGGATCGCGGCGACCGGCGAGCGCCACCGCCTCGCGATCACCCAGGAGCACCAGCGGCAGCATGGCCGGCAGATCGCGCTGGAGGCAACGCTCGACGAGTACCGCCGCGACCCGGACTTCACGCGCGAGCGCTGGCAGTCCGAGCCGACGATGCTGGCGCCGCAGTTCGAGAGCTTCTTCCACTGGGGCATGACGATCGACACGACGATCTGCAGCGGCTGCAACGCGTGCGTGATCGCCTGCCAGGCCGAGAACAACGTGCCGACCGTCGGAGCCGACCAGGTCCGCCGCAACCGCGAGATGCACTGGCTGCGGATCGACCTCTACCGCGAGGGCGGCGACGACGATCCGCGGTTCATCCACCAGCCGATGCTGTGCCAGCACTGCGCGAACGCGCCGTGCGAGTACGTGTGCCCGACCTACGCGACGCAGCACAGCCCCGACGGGCTCAACGAGATGATCTACAACCGCTGCATCGGGACGCGGTTCTGCTCGAACAACTGCCCCTACAAGGTCCGGCGGTTCAACTGGTTCGACTTCACCGAGGACACGGCGCGCACCCGGCAGCTCCAGTACAACCCGAATGTCACCGTCCGCAGCCGCGGCGTGATGGAGAAGTGCACGTACTGCGTGCAGCGGATCCGCGCCGCCGACATCGCCGCGCGCAAGCAGCGGCGCGACATCCGTCCCGGCGAGGTGGTGACGGCGTGCCAGCAGGTGTGCCCGACCGGCGCGATCCAGTTCGGGAGGCTCGATCACGACCGGACGCTCAACGTGCAGTGGCGCGGCGAGCACCGCCACTACGCAGTGCTGAACCAGCTCGGCACGCGGCCGAGCACGGTGTACCTCGCCAAGATCTGGAATCCAAGCTCCGACCTGCCGGTACGGCTCGACGAGGACACCGGGGCGACGGAGGGCGGCGCCCAGGATCCCGCGAAGCCGCCCGGGGCGGAGCGATGAGCGAGCCGCTGCTGATCGGGCGCCCGAGCGACGCCGCGCTCGGCGACGAGCTGCTCGGCACCACGTGGCGCGCCGGCGGCGCCGGCTGGAAGATCGCGTTCGCGATCACCGGCGCGCTGACCGCCCTGTTGTTCGCGCTGATCACCTACACGGTGGTGAAGGGCATCGGCGTGTGGGGCACCAACATCCCGGTCGGTTGGGCCTTCGCGATCATCAACTTCGTGTGGTGGATCGGGATCGGCCACGCCGGGACGTTCATCTCGGCGATCCTGTACCTGTTCGAGCAGGGCTGGCGGACGTCGATCAACCGGTTCTCCGAGGCGATGACGCTGTGCGCGGTGCTGCAGGCCGCGATCTTCCCGGTGCTCCACCTCGGCCGGCCGTGGTTCGCCTACTGGCTGTTCCCGTACCCGTCGGTGATGGAGGTCTGGCCCCAGACCAAGAGCGCGCTGCCGTGGGACGCCGCCGCGGTGTCGACGTACTTCACCGTGTCGCTGCTGTTCTGGTACCTCGGGCTGCTCCCGGACCTCGCGTCGCTGCGCGACAGTGCGCCGACCCGGCGGCGCCGGGTGATCTACGGCCTGCTGGCGCTGGGCTGGAACGGCAAGGCGGTCACCTGGCGCCACTACAAGGCGGTCTACCTGGTGCTGGCCGGGCTCGCCGCGCCGCTGGTGCTCAGCGTGCACAGCGTGGTGTCGAGCGACTTCGCGATCGCGCTGGTCCCCGGCTGGCACTCGACGATCTTCCCGCCGTACTTCGTCGCGGGCGCGATCTTCAGCGGCTTCGCCATGGTGATCACGCTGGTGATCCCGGTCCGCCGCGTGTTCGGGCTGCACCACGTCATCACCCGCAAGCACCTCGAGAACTGCGCGAAGCTGATCCTGGTCACCGGCTGGATCGTGGCCTATGGCTACATGATCGAGTGGTTCCTCGACTGGTACTCGGGCGACCGCGCCGAGATGTACCAGGCGTTCGTCGCCCGGCCGTTCGGACCCAACAAGATCGTGTTCTACCTGTCCATGATCTGCAACGTCGGCGTCCCGCAGATCTTCTGGTGGACGCGCGCGCGGACCAGCGTCTGGGTCCTGTGGATCGCCTCGCTGCTGATCAACGTCGGCATGTGGTCGGAGCGCATGATGATCATCGTCCAGAGCCTGCAGCGCGAGTACCTGCCCTCGCAGTGGGGTGACTACTCGCCGACCTGGGTCGACATCGGCATCCTGATCGGCACCATCGGGTTCTTCGCGCTGCTGTTCCTCGCGTTCCTCCGCTTGCTGCCGTTCATCTCGCTGTCGGAGATGCGCGAGATGGCGCACGAGCTCGTCAAGCACGACCGCCGCACGCCGGCCCACGGGGAGCGCCACGATGGCTGACCGGATCCTCGCCCAGTACGAGCACGAAGAGGCGCTGGCCGCCGCGATCCGCCGGATGCGCGCCAAGGGCTATCGCGCGCTCGAAGCCTACCTGCCGTTCCCGGCGATCGAGGTCGAGGATGCGCTGATCGGATCCGCGCCGAGCGCGCCATCGCGCCTGCCGTACCTGTGCTTCCTGTTCGGCATGCTGGCCGCGGGCGTGGCCTATGCGCTGCAGTGGTTGCTCAACGGATATCTCTATCCGCTGGTGGTCGGCGGCAGGCCGCCGCACTTCCCGCTGGCGTTCGTGCCGATCACGTTCGAGATGGGCGTGCTGTTCGCGTCGTTCGCCGCGTTCATCGGCGTGCTGTGGCGCGGCCGGCTGGTCCGGCTCACCGACGACGTCCAGGGCACGCCGGGCTTCGAGTCGGCGACGCGCGATCGGTTCTGGCTCGAGATCCTGGCCGCCGACCCGGCGTTCGATCCGGACCGGACCCGCGCCGATCTGGTCGAGACCGGCGCGCTGCGGATCGAGCTCCCGGAGGTCGGGCCATGATCCGCGCGCTGATCGCCATCGCACTGTGTGGGCTGTGCGGGCTGACCGGCTGCGGCGGCTGCGGGCAGTGGGATCTCGACCTCGAGCGGATGATCGAGCAGCCCAGGTTCACGGCCTACCAGGCGTGCGAGGTCTGCCCCGGCGGCACGATCATGATGAACCCGCCGGCCGGCACGGTGCCGCGCGGCGAGCCGGTCGCGCCGACGCCGCTCGTGCTCGGCCGCCAGGCCGGCCGCCACCTCGACACGATCCCGATCGCCGTGACCCGCGCGGTGCTCGAGCGCGGCCGCAACCGGTTCGACATCTTCTGCGCGGCATGCCACGGCCGGCTCGGCAACGGCGTCTCCGAGGTCGCCGAGAACATGACGCTGCGCCGGCCGGCCAACCTGTTGACCGCGCCGTACCTCGACTACCCGCCGGGCCGGATCTTCACGACGATCACCGAGGGCTACGGCCTGATGCGATCGTACGCGGGCGAGCTGCCGGTCGCGGATCGCTGGGCGGTGGTCGCGTACGTCCAGGTGCTCCAGCTGTCGCAGCACGCCGAGCTCGACGCGCTGCCGGCGCAGATCCGATCGGAGGCGTCGCGATGGCTGAGGTGAAGCGCTTCGAGGGCACGCGGATCACCCGGATCGCGGCGATCGTGTCCGCGCTCGGGTTCGTCGGCCTGGGGATCGGGCTCGCCGTCGATCCCCACCGCACGTGGCTGGCGTACCTGATGGCCTACTTCTTCGTGTTCAGCGTCGCGGTCGGCGGACTGATCCTGCTCATGATCGGCTACGCCGCCAACGCGCGGTGGATGGCGGTGGTGCGGCGCGCCACCGAGGCGGTCGCGCTGCCGATGCCGCTGCTCGCGGTGCTGTTCGTGGCGCTGCCGTTCGGTGCGGCGTGGCTCTACCCGTGGCAGACCGTCCCGCCGGACGCGACCCGCCACGAGATCGAGGTGCTCGCGCACCGCAGCGCGTACATGAACCTCACCGGGTTCTCGGTGCGCGGTGCGGTGTACTTCGCGATCCTGATCACCGCATCGTACCTGCTGCGCCGGTGGTCGGTGCGGCGCGACTGCCCGCCCGTGGTGCGCGCCGGCGAGCCCGAGGTCGCGCTCGGACGCGAGCGCGGGTTCGCATCGGCGATGCTGCCGCCGGTCGGTCTCGCGCTCACGTTCGCATCGATCGACTGGGTCATGTCGCTGGACAAGCTGTGGTTCTCGACCATCTTCGGGATCTACGTGTTCGCCGGTGGGTTCGTCGCGGCGATCGCGCTGGTCACCGTGCTGAGCGCGCGGATCTGGTCGGCCGAGCCCGCCGGCGGCTACTTCACGCGCAATCACTTCCACGCGCTCGGACGCATGCTGTTCGCGTTCACGGTATTCTGGGCGTACAACGCGTTCTTCCAGGCGATGCTGATCCGCATCGCCAACAAGCCCGAGGAGGTGACGTTCTTCCTCGCCCGGGATCACGGCGTGTGGCGCGCGCTGATCTACGTGCTGATCCTCGGCCGGTTCGCGGTGCCGTTCCTGTTCCTCATGCCGCGCAAGCCGAAGTTCGATCCGCGCCTGATGGCGTCGGTCGGCTGGTGGATGCTGGTGATGCACCTGGTCGACATCTACTGGCTGGTGATCCCGTCGCAGGTTCCCGGCGGCCAGCCGCTATCGTGGCTCGACCTCGCCGCGCTCGCCGCGGTGATCGGCGCCGCCGTCGCGGTGGCGGCGCGGAGCCAGCGCGGCGTGGCGGTGGTGGCGGTCGGCGACCCGTTCCTCGACGAGGGTGCGGCGTACCGGAGCACCCTGTGAAGCACCCACCGCAGGACCCCGATGTGATCCCGTCCAACCTGGTGGTCGCCTCGATCCTCGGCGTGATCGCGGCGATCGTGATCGGCTGCGCAGCCGCACAGGCGATCGCGACCTGGCGCACCGCCGAGCAGGGCAGCAACCCGCGCGCGCCCGCCGAGCGCTTGCGCGGGATCGCCCCCGAGGTGGTTCCGCCCGAGGTCAACGCGATCGAGACCTTGCCGTTCAGCGTGGAGGCCCAGGGACTGGCGTCGCACCGGGTCGCCGAGCAGTGGCTGTCCGGCTACGGCTGGATCGACCGCGGCCGGCGCATCATCCACATCCCGATCGACGCCGCGTTCGACGCCTACCTGGCCCGGCTGGCGGCCGGGGCGAGCTCCCCGGCGGCGCGGCGCGGAGGCGCGCCGTGATCCGGCCGGCGCTCGCTGCCGCCCTGGTGCTCGGCGCCGCGCCCGCCGCCGCCCAGCCGGCGCCGCCCCGGGCGGTCCAGGGCGTCGGCATCGACGACCACGCCGGCGCGCGGATCCCGCTCGACCTGCCGTTCACCGAGGTCGGCGGGCGGCGCGTGCGGCTCGGCGACTACTTCGGCGACGGCAAGCCGGCGCTCATGGTGCTGGCCTACGTGCGCTGCAAGATGCTGTGCAGCCTCGTCCTGCAGGCCACGGTCGATGCCGTGCGCGCGATGCCGCTCGAGGTCGGCCGCGACTACCGGCTGATCACCGTCAGCATCGATCCCGACGAGGAGGCGGCCGATGCGGCGCAGCGCCGGGCCGAGCTGCTCGCCCGGATCGGCCACGCCGATCAGCCCGAGCGCTGGACCTACCTGGTCGGCGCCGAGCGACCGATCCGCGCGCTCGCCGACGGCCTCGGGTTTCGCTACCGCCGGGATCCGCACACCGAGCAGTTCGCGCACCCCGCGGCGATCTTCGTGATCGCGCCCGACGGCACGATCGCGCGCACGTTCTCGGGCATCTCGCCGTCGCCGGGCGACCTCGCGGCCGCGCTGCGCCGCGCGGCGTCCGGCCCGGTGGTGGCCGAGCCGATCGCGGAGCGCGTGCTGAGCTGCTTCCGCTTCGATCCGGCCGCCCGCGCGCACCGCGCGCTGATCGACCGCATCCTCTGGATCGGCGGTGGGCTCGTGGTCCTCGCGGTCGCGAGCTCGGTGACCGGCCTGGTCTTGCGGGACCTGCGGCGCAGGAGGCGGCGGTGAACGACTGGCTGCACCGGATCCTGATGCTCCCGCCGCAGGCTTCGACGGTGGCCAGGCACATCGACTACCTGCACTACGCGATCATCCTGATCACGATGTGCGGCGCGGCGGGCGTCGGCGCGCTCGCGCTGTACTACACGTGGCGCTACCACGCCGGCACCGGCCGCGGCGGCTACCGCGGTCCGGACCCGCGGCCGTTTCGCACCACCGGCGGCAAGTCGGTGTTCGCCGAGCTCGGCTTGTTCGGCGGGCTGTTCGCCCTGTTCGTGGTGTTCTGGATCATCGGCTTCGCGCAGTACGTCCGCGTCGCCGAGCCGCCGCCCGACGCGCTGACGATCTACGTGGTCGGCAAGCAATGGATGTGGGAGTTCGCCTATCCCGACGGCTCGGGCTCGAACGGTACGCTCTACGTGCCGGCCGGCCGCCCGATCCAGCTGGTGATGACGTCGCGCGACGTCATCCACAGCTTCTACGTGCCGGCGTTCCGCAACAAGCGCGACGTGATTCCCGGGCGGTCGACCACGATGTGGTTCCAGGTCGACGAGCCGGGCCGCCACCGGATCGAGTGCGCGGAGTACTGCGGCGCCGGCCACTCGACGATGCGCGGCGAGGTCGTCGCGCTGTCCGTCGAGGGCTACGCGCGCCGGATCGCCGACCTCCAGCGCATCCGGATCGCCGGGCCGGCGCCGGGGAATCCGCCGGTGGTCGGCGAGGAGTCGCCGTCGCCGCTGCTGTCGCTCGCCGCGGTCGGCCAGTCGGTCGCCGCCGATGCCGGCTGCATGCGCTGCCACACCGTCGACGGCACCCCGCACATCGGCCCGACCTGGGCCGGGCTGTACAGCGCGACGATCCCGCTGCAGAGCGGCGCGCGGGTGGTCGCCGACGCGCAGTACCTGACGAAGTCGATGATGGATCCCGCGGCCGACCTCCACCTCGGGTTCCCCGGCGTGATGCCGAGCTACCAGGGGCTGTTGACCGCGCCGCAGATCGGGGCGATCGTCGAGTACATCCGCTCGCTGCGCGACGTCAGCCGCCACGCGGGCACCCAGCCGTTGCCGGCGGCCGTATCACCCCCGGCGCCGATCGTCACGCCGCTGCCCGGCGACGCGCCGCGCGCGCTGCCCGCCGGCGACCTCCAGCGCCGCGCGCCCACCGGCCTCCCGATCTATCCACCTCCCTCCGGGCCACCGACCGAGCCGAGCCATGACCAGCTACCTCGATGACAACCACGGGATCCTGTCGTGGCTCGCGACCCGCGACCACAAGCGGATCGCGATCCTGTTCCTGATCGCGACCGCCGGCGCGCTGCTGCTCGGCGGCGCGTTCGCGCTGGTGCTGCGGATCGAGCTGCTCGTCCCCGGCAAGCTGTTCCTCAGCGCGATGGACTACAACCGGATGTTCACCCATCACGGCGTGGTGATGGTGTTCCTGTTCATGGTGCCGGTGATCCCGAGCGTGTTCGGCAACTTCTTCCTGCCGATCATGCTCGGCGCGCCGGACCTCGCGTTCCCGCGGCTCAACCTGGCCAGCTTCTACGTCTACGTCGCCGGCGCGATCATCGTGCTCGCGGCGATGTGGTTCGGCGGCATCGACACCGGCTGGACGTTCTATGCGCCGTACAGCACGACCTCGCCGACCGCGGTCGGTGTCGCGACGTTCGGCGTGTTCGTCGTCGGAGTGTCGTCGATCCTGACCGGGGTCAACTTCATCGCGACCGTCCACACGATGCGCGCCAGGGACCTGGGGTGGATGCGGATGCCGCTGTTCGTGTGGGCGATCTACGCGACCGCGATCATCCAGGTCATCGCCACGCCGGTGCTCGGCATGTCCCTGCTCCTGGTCGCGGTCGATCATGCGTGGTCGCTCGGTATCTTCGATCCCGCCATGGGCGGCGACCCGGTGCTGTTCCAGCACCTGTTCTGGTTCTATTCCCACCCGGCGGTGTACATCATGATCCTGCCGGCGATGGGCGTGGTCAGCGAGGTGGTGTGCACGTTCAGCCACAACCCGCCGGCGTCGTACCGGGCGATCGCGGTGTCGTCGCTCGGCATCGCGTTCGTCGGGTTCCTGACCTGGGGCCACCACATGTTCGTGGCCGGGATGTCGACGTTCGACGTCGGCGCGTTCGGCTTCCTGTCGATGTTCACGGCGATCTTCTCCGCGATCAAGGTGTTCACCTGGACCGCGACGCTGCGCCACGGCGCGGTCTGGGTCACCACGCCGCTGCTGTACTTCTTCGGCTTCATGTTCCTGTTCGTGTTCGGCGGGATGACCGGCGTCGCGCTCGCGACCTCGTCGCTCGACATCCACTGGCACGACACCTACTTCGTCGTCGCGCACTTCCACTTCATCATGGTCGGCGGCACGCTGACGATGTACCTCGCGGCGCTCCACTACTGGTTCCCCAAGATGTTCGGCCGGATGTACCCGCGGCGCTGGAGCATCGTCGCCGCGACCGCCGTGGTCCTCGGCTTCATCTTCACCTTCACGCCGCAGTTCCTGCTCGGCAACGCCGGGATGCCGCGGCGCTACTGGAGCTATCCGGCCGAGTACCAGTGGCTCCAGATCCTGTCGACCGCGGGCGCGAGCATCCTCGCGATGGGCCTCGCGCTGAACTTCGCCTACCTGGTGTGGGCGCTGTTCCGCGGCGCGCGGGTCGAGCGCAACCCGTGGGGCTCCCGCAGCTACGAGTGGCTCGCGCCGAGCCCGCCGCCGCTGCACAACTTCGACGAGCCGCTGGTGATCCGGCGCGGCCCGTACGACTACCACCTGCCGGAGTGAGCACCCGCGATGACCGCCATCGAGCCAGGCCCTGCGCACGCGCGCGCGCGCGTGCGCGAGGCCGACGTCCAGTTCGAGAACCTCGCCAAGCAGGCGCACGCGGTCCGGTTCGGGATCTGGCTGTTCCTCGCCAGCGAGCTGCTGCTGTTCGCCGGGCTGTTCGCGCTGTACACCGCCTACCGGACCGAGTACCCCGCGGGGTTCGCCGCGGGAATCCGTCACGCCGAGCTCGCGATCGGCACGGTCAACACGTCGCTGCTCGTGATCTCGAGCTACACCGCGGCCTCCGCGCTGCGCGCGATCCGGCGCGACGCTCGGCGGGCGGCGCTCGGCTGGCTCGGCGCCACGCTCGCGCTCGGCACCGTGTTCCTCGCGCTCAAGGGCCTCGAGTACAGCCACCACGCCGCCGAGGGCGCCTTGCCCGGCGCGTACTACGCCTTCCGCGAGCTACCGGAGCACGGCGGCCAGCTGTTCTTCACGCTGTACTACTTCATGACCGGCCTGCACGTGCTGCACCTGGTGGCCGCCGTCCTGGTCCTGGCGTGGCTGACCTGGCGCGTATCGCGCCGCCGGACCACCGCCGCCTACCACGCCGACCTCGAGGCCGGAGTCCTGTACTGGCACCTGGTCGACTGCATCTGGATCTTCCTCTATCCGATGTTCTACCTGCTGACCTGATCGCCGCCGCCCGAGGACGCCATGACCGATCACCCCCCCGACGCCGCCGCCAAGCAGCTCCTCGCGCTCGGCGTGGTACTGGTCCTGCAGTACCTGAATCTCGGGCTGCACCTCCTCGGGTTCGAGGGCTACCCGGTCGTCGCCCTGGTGATCGCCGGGGTCATGGTGGTGATCTCGGCGAGCGTGTTCATGGATCTGCGGGGGTCGCTGCCGGCGACGCGCCTGGTCATCGTGCTGGCCGTGCTGTACCTGGGCCTGCTGTGCCTCGGCGTGGCCGGCGACGTCGGCTTCCGCTGAGCCCCGCGACGCTGTGCGCCCTGTAGGGAAAGCAGCCCCGCGACTCCACAATGCTCACCAGGATTCATCAGAATGAGAAATTCCTATCGCGTAAATATTCAGTCACGTTGATATCGTCGCATGTCTCTGAGGGAGAGCACATGCGAAGTCATCTCGGCAGTCTGTGTATGATGGGACTGGCTGTGGCATCACCGGGTGGGTGCGCAGGCACACCGGGTGAATCAGCGACGGGGGCCGATCAGGTCACGAGCCGCGCGGAGGCCGACGGCAAGCACGACATCTGTCTGGCCGATCCGCCGGTCGACGTGCCGACGCGACAGGTGATCCAGCTCAACGATCACCTCACCGCGTTCTACGACGGCCGCAACACGCTGCGCCTGTCTCCCGATCCGAACTGGGTGGACGACGCCGCGAACAAGCTCGGGGTCGCGACCTACGCGATCCATCACGGCCACGACGCGATCGTGTTCGATACCTTCCCGACGATCGATCAGGCCCGGTGGCAGCGCAGCACGCTCGAGGCCATGGGGATCACGCACTTCACGGTCGTGACCAGCCACTGGCACAACGATCACATCGCGGGCAACGAGGTCTACCAGGACAGCGAGATCGTCATGACCGCCCGGGGGCTCCAGTTCATGACCGATCTCGAGGCCGACCTCGAAGCGGGCACGACGCTGTTCGGCCCGCCGGCGATCAACCCGGTGATCCTGCCGACCCGGACCTACGCAGGCTCGACGGTCCTCCACGTCGGCAGCATCCGGCTGGAGCTCCACCAGATCAACATCCACAGTCCGGACGAGACGGTGATCGTACTCCCCGCCGATCGCCTCCTGCTGTCCGGCGATACCACCGAGGACACCGAGACCTTCATGGTCGAGTTCGCCGATCTGAAGATCCACGCCGCCAACCTCGAGGACATGAAGAAGTGGAAGGACTTCGATCGCATCCTCCCGAATCACGGTGACCCGAAGCGGATCGCCGCGGGCGGATATGACAAGACCTTCATCACCGCGACGGCCGACTACATCGCGAACATGGTCAACGGCGCCAGGAAGCGAGGGTTCCTCGATGCGCCGCTCGAGGACTTCGCCGGCAAGGCTCTGCGCCGCTGCGAGGTCAGCCTGTTCGAGCCGTACCGCGACGTCCACGAGTTCAACAAGGCCGGCGTGTTCCCGATCTGGAGCAAGCAGTAGCGCCGGGGCCCGATCGCCCGGGTCAGGTTCGGTCGGCCGGATCCGGCGCGGGTGGCTCGGGATCGATCTGCCACGCCGCCGCCAGGGCCACGGTCCGGGCGTTCTCAGGCTCTGCGCATCTGCTCGTTCATCAGCCGGGCGTCCTGGCGGGCGGCCCGCAGCGCGGGGTCGTCGTCGGAGAACGCCGCGCCGACCAGCTCGCCGAGGAACGCGGTCACGCGCTGGCAGGGTCCGCGCGCCCTGCATCACCGGGCGCTCGCCGCACAGGATCAGCTGGGCGTCACGCTCGACCACGTCGAACCGCGCGTCGAGCAGGCCGGCGCTGACCTCGTCGAGCGCGATCGGCGGCGGGTCGTCCGGCCGCCGGACCCCCGTCGTGGTGGGTGAGGGCGCAGGGCGGCGCCTCGACGGACGGCGAACCGACACTACCGCCGGCGGAAGCTGCGCAGGAAGCTCCAGCCATCGCGCTGGAGATCGAAGCGGGTCTCGCAGGTGCCGACCCGGCGGTGATCGGCGTCGAGGATGTCGGCGGGCAGGTAGGTGAAGCTGTGGACCGGCGCGCGCCACCGGATGTCCTTCTGCCCGATCAGCTCGTAGGGCTTGCCGTCGTCGCCGGTGAAGCGCAGCTCGTACCGGATGATGCGCTGGTCGATCGGCCGGATCGTGATGACGCCCTCGGCGTCGGCGGCGCGCGCGAGCGGCGGCGCGTGGACCACGCCGCGCAGCGTGGCCTTGCCGTCGTGCAGGTACTCGCGGGTCGACGCCGCCTCGGCGGTCACGTCGAACGAGAACGGATGCTTGACGCCAGGCTCGGCCTTCCACTCGACGGTGCCGGCCATGGTCTCGGCGAACTGGAACCCCATGTCGGAAGGCTAGCCGGAGGGCCGCCGGAACGCCCGGAACGAGCCAAAAACGACCCGAAAACGAGACGAGGCCGCCCGAGGGCGACCTCCGCGGCGCCGTGCGCCGGGGCGCTGCCGGCTGCGCGCTCAGTCGCCCGGGATGATCGTCACCGGCGTGCCCTTCACGTCGCACGTCGCGAACGTGTAGGACTCGCACACGCAGTCCGTGTCGCTGACGCCGCAGGTCGTGCCGTGGCAGTTGTGCCCGGTGAAGGTCGGCGTGCAGTCTGCCGCGCGGGCGTCGCAGTCATCCTGGTGCTGCATCGAGCCGCAGACCGGCGCGCCCTCGCACGCCGTGATCGCGCGGCACTTCCCGGTGAAGCAGCCGTCCTTGATCAGCGGGACCTGGTTGTCGGGGCACGCCGGCGCCGCGCCGGTGCAGGCGACCGTGCCGAGGCACATGCCCGCCGGATCGGCGCCGGTCATGCAGGTGCTGCGCGCTTCGTCACACCAGCCGAACCCCGCCTTGATCGCCTCGGCGTCGCTGGTGCAGCTGCAGGTCGCCACGCAGGCGCCGCTCTTGATGTCGCACATCGACCCCTGCTTGCACTGCGCGTCGCCGGTGCATTGCGGGTTGGGGATGCACGACGACCGGCTGGCGTCGCAGTGGAATCCGCCGCCGCAGTCCTTGTCCGTGGCGCAGAAGCCACCCTCGGTGCAAACGCCGTTGGCACAGAAGCAGCCGGCGGAGCACTGGGTGTCCATCGAGCACCTGGCGCCCGGGGGGTTGCCGTCGCCGTTGCCGCCGTTCGCGCCGCCTCCACCGCCGCCTCCCGAGGACCCGCTGGAGCCGAAGTAGAGCTGGCAGCCAGCGAGCAGGGAGACCGCGGCGACTGCGATCGCAACACCGAGTGAAGAGAGCAGCTTGTTCATGGGGGCGTCCTTTGGCGTGCGGAGGATGCGCAAAGCATCGGTCGTGCCATCACGGCAACATCGCGGACCGCGCGGACAATGCGACAACATTTCGACACGCGACGGCGGCGCCGGGGCGTGTCGCGGGGAGAGGATCTGACAAAACTGCCCGAAAAACCACCACTGCGCGCAGCGTCGGCGGCGCGGCGTCGGAGCGGGCCGCCGAGGAGCGCCTGCGGCCACCCGGTGCGCCGGGCCCGCGCCGACTCGTCGGGTGTGAACGCGGGGCCACAGTGCCTGTATCGAGACGCCACGCCGGCACCACACCGGGAGCCGCGGGTACGAGGGGCAGGCGTCTGTTCGCCGGGCGGTAGATCCGCAACGGCAGCCACGATCTCGGCGGCGCGGGCGCCCGGCGACCGGGGCAAAGCGCCCGCCGAGCCGCGGCGCGATGGCTACGCCGGCTCGTCGACCGCGTGGATGGTCTCACGCAGGCTGAAGCGCGGGCGGAAGGCGAGCTCGGCGTTGGCGCGGCGACCGTCGACCATGCAGACGTAGCGAATGAAGTCGAGCTCGGCGACCGGGAAGCTGGAGATCCCGATCCGGAAGGCGAGCGACAGGATCGGCCTTGCCACCGGGTGTGGGATCTGCACCGGTTCGCGGCCAAGCTCGCGGAGCACGGCGGACAGTGGCACCTCGCCCGGCCCGACGATGTTGTAGATGCCGCGCCGCCCCGGGCCGAGCGCCGCCACGATCGCGTCGGCGATGTCCTGGTAGTGGATCAGCTGCACCATCGGGTCGAAGCCGAGCAGCACCGGGGGCCGCTGGATCCGCAGGTAGTTCGACGGGGCGTTGTGCACCGGGCCGACGATGTGGACCGGGCGCAGGATCACGGTCTCGACGCTCTGCGCGCGCCACAGGAAGGTCGACACCAGGTGGTCGATCTCCACCAGGTCGCGCATCTGGGGGAAGCGCTGGGCGGCGAGCAGCGGGGCGTCCTCGGTGAGGAACTGTGGGTTGTCCGGGCGCGGGCCGTAGACGTTGGCCGAGGACAAGAGCACGACCTTGGGCACGCGATAGCCCTGGCAGTACTCGAGCAGCTTGGTCGTGCCGGTGATGTTCCAGGAGTAGATCTCGGCCGGCCGCGCGCGCGGGTCGTGCATGACGCCGAGGTGGATCAGCGCGTCGACCTCTCCGGTGCGGAACACGTCGCGCGCCTTCTTGCTGCGCAGGTCGACCTGGTGGTGCTCGATGTCCTTGGGCCGCCCCGGCATCGGCCGGCGGTCGAGCCCGACGATCCGCCAGTCGAGCTCGTGGTGGAGGCGGCGCGCGACGATCCGGCCGAGCCGCCCCGCGATCCCGGTGACCACGACCGTGCGCGGCCGCGCGGCGCCGTCGGTCATCGCCGCCACCTCTTCGCTAGCCCGGGCACCGGCTCACCAGAACACATGCTCGCGCTCGCGCAGGCCGATCTGGATCATCGACTGGATGCGATTCTTCACGCTGCGCGCTTTCTCGTCGAGCACCTCGTCATCGTCGTCGGGGTCGCCGGTCATCCGCATCGACTCGCCGAAGTACAGCCGGTACTTGACCGGCAGCGGGACCAGCGGCAAGAACGGGGGGTAGGGCACGACCGGGAACGACGGCGCGCCGAACAGCCGCGCGAGCGGCTTGACGTTGATCGCCGGCGCCTGCTCCTCGGCGCCGATCACGGCGATCGGCACGATCGGCGCCTGCATCTCCAGCGCGAGGCGCAGGAAGCCCGTGCCGAACTCGGCGAGCTGGTAGCGCCGGGAGAAGTTCTTCGAGATCCCGCGCGTGCCCTCGGGGAACACCAGCACGGCCTCCTCGGCGGCGAGCAGACGGCGGCAATTCTCCGGCGTGCCGGTGATCTGGCCCCAGCGCGCGAACAGGTACGACGCGAACGGCACGGTCGGCACGAAGTACTCGACCATCGAGCGCACCAGGCGCGGCTGGGGCGGCTCGAGGAAGCACGCCGCGCCGATCACCAGGCCGTCGAACGGCAGCTGGCCCGAGTGATTGGCGACGAACAGCACCCGGCCGGTCGCGGGGATGTGCTCGACGCCGAACGCGCTGGCGCGGAAGTAATGGCGGTACAGCCAGCGCGCGACGCGGAGCGCGCCGCGCAGCGACTCGCGCGATGCGCCGAACTCGTCGAACCCGAACTCGTTGCCGCGCACGACCAGCGCCTGGGTGCGACCTGCGATGTCGTCCTCGGGCACGGCGCCGCGCAGCCGTTGCAGGCGATCGAGCAGGCCCACGACCGGCAGTATGCACGGCCGCGGTGCGATATGATCGCGGCGTGAACGAAAGCTTCGTCGACCTCACGTATCGGGGACTTTCGCTCGGCCGGCGGGTCCGGCTGAGCCAGGTCCGGCCGAGCACCGGCTACCTGGAGTGGCCGGCGCCGATGCCGGTCGGATCCCGGATCGCGATCGCCGCCGAGGACGGAACGGCATTCGACGCGGTGGTGACGGCGATCCACGAGCAGGTCACCGGCTCGGACCGGACGCCTGGCATGATCGTGGCACCTGCGCTGGCCGGCGAGCCCGCGGCGGTGTGGTGGGCCGCGCGGGTCGGCTTGCCCGAAGACGACGCGCTCCGCCCGCGGACGGCGACCGGATCAGGCCGGAGCCGCCCGCCGACCGTGCGGCCGCGCTCGCACACCGCGCCGACGCCGCCGCCGCCGGGCGACGCCACGACCGACGAGGTGCCGACGATCATCTCCGATCTCGACGCGCGGGTCGCCGCGGCGGCCGGGGTCGCGCCGCGCCCCGACGGCGACCGCAACGCGATGCGCACGCTGGTGATGCCGCTGTCCGAGATCGAGGTGCTCACGGCGGCGTCCACCGATGACCGCGGCGAGCTCGACCCGGCGATCGTGCCGCCGGCCGGCGAGCACGCGGTGATCGACGACGGCAAGCCGACGGTGATCCTGCAGCCGGTCGATCCTGCGGCGCTCGGCCCCGCGGCGCTCGGCCTCGCCGGCGTGCCGGCCCCCGACACCGGGAGCGCGGAGCGCGACGCGGACAGTGAGCCCGATGCGGACGGTGAGTCCGACGCCGACAGCGGCGGGGACGGTGGTGACGAGGAGCCTCCCGACACGCTGAAGGATGCGCCGACCGCGCAGCCGGCGCGCGGGCCGCGCAAGCGAAGGTCGCGGCGGTGAACCGCGGCGAGCCACCGCGCGAGCCGGCGGCGGCCCCGGCGATCATTCCACCGCGGGTCGCGCGCGGCCAGATCATCGGCGTGGTCGCGCCGTCGGGGCCGGTCCGGGGCGCCCAGGTCGAGCGGCTGCGCCGCGGCCTGGCCTGCCTCGGCGAGGCGTTCGAGCTCCGGATCGCCGACAGCGTGACCGCGGCAAGTGCGCCCGGTGCCCCGAGCTACCTGGCGGCGACCGATCCGGTCCGCGCGGCCGAGCTCACCGCGATGCTCGCCGATCCCGACGTCCGCGCGATCGTCTGCGCGCGGGGCGGCTACGGCCTGATGCGGATCCTGCCCGAGCTCGATCCGGCGCTGATCGCGCGCGATCCCAAGCCGATCGTCGGGTTCTCCGACGCCACCGCGCTGCTGGCCTGGGCCCATCGCGCCGGGGTTCGCGGCATCCACGGGCCGCTGGTCGTCCAGCTCGGTGACCTGCCGCCGGCCGACATTGCCCACCTGATCGCGCTGCTCACCGAGCCGCGTCCGCCCGGCGAGCGGCCCTGGCAGCTGCGCGGTCACGGCCGCGGCCGCGTCCACGGCGCGCTGGTCCCCGCCAACCTCAGCCTGGCGTCGCTGCTGGTCGGCACGCCGTGGCAGCTGCCGCTCGCCGGCGCGATCGCGCTGCTCGAGGAGGTCGGCGAGCGGCCCTACGAGATCGATCGCTACGTCACGCAGCTCGCGCTGACCGCCGCGCTGGCGGGCACCGCGGGCGCCGTGATCGGCGACCTGATCCGGTGCCGCGATCCGTCGCCGCCGAGCGGCGAGCCCGACCCCGAGGGCGCGGCGCTCGCGGCGCTGCTCGATCGGCTGGCCGCGGTGGGCCTGCCGGTGGCGGTCGGGGCGCCGGTCGGCCACGGCGACCGCAACGAGGCGGTGCCGTTCGGGGCGCGCTGCGAGCTCGATCTCGACCGCGGCGCGCTGGCGATCCTCGACTCCGCGGTCGCCTGAGTCAGCGATCGTCCGACCGCGGCCGGCGCCCCGCGGTCAGTGGAACACCGGATCGTCGTCGGAGCTGACGTCGATCGCGCCGAACCGCTCCTCGTAGCGCTCGAGGTTCTTCTGCAGCGCCTGGAGCAGGCGCTTGGTGTGGCGCGGTGACGAGATCACGCGCGACCGGACCTTCGCGCGGCCGTTGCTCGGCTGGATGAACGCGAAGTCGAGGACGAACTCGTTCTCCGTGTGATTGAGCAGCACCAGGTTCGAGTACACCCCCTGGGCGATGTCCTCGTCGATCTGCACCTGGAGCTTGGGTGTGCTGGGCTCGTCCGACATGGTGATGCACCGTATCGCATCAAGCCAGCCCCGCTTGGTCATGGCCGGGGCAGAATTCTCCCGGCGCGACCGCCTGATCTGCCGCGGCGCACCGTACGTGCGACGCCTGCGGCATCGGCGCTCCCGCGCGCGCGAGGCTCCGTCAACCTCGGGCCGGGTTGGGGCTGTACTGGACAGGCTGAGAACACGCGGTGACAGCGGGTGCCTGACCACCCGTAGCCGGCGTCGGTCCTGGAACGACATCACAGCCGTAACCGCTGATTTTCTCGTCGAGCAGATCTTGATGGTGGCTCAGGCACAAACTGGCCCGGATTCTGCTCGGTCTCTGGGTCAACGAGCCCAACGGCTCGCGGAACGAAGCAGGATGGACCCGGGCCTGTCGGGTTTGCCGACAACAAAGGTTTACACGCGCGACACAGCTGTCCAAAGTTTCGACTCGATAGATGATCGGCGGTTCCCCTCCCCCTCATCCCGCTGGTCTCCCCCACTATCTGAGGCAACAAGTAGCACTGTGATCTGCGCCCGGCCCTCCTTGGCCCTCCCCAGGAGGGCCTTTATTTTTTCGGCAACGCCATGGAAGCCGTAGAGTTCCGCGAATTGCCGCGCGCGCTGGGCCTGGACGTCGGGAGCAAGACGATCGGCCTGGCGCTGACGGACGAGGCGCGGATCGCCGCGCACCCCCTGACCGTGCTCTCGCGCGTCGGCAATTCTGGCGATGCGCGCGCCGTGGCCGCGGTGGTCGCCGAGCATGGCGTGGCCGACGTGGTGGTCGGAATGCCGTTCGAGCTGTCGGGCAAGCGCGGCCATCGCGCGCGCCGCGTCGAGGCGTTCGCGGCGGCGCTGCGCGCCGTGCTGCCGGCCGACGTGCGGATGCACGAGCAGGACGAGCGGTTCACCACCGCCGAGGCCGAGCGTGCGCTGATCGCCGCAGATCTGCCGCGTGCGCGGCGGCGCGGTGTGATCGACCGGCACGCCGCGGCGCTCATTCTTCAGGCCTGGCTCGACGCGCAGCGCTTGCGCGGTTAGTGTCATCGGAGTGCCCAGGGGCTCGTTCCGAACCGCGCTGATCATCGTGCTCGGCTCGCTCGTCGTGGTCGGGGTCGTCGCGGGCATCCTGATCACCCGGGCGCTGGCCTACCCGGGTGACCCGCATCGCGGGGCCGGCACGGAGGTCGACGTCGAGATCAGAAGCGGCATGAGCTTCCCCGCGATCGCGGCGATGCTGGCCGACCGCGGTCTGATCGACAAGCCGAGCTGGTTCCGGCTGTACGCGATGTGGGAGGGCGACACCACGAACGTCAAGACCGGCAAGTACGCGCTCCACGACAACCTCACGCCCAGGCAGGTGCTCGCCGTCCTGGTCGCCGGGGTCAAGGAGGTCGTGACCAAGGTGACCCTGCCCGAGGGCAAGAACATGCTGGAGTTCTTCGCCCTGCTCGACGCCGCCAAGGTGGCCAAGGCCGGCGAGCTCGAGGCGCTCGCGCGCGACCGGGAGTTCCTCGGCCGCCACGGCATCATCGGCGACACCGTCGAGGGCTACCTGTTCCCCGACACCTACGAGTTCCGGCTCAACGAGAAGCCGGCGGTCGTGCTGCAGCGGCTGATCACGCACCACCAGGAGGTCTGGAACGAACTGCTCGCCAAGCACCCGCGCGACGCGGCGAAGATCAAGGAGCGGCTGGGCTGGACCGATCGCGAGGTGCTGATCATGGCGTCTCTCGTCGAGAAGGAGGCGGTGGACCCGGCGGAGCGGCCGCGGATCGCCCAGGTGTTCATCAACCGGCTGACCTCGCCGAGCTTCCAGCCCCGCCGGCTGGAGACCGATCCGACGATCCGCTACGGCTGCATGGTACCGGTCCACAGGTCGGCCGCGTGCCAGCAATGGGACAAGCGCGACCGCCTGCACCGCGCCCAGCTCGACGACAAGGACAACCCGTACAACACCTACCAGCACGAGGGCCTGCCGCTCGGCCCGATCTGCAACCCGGGCAAGAGCTCGATCCAGGCCGTGCTGTCCCCCGACGGGAGCGAGTACTTCTACTTCGTCGCCAAGGACGCCCGCAACCACGCCTTCGCCCGGAGTTTCGACGAGCACAAGCGCAACGTCGAGAAGTACATGAAGTAGGTAAAGCTGACAGGTGCAGGGCCGCGCGACGCGACGCGCGGAGGGGGCGGGAAAGCCCCCTCTGGATCGACGAGCACAAGCGCAACGTCGAGAAGTACATGAAGTAGGAAAGCTGACAGGTGCAGGGCCGCGCGACGCGACGCGCGGAGGGGTGAATGCGCCGGCTTTGCCGGCGCATCCCCCAGCGGGGGTTCATGGGAAAGCCCCCTGTCGATCGACGAGCACAAGCGCAACGTCGAGAAGTACATGAAGTAGGCAGCGACGCTGGCTCGCGGCGGCCTCACGCGCCGGTCGCACACATCGCCGACGGCAGCCCAGACGGCGGATTGGGCGTGTGGTACGGTCGATCCATGAGTCTCGTGGGACAGATTGCGGAGCTCCAGAACCTCAAGACCTACAAGGAGCTGTCCTGGGAAGGCAACTTCGAGGACTACCTCGAGCTTGTCCGCAAGAACCCGCAGGTCACGCGCAACGCGTACCAGCGGCTGTACGACATGGTGCTCGCGCACGGCGTCGAGGAGTACATCGACAACAAGAAGAAGCTGGTCCGTTACAAGTTCTTCCGCGACGAGGCGCACGGCGGTCGCGACGCGGTGTTCGGGCTCGACGTGCCGCTGATGCGGCTGATGAACGTGCTCAAGAGCGCCGCACAGGGCTACGGCACCGAGCGCCGGATCATCCTGCTGCACGGTCCGGTCGGCTCGGCCAAGTCGACGATCGCGCGCCAGCTCAAGAAGGGCCTGGAGGACTATTCGCGGACGCCCGAGGGCGCGCTCTACACCTACTACTGGACGCTGCCCGGTGCGCTGTCCGATCTCGCCGGCGGCCAGGAGAGCTTCCCGTCGCCGATGCACGACGAGCCGCTCCGGCTGATCCCGCGCGAGTGGCGCGAGCAGACGATCCAGCGGCTCCGGCTCGGCACCGATGACTTCAAGGTCAAGATCGAGGGCGACGTCAACCCGGCCTGCCGCCTGATCTTCAAGGAGCTGATGCGGCACTACGACGGCTACTTCGACAAGGTGATGAACCACGTCCGGGTCAAGCGCCTGGTGCTCAGCGAGCAGGACCGGATCGGCATCGGCACGTTCCAGCCCAAGGACGAGAAGAACCAGGACTCGACCGAGCTCACCGGCGACATCAACTACCGCAAGATCGCGACCTTCGGCTCCGACTCCGATCCGAGGGCGTTCAACTTCGACGGCGAGTTCAACATCGCCAACCGCGGCATCCTCGAGTTCGTCGAGATCTTGAAGCTCGACGTCGCGTTCCTCTACGACCTGCTCGGCGCGACCCAGGAGCGCAAGATCAAGCCCAAGAAGTTCGCGCAGACCGACATCGACGAGGTCATCCTCGGCCACACCAACGAGGCCGAGTACAAGAAGCTGCTCAACAACGAGTTCATGGAGGCGCTGCGCGACCGCACGATCAAGGTCGACATCCCGTACATCACCAAGGTCAGCGAGGAGGTGAAGATCTACACCAAGGACTTCACGTCCCAGAAGGTCGGCAAGCACATCGCGCCGCACACGCTGTACGTCGCCGCGCTGTGGGCGGTGCTGACCCGCCTCGAGGATCCCAAGAAGCACTCGCTGTCGCTGATCCAGAAGGCCAAGCTGTACGACGGCAAGACCCTGCCCGGGTTCACGCAGGACAACATCAAGGAGCTGCGCAAGGAATCCAACCGCGAGGGTCTCGACGGGATCTCGCCGCGCTACATTCAGGACAAAATTGCCAACGCGCTGGTCAGCGACAAGGCCGACGGCGCGATCAACCCGTTCATGGTGATGAACGAGCTGGAAAGCGGCCTGCGCGGCCACTCGCTGATCAACTCCGACGAGCAACGCAAGCGCTACGCCGAGATGCTGTCGGTGATCAAGCAGGAGTACGAGGACATCGTGAAGAACGAGGTCCAGCGCGCGATCAGCGCCGACGAGGACATGATCGCCAAGCTGTGCGCGAACTACATCGACAACATCAAGGCCTACACCCAGAAGGAGAAGGTCAAGAACCCGTACACCGGCCAGGACGAGGAGCCCGACGAGCGGCTGATGCGCTCGATCGAGGAGAAGATCGACATCCCGGAGAGCCGCAAGGACGACTTCCGGCGCGAGATCATGAACTACATCGGCGCGCTCGCGATCGAGGGCCGGACGTTCGACTACAAGACCAACGAGCGGCTGCACAAGGCGCTCGAGGCCAAGCTGTTCGAGGACCAGAAGGACTCGATCAAGCTGACCTCGCTGGTGTCGAGCGTGGTCGACCGCGACACCCAGGCCAAGATCGACGTGGTCAAGCAGCTGCTGATCAAGAACTTCGGCTACGACGAGGTGTCGGCGACCGACGTGCTGAACTTCGTCGCGTCGATCTTCGCGCGAGGAGACGTCAAGTCGTAATGAGTGGCGACCCGCTGGGCAAGGGGCCGGTGACGATCGAGCTCAACCACACGCTGGCCGAGCTGCTCGCCCGGCTGTGCGTTGAGCTCGGGACCGACGACCCGACGGGCGTGATGTCGCGCGCACTCGGCCTGCTCGACATGGTGCAGCACACCCGGCGCCACGGCGGCCGGCTGTGCTTCGTCAACGCGCGCGGCGATCTCGCCGACGTCGTGCTCTAGGAGGCCCGCATGTCGCAGAAGATCGATCTCGATCACGGCCGGTTCCGCCAGATCATCCGCGGCAAGATCAAGCAGAACCTCCGCAAGTACATCTCGCAGGGCGAGATGATCGCCAAGAAGGGCAAGGACCGGGTCGCGATCCCGCTGCCGTCGGTCGACATCCCGCACTTCAAGCACGGCGACAAGCAGCAGGGCGGGGTCGGGCAGGGCGAGGGCAACGTCGGCGACTCGCTGGGCGGCGACGGCGAGCAGGCGCCGGGCAAGGGCGAGGCCGGCGACCGTCCCGGCGATCACCTGCTCGACATCGAGGTCTCGCTGCAGGAGCTCGCGGAGATCATGGGCGAGGAGCTCGAGCTGCCGCGGATCCAGCCCAAGGGCACCGAGAAGATCGTCGCGTGGAAGGACAAGTACTCCGGGATCCGGACCACCGGCCCCGAGTCGCTGCGCCACTTCCGCAGGACGTACAAGCAGGCGATCCGGCGCCAGATGGCGATGGGGACCTACGACGCCAAGAACCCGATCATCGTGCCGATCCGCGACGACAAGCGCTACCGGTCGTGGCGCAGCGAGCCGCTGCCGCAGTCCAACGCGGTCATCATCTACATGATGGACGTGTCGGGCTCGATGGGCGACGAGCAGAAGGAGATCGTCCGGATCGAGAGCTTCTGGATCGACACGTGGCTCCAGTCGCAGTACCACGGCGTGATCAGCCGCTACATCATCCACGACGCGATGGCCAAGGAGGTCGATCGCGATACGTTCTTCCGGACCCGCGAGTCCGGCGGCACGATGATCAGCTCGGCGTACAAGCTGTGCGCGAAGTTGATCGCCGACGAGTACCCCTCGGAGCTGTGGAACATCTACCCGTTCCACTTCTCCGACGGTGACAACTGGTCGGTCGACGACACCCACACCTGCGTGGATCTGCTCAAGAAGGACGTGCTGCCGCACGTCAATCTGTTCTGCTACGGCCAGGTCGAGTCGCCCTACGGCTCGGGCCAGTTCATCAAGGACCTGACCGAGCACTTCGACGACGACGAGCGGGTCGTGACCAGCGAGATCAAGGGCAAGGACGCGATCATGGACTCGATCAAAGAGTTCCTCGGAAAGGGTCGCTAGGCGATGAACGCGATCAAGCGGTTCCCGGCCTACCTGCGCGACGTCCAGGAGGAGGTCGAGTCCCACGGCAAGCACTTCGGGCTCGACTTCTTCCCGATCGTCTACGAGGTCCTCGACTACAAGACGATGAACGAGGTCGCCGCGTACGGCGGCTTCCCGACCCGCTATCCGCACTGGCGGTTCGGCATGGACTACGAGCAGCTGTCCAAGAGCTACGAGTGGGGCATGTCGAAGATCTACGAGATGGTGATCAACACCAACCCGGCATACGCCTACCTGCTCGAGGGCAACTCGCTGGTCGATCAGAAGCTGGTGATGGCGCACGTGTGCGCCCACGTCGACTTCTTCAAGCACAACTACTTCTTCTCGAAGACCAACCGCAAGATGATCGACGGGATGGCCAACCACGCCGCGCGGGTGCGCCGCCACATGGCGCGCCACGGCCAGGATAGCGTCGAGGACTTCATCGACACCTGCCTGTCGCTCGAGAACCTGATCGACCCGATGTCGGCGTACATCGTGCGCGCGCCCAAGCCCAGGCCCGAGGACGACGACGAGGCCGACCCGCGCGAAAAGCTCGGCCGGCTGCGCGCCAAGGGCTACATGGAGTCGTTCATCAACCCGCCGGAGTACCTCGAGGCCCAGCGCAAGAAGCGCGAGGACGAGGCCAAGCGCCAGAAGCGGCGGTTCCCCGAGCAGCCTCAGCGCGACGTCATGCAGTTCCTGATCGAGCACGCGCCGCTCGATCACTGGCAGACCGACGTGCTGGAGATCGTCCGCGACGAGGCGTACTACTTCGCGCCCCAGGCGATGACCAAGATCATGAACGAGGGCTGGGCCTCGTACTGGCACTCGAGGATCCTCACCGAGAAGGCGCTGACCGCCGCCGAGGTCATCGACTACGCCGACGCCAACTCGGGCGTGATGGCGACCTCGCCGGGCCGGCTCAACCCGTACAAGCTCGGCGTCGAGCTGTTCCGCAACATCGAGGATCGCTGGAACCGCGGCCAGTTCGGCAAGGAGTGGGACGAGTGCGACTCGATGGACCAGAAGCGGCACTGGGATCGCCGCACCGGCCTGGGGCGCAAGCGGCTGTTCGAGGTCCGCAAGCTCTACAACGACATCACGTTCATCGACGAGTTCTTCACGCTCGAGTTCTGCGTCGAGCAGAAGTTCTACTCGTTCGGGTTCTCCGATCGCAGCGGCAACTGGGAGATCATGAGCCGCGAGTTCAAGAAGGTGAAGGACCAGCTGCTGCGGATGCTCACCAACCGCGGCCAGCCGGTGATCCTGGTCGCGGATGGCAACTTCGAGAACCGCAGCGAGCTGCTGCTCCGCCACATCCACGAGGGCACCGACCTCGACGCCAGCCAGGCCCGTGACACCTTGCGCAACACCGCGAAACTATGGACCCGCCCGGTCAGCCTGCTGACCAAGGTCGAGGGCAAAGGGAAGCTTTTGCGCTGCGAGGACGGAAACCTGACCGAACGGAGCGCTGAGTACACATGAACGAGCGGTCAGATGCGGGGCGAATGCACGGGGTGGGTAGCGCAGGGCGGGCGCCATGAGGTTGTGGGCGTGGGGGCAGAGCGATCCGGGCCGCAAGCGCGAGCGCAACGAGGACAGCTACCTGGTCGATCCGGAGACCGGGGTGATGGCGGTCGCCGACGGGATGGGCGGCCACCAGGGCGGCGCCACCGCGAGCCGGATGGCGGTCGAGTACCTCGGGCGCGAGCTCGCCGAGGTCCGCGGTAACTTCGACGCCGCGCTGCTCGAGCAGATCCAGGGCGAGATGCACGTGCGCACCACCGAGGAGATGCCGGTGGTGAGCGACCTCGCGGAGGCGTCGACGCCGCCGTCGGGGTCCAGGCCGGTCACCGGGCCGTTCACCGGGCCGGTGCGCGGCAGCGACCCCACGCTGCCGCCCGGCGCGGTGCCGGCGTTCTCGCCGGCGCTGGAGGTGATGCGCGGCGTGGTCCGGCGGGCGAGCTCGGCGATCTTCGAGGCGTCGTGGGCCCGGCCCGAGCTGCGCGGCATGGGCACGACGCTGACCGCGATGCTGGTCCACGGCGGTCGCGCCCACGTGGTCCACGCCGGCGACTCGCGGTGCTACGTGTTCCGCGACGGCCAGCTCCGCCAGCTGACCGAGGATCACTCGTGGATCGCCGAGCAGCTGCGCGCGGGCTCGATCAGCGAGGCCGAGGCCAGGTCGAGCAAGTTCCGCCACGTGATCACCAAGTCGATCGGCTTCGAGCGCGAGATCGAGGCCGATACCAAGAGCGTGCCGGTATCGGCCGGCGACTGCTTCCTGCTGTGCTCCGACGGCATGAGCAACCATGTCGAGCACGGCGAGCTGGAGCGGATCGTCGCGATGACCTGGTACCGCCGGCTGCCGGCGACCCTGGTCGAGCTCGCCAACAGCCGCGGCGGCGACGACAACATCACGGTCGTGGTCGGGCTGGTCGCCAACGCCCCGCCGTAGCTCGGTGGCCAACTTGATCCTCCGCCGCGAGTACCTGCCGGCATGGTGCGAGGCGCGCGATCCAGGCGGGACCTCGACCAAGCTGAGGTGATTGCGTTCGCGGTGCTCGAGCTACCCGACACGGCCGACGCTGTGCGCCGACTCGGCGAGGCGCGCTCCATCGCCGAACCTGTTCTGTGGCTGGCGCCCACTCCGAGCAGCGGCACGATGCCACGTTCGCAGAAGGGAGCGAATGATCTCGAGAACCACACCCGCCGGGGGCGGCCGTCCCGCGCGCGATGGCAGAAAGCGGAACAGCGCCGACGCGAGCTCGTCCTATGCCAGCACAGGATCGGCTGAAACCATCTGGAAGGATCATGCTTTGCCGCTTGCCGCTCCCGCGTGGCGCCAGCCGAACCGGGATCTCGGCACGGTAGGATCGCCGAAGATGTCGGTCGCGCCGCTCCAATTCTTGCTGCTCGTGTTCGCCGGCTGGGTGAACCGCCGCCAGCTCGAGATCGTCGAGTTCCTCCAGGAGGAGAACCGCGTTCTGCGCGAGCAGATGGGCGGCCGGCGAGTGCACTTCACCGACGCCCAACGCCGCCGGCTCGCGGCGAAGGGCAAAGCGCTCGGTCGCCGCGTTCTGGACCAGCAGGGAAGGGTGCAGCGCAGTGTGGCGGCTCGACCGAGGTGAAAGAGGTCCGGAAACGGCCGGAAATGACGCGGCTCGCGTGGTTCACTCCGGGACCTCAACCAGGAGATGCCGCCATGCTGAGACCGCTGTTCGCCCTCGCCCTGCTGGCCGCCACCGCTTCCACCAGTGGCGCCGCACCAGCTACCGCCAACTGCTCGGCTCCGGAATACCATCAGCTGGATTTCTGGCTGGGTGATTGGGACACCCTCGATTCGGACTCGAAGGATCGCACGACCTCCATCGCCCGCACCCACGTGGACCCGATCGCCGCCGGCTGCGCCGTGCACGAGCTCTACGAACAGACCGATGGGCTCATCGGCGACAGCATCCTCAGCTACGACCCGGTCCGGAAGCAGTGGCAGCAGACCTGGGTCACCAACCGGGGCGCCATCATGGCGATCTACGGCAACTTCAAGGGTGGTGCGCTGATCCTGGAAGGCGAGACGCACCTCCGGGATGGGAGCACGATCCACCAGCGCATTACCTGGAAAGCCGAAGGCAAGGGCGTGCGCGAATCGGCGGTCATGTCGAAGGACGGCGGTAAGACCTGGAAACCGGCCTTCGACGTGCTGTTCGTAAAGCACGCCAGTTCCTGACTTCAGCTTCCGACGAGGACGCCTCGTCGCGCTCGCGGCCGCGACGCCGAGTTCAGCAGCTGCACTACCCTACGAATCCGCGCGGGACCGTGGCGGGAGTTCGTGAAGAACCACGCCAATCGCATGTGGGCCTGCGACTTCATCCAGACCCACGACCTCCTGTTCCGCCAAGTCTACGCGTTCTTCATCGTCCACCTGGCGTCGCGGCGCGTGATCCACGTCGCCGCGACGCGCAATCCGACCCAGGCGTGGACGGCGCAGCAGCTGCGCAACGCCACGATGGATGGGGACGCACCGGCCGTGCTCCTGCGGGATCGCGACGACAAGTTCGGCCCGGAGTTCGACCGCGCGGCACAAAGCGTCGGCGCGAAGGTGATCCGGACGGCGGTTCGGGCGCCGAATATGAACGCCGTCGCGGAGCGGTTCGTGGGCAGCGTCCGACGAGAGCTGCTCGACCACGTGCTGCTCGTCGACGACCAGCATCTTCCCTCTCTCTTGCACCAATACCAGCGCTACTTCAACAAGAGCCGGCCTCATCAGGGCATTGAGCAACGCGTACCGGGGAGTCGCGTGACGGCCCACGATCCGTCCAAGCCGATCGCGGTCACGAGCGTGCTCGGCGGGCTTCACGTCGACTACCGCAGGGCGGCGTGACGCATCGTGATCCAGCTGGACGACATGGGTAGCCAGCACGGGTGCGGTTCCTACCGTCTTCAGCGGGCGGATCCTCGGACGCGGACGGGAGGACCAGTGGCGTTCCGGCCGTCACCCACTCACGTTGCGGCGAGCACCTCGAAGCTCTGCCGCGTCCGCTTGGGGTGCACGTAGAGCTGGCCGAGCGCGAACGCCGCGGTGCGAGGGATCTCGCCCTCGCCATGCTCCCAGCGCGAGACGGTCTCCGGCCGCACACCGAACAGTTCGGCGATCTCGACGGCGCGGAACCCTGCCGCCTTGCGCACGACCGCGAACTCGGGACCGGTGCGAACCCCGCGATCCACGAGCGCGGCCGCAAGTTCCTGCTCCTGGCGGCCGACCTCCTCGTGGTCGTACAGGGTCTCACCGCATGCCGTGCACCGCTGCCCGCGGGCAGAGATCTTGATTCCCATCCGCGTGATGTGCCCCTCCCAGCCTTGAAGATCGTCCTTGTTGCAGTTCGGGCATCGCATGCAGGCCTCCTCAGAACAGAGTCACGACGATCACGTCAGCTTCGATGTCGACGATCGCGGTCAGGTCATCACCATCGAGGTCCCGGCCGCCTTCGACACGCCATGTGCCGCGTTCCTGCCGGCGGGCAGAGGTCGAGGAGATCAATGCGCTGCGGACGTCATTCCGGCTCGCCCCCCGGCCATCCATGCGAAGCAGCGCGTGACCGGTGTAGACGATCCGGTTCAGGCTCGCCAGGCGCTGGATCTCTACGAGGGCCTTCGGGTCGTTCACGCCATGAACCAGCATGGACCGACTTGCGAAAATGTCAAGCTATCTCGAGGGAACTAGCGAAGTCAGCGAGTTACCAAAGGGGTCGTAGAGCAGCGTGGCGAGTGGGGCGCAAAGCCACCGAGGCAGCGCTCAGCCGGGCGGCCCACAGCGAGCCGCCCTTGTCGCGGGCGGACCGCCAGCTGTTCGTGAAGCTGCCAGGCGGGAGGTCGTACACGTCCTCGTGCCAGGGGTTGCGGTCTGCGATCGTGACATGTCGCCGCGAGGCACCGAGGACGAGGACATGGTGCCGGTCACCCTGCCCGCGCGCCTTCGGTACCACGGCATCCCCGGATGCCAGCGTGTCACCCCGCTGGAACACCATGCGCAGCCTCGCGACCCAGATCGAGTCGTCGGTCATGTCGGTGAGGGTCGCGATTCCGGCGTTCCTCGGCCTCCACATGGCGAGCCCGGCGCCCTCAGCGAGGACGCGGAAGTGCGCGGGCAGCACGCCGAGCCGAACATTGCTGAGCGACAACTAGTACCTCGCCGCAGAGATTTTGATCGGTTGAAGTTGGGGCAGATCCTCCGCCGGTAGGAGCACCCTGACGTCGTGGTGAAGTTTCCGGGCTCGCCGCTCAGTTGTTGGCCGCGCCCTGACAGATCCACGCCTCGATCCTGGCCATGTCGGCGTCGGACAGCGGCGCGCCTTGCGGCGGCATCCGCGCGCCGCTGCACAGGTCGACGCCCCGGAGCTTGTCGACCAGATAGCTCGCCGAGGGATCGCCGGGCTTGACGATCACGCGCTGGTCGCTGCAATCCGCGGCGACGACGTTGATCATCGCCTGGTAGGCCAGGTCATGAGCCTGCCGATCCCGTGGCATCCGTCTCCCGTGGTGCAGTGGCCGATCAGCGGCGCGACGTCGGTCTTGAACGAGACCCGACGGCGTGAGCTGGATCTGCGCCGCGGCGACCGGGGTCTGCACCGAGCACGAGCCGAGGCTGGTCGACAGCTCGATCGGCTGGACGCCCTCCGGGATCGCGGTCAGCGTGCCGAGCTCCGACGGCATCGGCGCGGTGGGCCCGACCGTGAACGCGACCTGCGGGCCGGTGATGCCGAACTCGTCGCAGTCGGTGTGGTCGGTGAGGACGTAATCACCCGGCGCCAGGGGAGCGTTCGGCGCGAGCAGGAAGTCGCCGAATCCGAACGACTGCGCGGTCAACGGGACCGGCGTGGTCGGGTCCGCCGCGCGGGTCAGCACGACGTTCATGCGATGCGACGTCAGGTCGTCGTAGACGAACATCGGGCGCCAGAACAGCGCCGGCGCGTTCGCCGGTACCCGGCCGTGGTTGCCCGGCACGAACGCGCCGCCCCAGCACGGCGGCGGGCTGCACGCGTCGGCCGGTCGAGACGTGGACAGCGTGAAGCTCGTCGCCGCGAGCACGAGAAGCGCCGATCGCATGGCGCACATCAAATCAAGACCACTGCTGCTCCGCCAGTGGATTCTCCGGCCTCAGCGGGCCGACCTCAACTATACCGTGATTCTTCAGACACCGCCGGGACGTCCGCCGAGCGGTCGGACGGCGCAGCAGGCGGCGTGTCATGGAACGAACGCAGGAGCGAAGGTGGTAGGTCAGCAGGCGCCGTCGCCGGATGGCGAGGAATGCCCCCCCACCGTGCCTCGGGACGGACCGCAGCACCTCGTCACGAATGCACGGCTCGCCAATCGTCGCCGCTGGTGGGTTGCTGAGATGGAGCGCCCGACGGTAGACTGGCCGGGGTTGCGCGTGGTGAGCATCGAGTACTCCGGCGGGGCGCGGCAGTTCGACGCGATGACCGTGGCGATGGAGCTCGTCCGTGCGCTGGTCGCGCGTAGCCAGGAGACCACCCCATGACCCCAGCCGATAGCGCGGACGATCTGCTCGACATCACGACCGCGGCGACGTCCGCGGCCGCCGGTGAGAGCGCGGTGACGGTCGAGCTCGCGGCGGCCGATGCGGCGCGGCTCGCCGCGCTGGCGCAGCGGGTCGGCATCGACACCGACTCGGTCTGGCGCGCCGGGTGGGCGCTCGTGCTGGCGCGGCTGATCGGCGTCGCGCGTGTGCGGATCGGCCGGTGGCCGGGCGGCGGTGCGGAGCAGGCCGCCGCGCCGGTCGCGGTCGCGCTCGACGTGCCTGCCGGGGGCGATCTCGCGCCCTGGCTCGCCGGGGTTGCGGCGGCGGCGCCGGTCCGCGGTTCGAACGGCGTCGCGCGTGCGGGCACGGCCGAGGGCGAGCCCGCGCCGCACACGGCGTGGGGCGACGGCGAGCGCGCGGCGTCCGGGGACGGCGGCCCGGCGCTGGTGTGGCACAGCCGCGGCCCGTCGGCGACCGCGCGGTTCGCCGCGCTGGACCGCGCCACCATCGAGCGTCTCGCCGAGCTGCTGCACCACACGATGGCCGCGCTGGTGGCGCCCGGGGCGCGGCTCGAGACCGTGTCGCCGCTGTCGCCGGCCGAGCGCCAGCGCGTCGTGGAGGACTGGAACCAGACCACCACCGAGTACCGCACCGAGGCCACGGTGCACGGCCTGTTCCGCGAGCAGGCCGCCGCGGGGCCGGACCGCGTCGCGCTGATCTGGGACGGCGGTCAGCTCCGCTATCGCGAGCTCGATCGCTGGAGCGACGCGCTGGCCGAGCGGTTGATCGCCGCCGGGGTCGTGAACGACCAGCCGGTGGCGCTGTGCCTCGAGCGCTCGCCGGAGGCGGTGGTCGCCGCGCTCGCGATCCTCAAGGCCGGCGGCGCGTACCTGCCGCTCGACCCCGATCATCCGGTCGAGCGGCTGCGGTTCGCGATCGGCGACGCCGGCGCCCGCGTGCTGGTCACCCGGCGCGCCCGGGCAGGCGCGCTGGCGGCGCTCGCCACGACCACGGTGTTCGTCGAGCGCAGCGAGACGGGGGGTGGGGACCCCGACGGCTCCGCCGGCGGGGCGGGGGGCAGAGCCCCCCGTGGGATCGACGATGTCGCGGCGGGCGACGAGGCCGCGGCGCCGCGGGTCGAGCGCGCCACGCCGCGCACCCGCGCCTACGTCATGTACACGTCGGGCTCGACCGGCCAGCCCAAGGGCGTGCAGGTCGAGCATCGCTCGATCGTCCGGCTGGTCGGCCGCGTGACCTACGTCCGGCTCGACGCGGACACCCGGTTCCTCCACGCCGCGCTGCTCGGGTTCGACGCGTCGACGCTCGAGCTGTGGGGGCCGCTGCTGCACGGCGGCGCCTGCGTGGTCCATCGCGAGCCGATCCCGACCGGCCGCGGACTGGCGCGCGCGATCGCCGCCCACGGCGTGACCTCGGCGTGGCTCACCGCGGCGCTGTTCAACTCGGTCGTCGACGAGGATCCCGGGCTGCTGGCCGGGCTGCGCCAGCTGTTCACCGGCGGCGAGGCGCTGTCGCCGAGCCACGTGCGGCGCGCGCTCGCCGCGCTGCCGGCGACCGAGCTGGTCAACGGCTACGGCCCGACCGAGTGCACGACGTTCACGACGACCTACGCGATCCCGCGCGACATCCCCGCCGAGACCGCGATCCCGATCGGCCGTCCGATCGCCGATACCCGGGTCTACGTGCTCAACCGCGCCGGTGCGCCGGTGCCGGTCGGCATCGTCGGCGAGCTGTTCGTCGGCGGCCTCGGCGTGGCGCGCGGCTATCTCGCGCGCCCCGAGCTCGACGCCGAGCGCTTCGTGCCCGACCACCTGGGGGGCACGCAGCCGCCGCACCGGCTGTACCGCACCGGCGATCGGGTGCGGTGGCGCCCCGACGGCGCGCTCGACTTCGTCGGCCGCGCCGACGGCCAGGTCAAGCTGCGCGGGTTCCGCATCGAGCTCGGCGAGATCGAGGCGCGGCTCGGCGCGCTGCCCGGCGTCGCCGCGTGCGCGGTGGTGCTGCGCGACGACGGCCCCGCCGGCAAGCGGCTGGTCGCGTACGTGGTGCCGGCCGGCGCCGACGACGGCGGTGAGGGCGACGCCGCGAGCGCGCCGGTGCTGCGCGCCGCGCTGGCCCGT